>CAZEMI010000116.1:0-34004 GCA_964513235.1 uncultured Acidobacterium sp.
CGGCCTGGCGCAGGTAGCTTTCCCGCACGCGGCCCAGCATCGGCAGATCGCGCTCGAACTTGTCGCGCGCCACTTGCTTACGGTTCAGCGAGGCGTCCGGTGGGATGTCGAGCAGGATCGTCAGTGACGGCTGCGGCAGCAAGCGCTGGATCTCCGCTAACCACGGGCCATCCACGCCCTGTGCTTCGCCGTAGGCGATGCTCGACGCGAGATACCGATCGCACACCACCATGGTACCGGCGGCGAGCCAGGATTCGATCTTGGGCTTGAATTCAAAACGATTCGCGATATAGAGCAGCTGCAGCGTATCCGGCTGGTAATCGCGCTGGCCGTGCAGGGCCTTGTCGATCTCGTCGCCGATCGCGGTTTCGTATGCGGGAAACGTCAGGAACTCGGCCCGCTGCCCGGCCGCGCGAAACGCTTCGAGCAATCGTTCCGCCTGGGTCTGTTTCCCGCTCTGATCGAGGCCTTCGAAAGCGATCAAGTGCCCAGCGGTCCTGGGTCTTGGGTCTTGGGTCTTGGCAATCATTCAGTTTCTAACGCCAATAACTCGTCGAGGGTCTGACGCCGACGGATGATGCGCCACTGGTCCCCATCCAGCATGACCTCGGGCGGCAGCGGCCGGCGCAGGTAGGTGTGGCCCATCACGGCGCCGTACGCGCCCACATCGTGGACCACCAGCAGGTCGTCAACTTGCACGGGCGGGAAGGCGCGATCCCGGGCGTAGGCGTCGGTGCTCTCGCAAATCGGACCGACGATGTCGACGACGGTGTCGTCACCGGCGCGGCGAACGAGCGGCTCGATGCGGTGATACGCGTTGTACAACGCCGGCCGCATCAGCTCGGTCATCCCCGCGTCGACCACGACGAAGCGCTTCGCACCGGGAAACTGTTTGACGTCCACGACCCTGGTCAGCAACACGCCGGCGGGTCCGACGAGCACGCGGCCGGGCTCGATCGCGACCGTGAGTCCGCTGCCGCGTGTGGCGCCGACGAGCGCGCGGACGTAGGCCGCCGGGTCGGCCACCGGGCTGCCATCGTACGAAATCCCCAGCCCGCCGCCCATGTCGAGATGCTGCAGCTCGATGCCTTCGGCGCGGAGCGCGTGCGCGAGCGACACGATCGACTGCGCCGCCTTCTCGAGCGGATCGAGCGTGGTGATCTGCGAGCCGATATGCACGTGAGCGCCGACCGGCTGCAAGCCGCGCCGCGACGCCATCTCGCGGAACAGCGCCGGCGCCTCGTCGATCGGCACGCCGAACTTGTTCGACCTGAGGCCCGTGGAAATGTGCGGATGGCTCTTCGCGTCGATGTCGGGATTGACGCGCAGGGCAACGCGCGCCTGCACGCCCTGCGCGATCGCCCGCTGATCGATCCGATCGAGTTCCCCCGGCGACTCGACGTTGATCGCGAGCAGTCCGAGCGACACCGCGCGATCGATCTCCGCCGCGCTCTTGCCGACGCCGGTGAAGACGATCTGATCCGGGCGGAACCGGCACCGCAGCGCGACGTCCACCTCGCCGAGGGAATTGGCGTCGGCGTGGCTGCCGAGCGACTGCAGCAGCCGCACCACGGCCAGCGACGAATTGGCCTTCAGCGCGTAGTGAATGGCGTGCGGATAGCCGTCGAAGGCGCGATCGAGGGTGGCGTAGGCGGCGCGGATGGTGCCGGCGTCGTAGACGTAGCAGGGCGTGCCGGCTGACGCGGCGATGTCGCCAAGCCGCGCGGTCCGCTGGTCTGAAAGGGTCGAAGGAGTGGTGGAGGCCACTGCGTCGATTCTATCGTTTCACCTCGGCCTGCGGCGCGTTCTCACTGGTTCCCGGGCGCCGCTGTGGCTTAGCCGGCATGACCGGGATGGTATGATTCCGGGTCGGGGACGAGTCGTTCCCGGTTCACCAGCAATGTCTGACCCTTCGGTCCCTACTGATGCGATCGACACGCTCATCCAGCGATGCCTCGGCGGCGACCAGGGGGCATGGGAAGACATCGTCAGGCAGCATCGCCGGAAGGTGTTCAACATCGCCTACAAGTTCACCGGCCGGCACGACGAAGCCGAGGACCTGACGCAGGACATCTTCCTCAAGATTTTCAAGTCGCTGCACACGTTCGACCGGCGCGCCAATTTCCAGACCTGGCTGGTCAGCGTCAGCCGCAATCTGTGCATCGATCACTACCGGAGCGTGCGGAAGGAACGGGAGACGATCGATCGCGACGTCGACGCCGGCGAGCTGACGCCGGCCGCGCCGGGGCAGAGCGCGTATCAGGCGCTCGAGCAGGCCGACCGGGTCGAGCTGCTGCGCAAGGCGATGGCGGAGCTGCCGCCGACGCTGCGCGAAGCGGTGATCAAGCGCGACATTCAGGAGTTGTCGTACCAGGAGATTGCCGATCAGTTGGGGTTGCCGGAAGGCACCGTGAAATCGCGCATCAACCGCGGACGGACCGAGCTGGCCCGCCAGGTGCAGCGCATTCGCGAGACGGATGAACAGGTTCAACGCATACGAGAGACGGATGAAGAGGTAAAGGAATGAATCTCACGACCGATCGTGCTCAAGGCATCGCCATCGTCCGCGTCGGCGAGACGCGCCTGATGTATCCGCTGCTGGCGGATTTTTCCGGCGCCGTGATGGGGCTGCTGACCAGCGGCGACAAGAAGGTGATGATCGACCTGTCGCAGGTCACCTACGTGGACTCGGCGACCATCGGCTGCCTGATGGATCTCTACCGCCAGACCACCGCGGCCGGCGGCGAGCTGCGCCTCGCCGGCGTCAACAAGCGCGTCGAGACGATGCTGACCATGACGGGGGCGCACAACTTCCTGAAGATGTTTCCGGACGAGGCGGGCGCCCTCGGCAGCTTCGGGAGCTAAGCCGCAGATGACGCAGATGACGCAGACGGGTGCTCAACTATGAGACGCATCAAGACCACGTCCGGCGCAGAAATCGTCCTCGACGGCGACCTGCTGGCGGTCCTCGAGGCGCTCTATCACGAGGTGACCGCGCGCAAGGAGCTGGAGCGATCGTTCGAGGACATGAAGCGCGAGATCGATTACCTGATCGATCAGCTCACCGACGACGAGCGGCGCGAGTATCTCGCCGAAAGCATTTTTCTCAACCAGGTGAAGTACGAGAACGACAAGCTCGAATCGTACCTGAGAAAATTGCGCAAGAATTCAGATCCGCCATCCGCCAGCTGAGATCCGAAATCGAATGTCTGAGAATTACCTCGCGACCCGCTACACCTGCTCGTGGCCGTGGCAGATCGGGGTGATGCTGTGCGACGGCCGCATGGTATGCGGCTGCGCCGACCCGTACGCGAAGCGCGTGCTGGGCGACGCGCGCACCACGTCGATTGCCGGCATCTGGCAGGGGCCGGTCGCGTCGCAACTGCGGGCCGACCTCAACCAGGGCGGATCGAGCTTCTGCGGCGACTGCCCGTTGAAGCTGCCGCTCGCCGACGATCACGCACCGCCCCAGCGCGAGCTGACCGTCAGCCCGATCCCTGGGCGGCTGTATATCGAGTGCACCGCGGCCTGCAACATTTCCTGCAACCAGGCGGTCTGCGCACCCGAGACCGGCATCACGCGCACGCGCCAGGCGGGCATGCTCGACTTCGATCTGTTCACGAAGGTGATCGACGAAGCCGGACCGACGCTCGGCCGCATCGACTTCTTCAACTACGGCGAAGCCTTCCTGCACAAGCGCGCCGTCGAGATGTGCGAGTACATCAAGACGACGTTTCCGCACATCTATCTCTACACCAGCACCAACGGACTGGCGTTTACGGAGGAGAAAGTCCGGCAACTGGCGCGGTCAGGGATCGACGAAGTCACCTTCTCGCTCGACGGCGCATCACAGGAGACCTACGTCAAGTACCGGCAGCGCGGCAATTTCGACAAGGCGATTGCGAACCTGCGCGCGCTCCTCGACGAGCGCGCCAAGACCGGCCGCGACCTGCCGTTCGTGAACTGGCGCTACATCCTGTTCAACTGGAACGACAGCGACGAGGAAATGGCGAAGGCGCGCCACCTGGCCGCGGAGATCGGCGTCGACCGCCTGTGCTGGGAGATCACCGATCATCCCGAGAATGCGTTCTCGCGCCGCTTCGCGCCGGGAACTCCCGACAACGAGCGCATCACGCATGAGATTTGGGACAACAGCGGGCTCGGCAATGCCATTCCGGGAGGCACGCCGCGGGCCGAGATCGACGTGCACACGGTGCTGCCCAACCTGCCGTTCCTGGTCAAGCCGGCCACCACGTTGTCGCTCACGGCCAGGGTGAAGAACGTGTCGTCGCGGCCGTTCCGGAAGAACACCAGCTCGGGACGCCGCCTGGTGCGGCTGGGTGCGCAGTTGGTCGCGCCGGACGGCACGCTCATCGATCGCGACTACGCGCGCGCGTGGCTGCCGGACGATCTCCCGCCCGGGCATTTCACACAGGTGACGATCGAGATTCCCGCGCCGGAGAAACCCGGACGCTACGGCTTGAAGTTCGATCTCGTCAGCGAAGGCATCGACTGGTTCGAGGCCGCGGGCTCACCGACCATTACCCGCGGTCTTTGGGTTAATTAACAGTGCACAAGGTGCACAGCGTGCACAGCGTGCACAAGGTGCGACGATGAAGAAACTTATTGCGTTATTTGGATTGGCCGCCATCGCGTCGATCTCGCCGGCTGCGCAGCAACGCGCGGCCGATGGCGTCACCCTCAATGACGAAGGCCATCCCCACTACTCGACGTTCTCGTTGTGTGCGATCGATCCGGCCACCGGGCAATCCGGCGCCGCCGTGACCACGCGCGTGCCGTTTGTGGGCCGTGCGGTGCCGCACGTGCGCGCCGGCATCGGCGCGGTCTGCACGCAGGCGTCGACGGTGGTCGAATACGGACCGCGCGGACTCGACCTGATGGCGAAGGGGGTCGAGCCCTCGGCGGTGGTGGCGCAGTTGCTCGCGGACGATCAACAGCGCGAGTCGCGGCAGCTCGGCATGATCGACATGAAGGGACGCGCGGCCGCGCACACCGGCAAGAACAACGGCAACTGGGCCGGCTCGAAGCAGGGGCTGAACTACACCGTGCAGGCCAACATCATGGTCGGTCCGGAAGTGATTGACGCCGTGGCGCGCACGTTTGAATCCACCGAAGGCACCGGCATGGCGCTCGCGGAGCGGATGATCCTCGCCATGGAAGCCGGCCAGAACAAGGGCGGCGACCGCCGGTTCGGCAACCTGCAGTCGGCGGCGATCAAGATCGCGGATCCGAACGATCCGGGCCGCGGCGGCGATCACATCGCGCTGGCGATCGAAGTCGGCGAGCACCCTGAGCCCGTCGGCGAGATGAAGCGGATCTACTACACCACCGGACGGCGGCTCGGCTATCGGACGTTCTCGAAGGTGGCAGGCCAGGACGTCGTCGAGCTCAAGCGCATGCTGCACGCGCTCGGCTACTGGCGTCCGTCGCTCGCCACCTTCCCATCGGCGCCGCCCAATGCCAACTCGCCGAAGATGCAGGAGCTGCGCAAGTCGAATCCGGCTGCCTACGAGAAGGCGCTGGCGGAGGCGAAGCAGGCGGCGGCGAGCTACACGCGCGACTACGCCGTGTTCGACGACGAGGCCATTGCGGCCGTCGACAAGTTCCGCGCCGAGAAGAGCCTCAATTACCAGGGCAATCCGCCGGGTCTCGTCGATCAGCGTTTCGTGGACACGCTCAAGGCGGCGTACCTCGACAAGCGAAAACCCAGCAGGTGAACAGGCGCGATGCCGTGTGGGCGATCGCGGTCGCCCTGCTGACGGGCGCACTCTTTCTCGCCACGCTCAGGCCCGACGTCGGCGGCACCGAGGATTCGCCGAAGTTTCAGTTTCTCGGACAGGTCCTCGGCACCGCCCACACACCGGGCTACCCGTTCTACACCATCGCCACCTACCTGTTCACGCGCGTGCCGCTTGGCACGCTCGCCTATCGCGTCAACCTGTTCTCGGCGGTGTGTGGCGTCTTGTCGTGCGTCTGCATTTTTCTGATCGCGCGGCGCCTCAACGTGTCGCGACTACTGGCCGCCGCGGCGGCATTCGCCGCGGCCACGGGCTTTCCGCTGTGGAGCAATTCGGTGACCGCCGAAGTCTATTCGCTGGCGGCGCTGATGTCGGCGTGGACGATCTATCTGCTGATCGCGTGGATGCAAACACGCACTCTCTGGCCCGCCTCCGCTCGCGGAGCGAGCTCCGGCGAGGTCACGCCGGAGCGGCCTTCCGGCCGCGTAGGCGGAAGACTCTACGCCGCATGCGCCGTCTTTGCCGCCGGCCTCGGCAATCACCTCACCATTGTCGGGTTGATCCCCGCGGGGTTGATCTACGGCATCGCCAGGGATCGATCGGTGCTCAAGCCGCGCGTCGTCGCTATCTGCGCGATCATCGGCGCGCTCGGTGTGGCGCAATACGGGTTCATCGCGCTGCGCACCATTCAGGGCGCGCCCTATCTCGAAGCCCGCGCCACCACGATTCGTGGCGTCTACGACGTGATCATCGCGCGCGATGTGTCGTGGGCGCGGTTCTACCAGGCCGCGGACAAGGTGGTCGGCATCGAGGTGCCGATGCTGCTGGAAGGACTGCAGGTTCACATGGGCGCCGTTCCTGTGGCGCTGGTCCTGTTCGCGATCGGCGTCGGCATCTGGCGGCGCCACGCGGACGTGCTGCTGATTGCCGGCGGCGCGGCAGGAACGCTCGGCATGATCGCGAATCTGTGGGGCGACGTCGTGGGCTTCCTCACGGCGGTGGTCGTGCTGCTCTGGCCACTCGCAGCGTTCGGCCTCCAAACCGCGGTTCGCGCAGTCACCTCCCGTGACGGCGCCCTGATCGGAGCCGGCGCCTTGGCCATGCTGCTGCCGATCTGGAACATCTACTCCATTCACCCGTCGATCGAACGGTTGCGTCAGCCCGGCGAAGGCCCGGCCTTGCGCGCGCTCTACGCACGTTTGCCGCCAGACAGCGCGCTGGTCGCGCATAACTATTTCATCGCCCGCATCCTCAACTACCTGCACTACTCGAACGAGTACGACCCGGATCCGAATCCGCATCTGCTGGATAACGATGCGATTCCCGTCAGGGCCGCCGCGGCCGAAGGACGCCAGGTGTTCGCACTTGAAGAAGCCGTGCCGTGGCTCACCTCACAAGGTCTGGTTTTCGAACCCACCGCGCTCTCCGAACAGCCATGGGAACAATGGCGTGGCCGCCAGCCGACGGGAACCACCATCGCCGTGGCCACGGCTGGGATGCTGATGCCGGTCGCTTCACTGCCCGGACAGCCGCCCAGTGACGTTGGCCGCCCCCCTAACTTTGGCGCGAATCTGTCAACCACGGGAGGCGCCGCCGAATTCCAACTCTCCAACACCGAGGCATCGATCAGCCGCGAGCTGATCGGACGCACCCTCACCATCGAGGCGCGTGACAATGGCCCCACGATCAGATGGGGCGATGACGTGCTCGTCGCGATCGATCGTGGACTTGCCGCCGTCGCACTCAGTCCGAACGGACGGGTGATCGGACGCTGGACGGCTGCGCCCGGCGAAGAACCTGGCGTCCGCGTGTCGCCGATCGCGTTTGTCTTGCGTGGGGAAACGCCGTGTGAGGTCCTGCGAACAGGACAGCGCGTGGACGTGTCGAATACTCTTCAGGATGGCGGGTGGTACGCAACCATCGACGGCCGCCAGATTCCAGCGGAGATTTCCCTGACCGATGCCGGGGCACCGGGCGACTGGCGCCTGCGATTGACGAACGGGCGCGGAAAAGTCTCGATCGATGAGGCTCGTCGCCGGCTCGTGCTCGATGGCGCGCCGGGTACGCGGGCGGTCTTCCAGTTCTCCTTGCCGCCGGGTCTCACCGCGGTGCACGCGACGCTCGAATCAAACGATCACGCCGTCCGTGTCTGCCGGCAGCCAATTCCCTCGCTGCCCGCAAGCGGGGCGCTCGATATCGGTCCGGCGAATGACTCGTTCTTCAGTACCGGCTGGCATTTCTCGGAAGATGCCGGAACGCAGCACTTCCGATGGTCGCGACTGACGTCGGCGGTGCGGTGGCGAATGGATGCGCCTGCGGAGCTGCGATTCATCCTTACGTTGCGTGCGGCGCACGCAAACGGGGCGACGCTTCGGGCCTCACTCAATGGCGTTGCGTTATCGTCGTGCCCCTTGCCGGCAGGGGCGTGGACCGAATGCCGGATCGAAGCGCCGGCTTCGGCGACGCGTTCGGGTGTCAACGATTTGCGATTGTCGTCCGACACGGTTGCGCCCGATCGACCAGGCGACCCGCGCGAGCTGGCGTTCGTGATGCAGCCCGGACGCGTCAGGGTCGGGAAGTAACGCCGCTGTTAGACGTCTTGAAGGGTCGAAATCCATGCGAATCAGACAAGTTTTCGACCGACCCTTCAAGACGTCTCGCCCCGCCGGAGGCGGGGCAAGACAACACTGCCCTTAGCGAGGTGGAGCCGCGTCATCCATGCTCGCCGGTCTCAGGCGGAGCCTCGCTAAGCTTCCCGGCGCATCAACCGGGCGATCAGCGCGAGCAGCACGAGCACGGCGAGCGCCAGCACCGACCAGAACACCACGGGCGGCACCATCTCCACGGCGCTCGGGGCTGCCGACGGGCCGAAGCGTTGTTCGGGCCCGGGCGCCACCTCCTCGGCGAGACGTCCCATGACTCGCGGCGCGAGCAACTGCAGATCGTAGCGGGGCGCGGGCACGTGGTCTTTGCCGTAGATCAATCGCAGCGGCAAGTCGGGACGCCGGAACAATCGCATCGCATACGACGGCAGGAGGATGGTGGCCTTCTGGAGCGGCAAATTCTGGTTGTCGCCCTCTTCGACGATCACGAACAGATCACCCGCGGGCGACTCGGGTAGTGGAAACGTCACGGTCGGTGCCGCCGTGGCTTCGTCGGCATGCACCCAGGTGACGTTGCCGTGGGTGATCAGCCGCGCCGGGATCCGATCGGTCGCCGGCGAGACGCTGCCGACGGTCACCGACCGCTTGAACACGCGCGCCTGCGTGCTGAGGACGAGCCTGGCATCCGGTAACTTCTCAAAGGGCAGGCGCACCACGTACGACGTGATGCGGCCGCCAGGCGCCTGAACTCCGGACGGCAGATCACGCCGTTCCAAGGTGGTGTCGACGATCAAGGGTTCGTCGCGTTTCTCGAGCAGGTACGGCACCTGCAGGCTGCTGCGATCGATCACGCGCAGATCGGTCAGCCGGCGCGACGTGATCCCGCTGTGCGCCATCACGGCCGCATCGAGCGGAATGCTGATCAAGCCGGCCGGTCCCGCGGGAATCTCCCGCAGGTACTCAAACCCATCGGTGGCCAGGGCGCCGCCGACGTCGGGCATCGGCAACCCTTCGGATTCGGGAGCCAGCGCGCGCGGCGGGTCGGGGCGCCACACGGCCCGCGCCGGCACGGTGGGGATGGTGTCGCGCACCGCTTCGAGGTCGTAGCGCGGCGCCGCCAGTCGCGGATCGCCGAAGCGCGCGACCACGGGCCCGGGCGCGGCCTCGAAATAGATCCACGGCAGTTCCGCGAACACCGCCGTCACACCCTCCAGCAGCAGCGGCGGATTGTCGCCGTTGTCCACCACCAGGTCCAGTTGCGGCTCGCGCGGCTGCCGAATCGGGATGCGCAGCGCGTCTGCATTGATGCCGTCCTGGACCACGCGGACCAGCTTCGCGTTGCCGATAATCCGCGGCTGCGCCTGCTCGCCAACCAGCGAGGCCTCGAGCACCACCGCGTCTCGAGACACATGACCGCCGCCCACCGTCAATTCGACGGCGACGATCGGGAGCCGGGCGGCGGGCAATGTCAGCCGAAATCGGCTGCGTCCCGGCTCGCTGGGACGCTGCCCGATTGCGATCGGCGCCCGGAGGATCGGTCCCGAAGACGACGAGGTCACGCGTCTGGCGGTCACCGCATCCGGCGGCGCCACGCGCGCGCTGTTGGTATCGTCCCAGGTCACGCGCACATACCGGTACTCGCCGGGTTCGAATTCGATGCGCGTGTGCGCCAGTTGGTCCGCCGGCAGGTTGAACGCCGTGCCTTCGGCAATCAGTTGCGTCCATCGCGTGCGGTCGCCGCTGGCCTCGAGCCTGAAGCGCTTCAGGAACGGCGCGCGGACGCCGCTGAGATCGATCGCATCGATGGCGCCGAGCGTTTCGAAGTCCACTTCGAAACCACTGGCCTTCGCATTCGGCGTGTCGGTGGCCGTGATCGGTAAGACCCGGCCCGAGATGAACTGCGGCACATCAGGTGACGGCGGCATCAGCAGATACGGAATCTCCTGGCCGGTCGCGGAGAACAACCGCAGATCGTTGAGGCCGCCGTTGGCGATGTCGCGCTCGCCCGCGGTCATCACGGTGAATGGCTGCGACCCCTGCAACAACGCCACATCGACGTCCAGCCGCTGCGGCCCCGGCGCGGTCACCTCGGCGCCGCGCTCGCGCTGAAATCGCGCGGCGTTACTTCCCTGCGCCAACAGCGTTGCGGTCACTCCCGCCACGGCGACCAGCGTCAACAGGCTGCGGGTCATCGTGCGGCCTCCTGTTCGGGCGCCAGCACATATTTCTGTAAGGCCAGGGACACCAGGGCGAGCGACACCGCCAACCCGACGAACGCGCCGACGCGATACAACCCGCCGAGCGAACCGAGATCGTAGAGGAAACACTTGAACGCGGTCACCGCGATCAACGCCACGGCCGTGACGCGCGCCGGACGCACTCTCCAGATGATGCCGACGGCCAGCGTGATGATGCCGAAGATCAGCCACGCGATCGTGTAGGTCAAATCCTGCTGGATGCTCGATCCAAAGCGAAACAGGATCTCGGGTCCGGTCGAGTAGTAATCGGCGATCTCGATGTTCAACAGCAGGAACAACACGATGCCCGCGGCCGCCGGGAGAAGATGCCGGGGCCGCGGCAGGTTGCCGCCAAGATCGTCGTCGGTCTTGGCCAGGAACCACGCCGCCACGCCCATCGCCAGTGCCGCCAACAGGTAGGTGTAGAGATACCAGTTGATAATGCGCATGTCGCCGCGCGGTTCGTAGACGAACACCGACGGATTGAGCGCAAGACGTACGAAGACGGCACCCAGCAGGCCCACGGCGGCCAGGAGCAACCCACGATGGGGAATCCGCGTGTACAGCCACGCGACCGCGGCGCCTTCGAGCGCCCAGCCGATGGTGACCCACTGTTGCCGCAGCTGCAATGGAATCGCCACCGTCAGAAATGCGAGCGCGGCGCCCGCCACCAGTGCGAGCCGGCCGAGATCGCGTTGTCCCTTCGGCTGGATGCGCAGCAACTGGCTGAGGTGCAGCGTGGTGACCGCGCCGATCAGCACCGGAACAATGCCGACCATCCAATCGAGATTGGCGAGCGCCATGCCGCGACGCGCGATCAGGAAGCACCACGCACCGGCAATCAGCGCCGCCACGTAGGGATCGCGATTGTCACGCGCACGCGCCCCGAGCAGGAGCGGATACAACGCAAAGGGCAGGTACACCACGGCGGCGAAGATCAGCACGTCGCGACCGGCCGGCGCCGGCGGCAGCAGGATGGAGCCCGCGGCCATGCCGCCGAGCAGCGCCGCCAGCGAGGCGCCATTCGGCCAGGCGTAGCGGGTGATCAGGGCGAGCAGAATGACGAACCCGATCACGTGCGCGCCCAAGGCGGCCGGCAGTGACGCCGGCGACGGCGCCGTCATCATCAGCGTGAGGTTGATCTCGGAGATCACGATGACCGTGACGGCGGCAAACGCCGCGATCTCGGCGAAACGTTTCATCACCGCGATCCAGGCCAGCGAAAACACCGCCAGCACGCCGAACGCCGCGATCGCCGTTTCGGCATAACCGGACGGCTGCGTGACGCCGCGCCACAGCACCAGGATCACCGCCGTCATCGCCACCGATGCGAAATGAATAGGGGCGTTCCCCGCGGCCAGTGCGGCCGTGCTGAACGCGAGCGTCACGACCGCCAACGCGCCGAAGAGCGGCCACGGCGGCACGGCCCAGTCGATGTTGGCCGCCACCGCGAACAGGAACCCGTGACCGAGCAGCGCGAGCCACAACCCGTGCGACACCCTCGGCGCGCCCATCACGTGCAGCTGGTCCGGCTTGGCCGGCGGCGCGCCTGCCCTGAGCGTAGTCGAAGGGTAGCGCAGGCCCCAGATGTAGCCGCCGACCATCACCAGCGATAACCCGACCACGACGAGCAGCGACGACAACAGGCCGACGGCGGCGGCGGCTTCCGACCACCACCCCATCAGCACGATCCAGGAAATCAGGCTGCCGGCGAGGGCGAGGATCGGCAGCGACGCCCTCGCGCTCTCGATGAACAGCGCCGCATTCAGAATTGCGAGGAGCAGCGCGAGCCCCCACAATCCGGCCGCGGCCACTCTGGCGTCGGCGAAGTAACCCAAGAGGAGCAACCCGAGCAGCAGCACGATCCCGGGGCCGCCGGCCGGCTGCAATGGCGCGCCACGCCGCCGGGCAATCTGCGGAACGCCGAGATACAACAAGGCGAACGCCGCAAACGTGATCAACGCCGGTCTCAGCGTGGCCGGGGTCAGGTATTGCGACGACCACGCCGCTTCGGTGGCGAGCGCGAAGAAGGCGGCGATGAAATACAGCCGTCCCGTCGACTCCGTAAACGATCGCCACACGATCAGCACCACGAGTGCGAAGAGCGCCGGGAACAGCACCACCGGGGACTCGGCGCGGGGCTCGCGAATCACCAGGAGCGGGAAGGCGGCCAGTAGCAGCGGCGACGCCAGGACCGCGTGCTCACCAAGACTCTCGAACGGGTCGCCAAACCGTACCGCAATCGCCGGAGCCGCAAGGTAGAACACGACGAACAGGGCCACGAAACCGATCACCGGCCACACCGCGCCGGGCAGGTAGGCCGTCGAGATCCAGATGACCACCGCGAGCACGGTCGTGACGGCGCTAAACGCGTGCAGCGCTTCGTACGAGCGCGCGATCGCAATGGCGAGCAGTGCCGCATCGATCAGGACGATCCACCCGAATAACAGCGCGTAATGATCGCGATACGCCGCAGTGGCGGCGAGATACAACGCGAACGCCGCCGGCAGTACCGACGCCGCCAGCAGCGTCCACTCGAACCGGCCATCGGCGCCCTCGTCTGCTTCATCCCGCGTGCGCGAGCGCGCCACCATCAGCACGCCATACCCGACCACCGGGAACACCGTGAAAATCGCGATCGCGAGCGGCACTTGCGCCGCATCGAGATACCGCGCCACCCAGCCCCATTGATAGACGGTGGTGAAGACCAAGGTGAGGATGCTGAGAATCGTCCAGCGGTTGCGGTACGCGACCCAGGCCAGCCCGATGTTGAGCAGCAGCAGGTAGGCGAACAGCGGGATGGGGCGGTTCTCGCCGGTGGAGAGGAGAATCGGCGTGGCAAACCCGCCGAGCAGTCCGAGCACCGCGATAAAGAGCGACTCGTGGCGGATCGAAAGCATCACCGCGGTGAGGGTGACGAGCGCCAGCAGACCAAAGGCCTGGGTTCCGGAAATCAGATTCCAGAGCGAATGCGCGGCGAAGAACGTCGCGAAGAGGATGGCGATGGCGGCCGCGTCCATCGCGTTGGCGAGCAGCGCATACTTGCGCGCCGCCTTGCGATCGCACACCACCAGCAGCGCAATCGAGACGAGGATGCCGATGACCACGCGCACCGGCGGCTGCAGCCAGCCCTGATCGATCGAATAGCGGAGGAAGAAGACGCCCGCGAACACGAGCGCGATGCCGGCGACCGCGGAGAAGAGGCGCACGCCGACGAACTGCTCGAGGTCAAACGTCCACGCGGGCGCGGGCGGCGGCGGTTCATCGAAGATCGGCTGAGGCGGCCTCGGCGGTGGCGGAAGCTTAGGTGCCTGAGGTGCGTACGGTGCCTTGGGTGCCTGAGGGGTGGGTGCCTCAGGCGCCTCGGGAGGTGCCGGTGCCGGCGGCGCAGTGGTCACCGGAGGTGCCTTCGGGATTTCGGGGACAGATGGGGTGATCACCGGCTTCGGCAACACCGGCGCAGGCGGCGGAACACCTTCCTGTTTCAGCCTATTGAGTTGATTCGAAAGCCGGAGAATCTGATCGTCCTGTTGAGCGATCCGCGCTTCGAGATCGTCGACGCGTCCACGGAGCTTGCGCGCCATGAAAAACGAGACGAGCGGCAGGATAAAAGGAATCGACAGAAGCGCCAGGACGAGCGCGACAGCCCCTTCCATTGGCCCTCAGTCTAGCTCAGCAGCGCGCCGATGGCTGCACGACGTCTTGTGTAATTACGACACCGCGCGAGCAGTTGCTAGCGCACCGTGATCGGCGCGACGCAGTCGCGCGCCTCGTCCACCACGACGGGCTGCCAGCCGCTGAATCCCGGCTCGGCCGCCGTCAGCATCACCGGCGACAGGTTCTCCGGGCGGTAGTTGGCGTTCGCGTGTGGTGGCAGCAGCCGTCGGAACCGGTCGTACTCCGGAAGCGAGAACCACACGAAGTAGAGCTGCCTCGTCACGCCGGTCGCCGACACGCGCCGATAGCCGACGCAGCGTGGTGACGGCCGCGCGCGGTCGAGCCCGGCCTCGCGAGCGAGCGCGAGCAGCTGCGTCGCGGTCACGCCCGGCGTCAGCTCTCGCCGCAACGCTAGGACTATCCCGGGTGCGGTGGATGTTGACAGCGATTCCATCTGGCGCCTGAACAGCTGACGAAACAGATTCATCGACAGCTCGGCCGGCGGCCGCAGCGAAATCGCCGCGTCTTCCGCGTCCTGTGCAGAGTCGGCCGCAAGCGTCCATCCCGACAGATGCGCGGACGCGATCTCGTACGGCTCAGAGCGCACGCCGGTGACGCTGCGCACAAACAGGTAGCCGAGCACCGCCAGCACCACCAGGACGGCCAGCGCCTTGAGCGCCGGAGGCAGGCGTTTGCGAGGGCCGGACTCAGGGTTCACGTGATGCCGTGTACGCCGCGATCGCAATCATGTCGTCGATGGTGAGCTTCTCGACGGCGGCCTTCATCAACGCCGACCACGGTCCCTTTCGCACGCCCTGCTGCATATCGAACATCTGGCGCACCGTGTAGCTGGGCGATCGTCCCGCGAGCGGCGGCACCGGACCGAGGCCCTTCAGATCAGCGCCGTGGCAGGTACCGCACGCGACGGTGTTTCCGCTGCCGCCGGTCTTCACCAGCGCCTCGCCATTGGCAATGCTGCCCACCGGCACATACGCCACGAAACCGGACGACCCGTCGCGCAACTCGGTGCGGCGGAGATCTTCGGGCATCTCGATGATCCGCTGGCCGAGCGGCTCGGCGCCGTCGTTGGTGGGCACATGCATCGAACCGGCGATGCGGGTTTTCGGCACGTCCGTCGCTTCGACCACCCGAATCCACTTCTTGTACGGGAACGAGCTGAAGTACGCGGCGGCGGACGTGATCTCTTCATCGTTGGCGGCTTTCGCGTCCTGGATCATCGCGTTGGGCGGACCCATCCGCGGCTCGGCGCTCTTGCGATCGCCGCTCTTGAAGTCGGCCATCTGCTGAATGATGTACGCGGCCGGCAACCCCGCAAGCGACGCGTTCTCGGGTCTCCCCTGCCCGTTCACCAGGTGACAGAAGCCGCACGCGCGCAACTCGGGGCGGCGGCCATGCGCGACCGAGGCGGGCATCGGCGGATGCGCGTCGGGATGCCAGTCGGGCGGGTTGAACGCGTCGCGCGTTTGCGCGATCGTGAGTGAAACGCTCATGCCGGGAACGGTCTGCGGCGCGGGATCAGCGGCCACCGGCGCGGGCCTCGGTCCCGGGGGCGGGTTCACGGTGTACGCCCACGGGGGTGGCGGCGGTCCCGGTGCTTGCCCATGAACGACGATCGCCAACAACACCGGCGCAAGAAGTGTCAAACCACACGCGCGATTCATCGCGACAATCCTAAGATAATTTGGTCCACGGATTACGCGGATTACGCGGATTCACGGGGGCTGCCTTGATGAATCGATCCGGAGAGGTGCGCCGGACCTTTCCCGCCGCGCCGGTGACGAAGTGATCGAGACCGATGGTTCTACCAGCTGGCCGGCGCGCTGAGCGACGAACAACTCCGCGCCGGCTTCCGCCCCAGTGGCGCCACCCAGGAAGAAGTCGAACAATTCACGGCCGCCATCCGCGGCCGCCTCGAGAAGCTGCGCGAGGTGGCGAATAGCACCTGACTGTGGTGAAAACAGGAGGGACGAAACGCTGGCGTTTAGTACACCCTCACCCCACAATGAGCCCGAATGAGAGTGACACTCGTTGTTCTCGCGGGTGTGCTGGGGGTCGCAGCCCAGTCGTCCGCGCAAACCATCATTGACGCCCGGATGCAGGCGTGGTCGACGGCACTCGGCGTTGAGTGCGCCCATTGCCACGTCCAGGACAACTGGACCGATGCATCAAGACCGACGTTCGAGTTCGCGCAGCGGATGAACCGGATGCTCGACGCGTTGAATACGGGGCCACTCAAGGACGTTGGGCCGATCAGCTGCTGGACCTGTCATCGCGGCCGATCGATCCCGGCGCGCCTCCCTCGGCAAGCCTGGGAGCAGATTCGCGACGAGCATGCCACCGAGTTCGAAGGCCGTCCAAATCGCGCGATCGCGATGAGCGTCTACGCCGCGTCACTCGCTGTGGATTGCTCCCATTGTCACGAGACCGACCGCACGCTGAACACGAAGCCGACGAAAGCGATGGTCGCGAAGATGCTGCCGATCTTCGAGGAGATTCCGAAGCACTTCACCAAAGAGCGCATGCCTTCCACGCAGTGCTTCATGTGCCATCAGGGCAAGACAAGACCCGAACGCACTCCTTAGTCAACACGCGCCTCTGTCGTTGACAACCATGGACGCGAGTGTTAATTACGGCTGCGGAATCGACAGCCATTCCCCACAAGAGTCAGGAGGTTCCCATGCGTTTGGCTTGCGTTCGAGCGTGCATCGCCGTGCTGGCACTGGTGTGCGCGGCACCAGCCTTGGCCCAAACCACAACCGGCACGATTACCGGGCGTGCCCTTGATGCCAGCAGCGGCGTGCTGCCAGGCGTCGAGGTCAGCATCACCAGCCCCGCCATGATCGGCGGGGCGCGCACGTCCTTCACCGACGAGCAGGGCGCCTACCGGTTCACGCAGCTCGCCGCCGGCGAGTACCGCGTCAGCTTCAAGCTGTCAGGATTCAAGACGCTGAACATCGAGGGCGTCCGCGTCGATACGGGCGCGACGATGACCATCAACGGCGCGCTGGCGATCGACGCGCTCGCTGAGGAGGTCACCGTCATCAGCGACACGCCGGTGATCGACCTGCAGTCGACGAGCGTCGGCGTCAACTGGGATGAGAAGCAGATGGACGACCTGCCGTATGGTCGCGGCATCCGCGGACTCGCCCGCCTGGTGCCGGGCCTGTCGCCAACGCAGTTCGACGTTGGCGGCAACACGGTTGGCGGATCCACGACCACCGGCGCGCGCAGTTACGGCCGCACCGGCCAGGAGCTGATCAAGTTCGACGGCGTGGTGTGGGACCAGTTCTTCGGCGACTACAACACCTATGAGCAGGTCCAGGTGTCGGCCGCGGCGAAGGGCGCAGAGGCGCAGAGTCCCGGCGTGACCCTCAGCTTCGTGATCAAGTCCGGCGGCGATCAATTCAGCGGCATGTATCTGGCGGCCTGGCAGGACGGCGCCTTCCAGGACAATAACGTCACGCAGGATCTTCGCACCCGCGGCTTTACGCCGGGCAACAACAAGTTCACCCGCTACAACGATTTCAGCGCCGACCTCGGCGGCCCGATCCTGCGCGGTAAGCTATGGTTCTACGCGGCGTATGGCCACAACTATTCCGGGCTCTTCATTCCCGGATTCATTTCCGAGCAGACCGGCGAACAGGTCGAGTATTTCACGCGCCTCGACAACCCAACCGTGAAGCTCACCTACCAGTTGAACCAGAACAACAAGTTCGAGCTGTCGCAGCAGTACAACCGAAAATGGCAGCCCTACCGCAACGCGAGTCAGTTCCTGCCGAAAGAAGCCACGCAGAATCAGATTGCGTGGACGGCGATCGGGCCGGCGTTGAAATGGACGCACATTCTCAACCAGAACATGACCTTCGATGCGAGCTTCAACCGATCGGGCTACTGGTGGCCGGATTTCGCGCATACCGATGACATCCGGCGGACCGACCTCACCACCACGCATACCCGTGGCGCGTTCCTGGAGTTGCGGCGAGAACCGGCCCGATGGGGCTACAACGGCACCTACAGCTGGTTCACGAATTTCAAGGACATGAACCACGAAATCAAGTCCGGGTTCCTCGGCTACGCGAGCACCAACCACGTCGAGACGTACGGATACCCCAACCAGCAGATCTATCGCTATCGAAGCCTCCCGGATGACACCGATTTCTTCCAGCGGCCCGACTCGGTGCAGGTGTTCGACTATCCCAACGACACCAATGCCGGCGTCAACTTCAACTCGTGGTTCGTCAACGACATGATCAACCTGTCGCCGCGGCTGACACTGAATGCCGGCATCCGGTACGACCGCTATGCGTCGTGGTTGCCCGCGCAAGGCAATCAGGGCACGGGCCCGTTCGCCGTGGCGAACATCTTTCAGGAAAACCGCGACTTCCCGGTCTACAACGCGTGGTCGCCGCGCCTGTCGCTCATCTACGACGTCTTTGGCAATGGCCGTACCGCGATCAAGGCGAGTTATGGACGCTACGCCGCGTCGGGCTCGGGCGTGACCGCGGCCAGCGGGCCGGTGGCCGCGAGCGTCAATCCGGCGTCAACGCGCACGAGCACCTATCGCTGGAACGGAACCATTCCGTACACGCCGAATCCGGCCGATCTGCAGTCGGTGAGCGGCGGCGGCGCGGGCACTCGAACGCTCGACCCAAACCTCAAGCCTGAAGGCATGGACGAATTCACGGGCGGTGTCGATTTCGGGTTCACGCGCGACCTCACTCTGCGGCTGAATGTCGTGCGCAAGCACGATTGGGGCGGCAACAAGGAACTCGACCTCGCGATGCCGTTCGAGGCCTTTACCGATTTCCGCACCGCCGTCGATCCGGGCCGCGACAATCTCGTCGGCACTGCCGACGATGGCGTGCTGGAAGTGTGGTCGGTGCCCCGCACCTACCCGACTTTCGGCCAGGTCAATCGCTTTACGACCAATACCGCGCCGGGTGAAGGCGAAGATCGCTACACGGCCTTCGAAGCCACTGCCAGCAAGCGCTACTCGAATGGCTGGTCATTGCTTGCGTCCTATTCGATCGATCGCCGCGATGTGAGGAACATCGATGCGCGAAACCCGAACGAGGCGAAGTACCGCGCCGTCTCCACCGGCGGCAACATTTCCGGAAACTTCCCGCCGGAGCTGCCGCAGACTTACCAGGGTGTGAGGCTGAGCGGCACCTACGAGCTGCCGTGGCAGATCCTGGTGGCGTCGACGTTCACGGGACAGCAAGGCGAGTACTTCCCGCGCATCGTGCAGGCGCGCAACGCGCTGAATCAGCTTGTGGACGTGGTCGCCGAAGGTCAGGCAGGTCGGTACGACTGGGTGAAGCTGGTCGACATGCGGCTGGCCAAGACGTTCAGGTTCGGCAAGCACTCGTTCGAAGGGATGTTCGATCTGTTCAACGTCACCAACTCCAGCGTCGTGCTGCGCGTGGTGACGACCAACGGACCGAACTACCTGAAGCCGCTGGCGACCGGCGGCATCGATGCCGCGTCGGCGAATCCGATCCCAGCTCCTCGCATCTTCCGGCTGAGTGCAAGGTGGAGGTTTTAGGGATGGCTTGAATCTGGTGATCTGGTGATTTCGTGATCTCGTGATCTGGTGATCTGGTGATCTCGTGATCTGGTTATTCGAATCAGCTAGATCACCAGATCAACAGATCAACAGATCACCAGATTACCAGATCACCAGATTTCAATTGAGGGCTCGTTCCGCAAGGCCGGTATGGATCGGCATCTTCAGGTCGCGGAACTCCTTGGCCGCCTGGTCGAGCAACGCGCGCCCGCGCGCCCGGCCGTCGGCGCCGTCGGTCGCGACCAGCATTCGCCCGTACCAGTACCTCACGGTGGGCCGCAAGAGGCGATGCGGCAGCTTCTCAACCGCGTGCAAGGCTGCCTCGAAGTGGCCCCTCGCCTCTTCGATCAGCCCGGCAGCTTCCGCCGCCAGGGCCGCGCTCAACCGCGGCGTATTCGGGCCAATGGTCACCATGTCGTGGAACTGGCCGGTGTCGATCAGTTTGAGCGTCGTCGGATAGAGCGCCGCGGCGGCGGCCCGATCGTCGATCAGCCTCAACGCCGGCACCGCCGCCATCAGGGCGAGCCAACGCCCCGTCAGATTGGGGCTGTCGGAGCGAGCCAGCATCGGCGCAACGCGGAGGTAGGCCCGGTGTGCGGCTTCCGTGTCACCAATGAACGCCCATGTGGCCAGCAGGTTGGCTTCGGCCACGCCCACCCACGATGATCGCGCGGGTTGTTCGGCCGCGGCTGCGTTCAGCACGGTCCGCGCCGCCTCCACGTCGCCGAGGTAGAACGTGGCCACGCCCAACGGCAACTGGGTGACAAAGCGCCACTGCGCTGGGCCCTGCAAGTCGGCCTCGGTCTGGCGGCGAAACGCCTCGATGTTTCCGGACGAGGCCAGGTCAACCGCGGCGCGCGCGCGACTAGACACCCACTGCGCGCCGAAGTGTCCGACGCGGTTCGCGGTTCGTTCGATTTCGTGCAGGACCGAATCGAGGTCCGTGAACCGCCCGAGATACGCATAGCTCAAGGCAAGGTTTCGCGCGGTCTCGGCGCGCTGCCAGCTTTGCGTGCGATCGAGCACGGCCTGCGTCCGTTGCCCGGCGTCGATCACCTCCTCCAGCCGGTGCATGCTCCGCAAGCCGTTGGTGCGAGCGGTCAACACGAGGCCCAGCGTGTGCGTATCGATCAACTGCTCGGCGGCAGTCATCGCCTCGGCGTACAACAGTCGCGCCGGTTCGAATTGCTCGAGTGACACCAGCGCCGTGGCCAGCTCGGCCTGGAGCTGGCAGCGTTCCGGCAACGCGCCGGCCGACAACGCCAGCAGCCCATTGGTAAGCACGTCGACGCCCTGGTCGAGGCGCGCCCTCCAGAACTGCGAAAAGGCCAGCGCCAGCGAGACCCGCGCGATCCCGGCGTCGTCGTGCTGATCGGTGAAGCGCTCGAGCGCGCGCGTCAGCGCCGGAATGGCCTCGGCCGGCCGGCCGAGGCCAATCAGGGCCTTGGCCTGCATCTCCTCGGCCTGCGTGACGGCCGGGGCCGACCCGGTGTCCAGCTTCAAGAGCCGATCGACCAGGTCGAGCACTTCTTCGAACGCTGCGGCCGCATAGGCACGCTCGGCGGCGGCCTTCAGCCAGAACACCGTGCGAGACGAATCGGCCGAACCGCCCGCCTGGTAGAGGTGGTGGGCCATCGCGGCGGCATGCACCTCCGTCGCCGGCGCATGCAATCGCTCGAGCACATCGGCCACGCGCAAGTGCAGGCGCTGGCGGCGCGGCGCCGACAACCCACTGACCAGCGTCGATCGAACCAGCTCGTGGCTGAAGAGATATCGGGACGAGCGCTCGCCTTCGGCCATCACCAGATGGGCGCGCTCGGCCTCCTCGATAGCATCGATCACGGCGTCGTCACCCAGGTCCACCACCGCTGCGAGCAGGTCGAGCGGAAACGCGCGGCCGAGCACGGCGGCGGCCGTCAGCACCCGGCGGGCCGTCTCACCGAGCCGCTGGACCCGCCGCGTGATGACCAGCCGCACGCTCTCGGGCACTTGGATCGGCTCGCCGCGCAACGCCGTCTTCCACTTCCCGTCAGCATCGAACAATCGTCCTTCGTCGAGCAGATGCTGGTACACCTCCTCGACAAAAAAGGCGTTGCCGTCGGTCTCCTCGAACACCGCGCGGACCAGCGGCGGCGGCGGAGTGGTACCGCTCAACGCCGTCAACATCTTGTCGACACCAGAAGACGTCAGCCGCTTGAGATTGAGACGAGCCACCGGGGGCAGGCGAATCAGCGCCTCGAGCGTACGGTAGAACGGACGCTCGGCCTCGACGCCCTTATCGCGACACGTCGCGACCACGAGGACCCGCATCGATCCGAGATGCGGCGCGAGTTCCTGCAGCAGCTGCAGCGTCGACTCATCCGCCCACTGCAGGTCATCGATCAAGACGATGGTCGCCAGCCGGATCGACAGGCGGCGCGTGAAGTCGACATACGCGGGGAACAACAGCCGGCGTTGATATTCGGCTGGAACGATTGAGGCCGGAGGAATGTCGGGATAGAAACGTCGCAGTCCTGGCACGATGGTGGCGATTTCCGGCGACGCCTCGCCAACCGCCACGCGCACGTCCTGCAGCACCTGCCGCGCCGCGTGTTCCACGATCTCAACGAACGGGCCGTAGGGGGGAGCGCCTTGCTGCTCGACGCACTGCCCGCTCAGCACGAGGCAGCCTCGCTCGCGGCCCAGCCGGTGCAGCTCTCGCGCGAGGCGCGTCTTGCCGACGCCGGATTCGCCGCTGAGCAGGGCGAGGCCTCCGTAGCCGTCCTGCATGCGCTCGAGCATCTTCACGAGCTCGGCCAGTTCCGCTTCACGGGCCACGAAAGGCGTCCGCTCCGGAGGCTCAATCCCCGACGCCGGCCGGGTCCCCGACGCCGGCCGTGTCCCCGACGCCGACGACCAGGAACGCTCGCGGATGGGTTCGAGGTCGACGAGCAGATCCGAGACGGACTGATAGCGGTCGGCGGGCTCCTTGGCCAGCATCCGCAACACGACGGCTGCCACGCCGGGAACGCTATCAAGATCCCTCGTCCCGCCCGCCGGGGGGTCTTTCACGACGGCCGTCATCGTGGTCGAGTTCGTGGGCCGGAGGAAGGGATGCGCCCCGGTCATCATCTGGTAGTAGATCGTGCCGAGGGAGAAGATGTCGGACCGGGCATCGAGCTCGCCCCCGACCACTTGCTCGGGAGACATGTAGGCCGGCGTGCCGATTCGCGTGCCACGATCGGTGAGCACCACGGTGTCCGTGGTTGTCGGATCACCGGTAGGCTCCGGCCGCACGGTCTTGGCGAGGCCAAAGTCGAGCACCTTCACATGGCCGTGCGTGGAGACCATGACGTTGGCCGGTTTGAGATCGCGATGGAGCACGCGCCGCTGGTGCGCGACGTCGAGGGCCTGCGCCAGCTCGCACATGAACTCGACGCCCTGGCGCAGCGAAAGCAGGCCCTGCCGCAAATGCACGTCGAGGGTATAACCCTCGAGGTACTCCATGACGAGATACGCGCGGCCGCTGTCCTCGCCGACCTCATGGACTTTGCAGACGAAGGGATGGTCGAGTGCGGCTGCGGCCAGCGCCTCCTGGCGGAAACGCTCGAGTGTGGTCCGATCGTCGTCGTCGCCCACCTTGGGGAACTTGATGGCGACCGGGCGATTCAGGAGGAGGTCACGGGCCAGGTGCACCTCTCCCATGCCGCCACTCCCGAGGGGGCGTTCGAGCCGGTAGCGTCCGCCGATAGTTTCGGGGGCCATGACTGGTCGGACCAGTCACTATACGCTACCTCAGCGGTCGGATTCGCCCCCGAAGAGCACACGAAAGTTGACCGGGCCGCGCTACATGACGGGCCCAATTCCCGCCGGCAGGACCGAAACCGTTCGCACGCACGTGGTCAGGATCCTCTCGCTGGCCACGAGTTCCATCTGAAACCCGGCGTAGACGCCGTGGACCTTGAGGCAGCCCCCGCCGAGCGAGCTGCCGGCCACGCGCGCCCGGCTGAACTCCGGAAAGAAATTCCCGCCGCGGACCAGGACCGATGCCGTTTGCGGCTCGATGACGATGATCTCGTAGGTGCTGTTCCGGGTGCGGACGATGAGCTGGTCGTACGGACCAAGGCGCGGGAGGAGAACCCCGTGGCGCCAATCGTGGCCCGTCCAACTCTCGAGGGAGGTAGGCGCTCGCGACGGTAATCGAGAGATGGTCGTATTCATCGGAGCCGGTGCACCTCAACGTAAGAATAATCCGTCACTTCGATTTGCGCCAGAGTTCCTTCCGGCGTTACTTCCTGGGTAATTCGAATACGTACAACATGTGGCCGCTCGCCGGCGGCCTGATCTCCGGCGCAATCGTTCGCGGCACAACTCGCGGGCTGCCTCCGCCATTCCCCGCCGTCACGGCGACATATTGCTTCCCGTTCGCGGTGAACGTCACCGGAAAACCCTGGACCGCGGTGTTGAGCCGGGCGGACCACAACACCTCACCGGTCCTCACGTCGAGCGCGCGGAATTGCCGATCGAGATCGCCGATGAACAGCACACCGCCCGCGGTGCTGAGCGCGGCCGTCAGGTACGGCGCCCGCTGATCGCGGCTCCACATCTCTGTCATGTTCGTCACGTCGATGGCCAGGAGTTTCCCGACGTTGCCATCGCTGCCGGGCATTTCGAAGAAGCGGCGGCCCGCCGCGGTGCCGCCCGATCCTTCGGCAAACTCCACCTTGCGCGGCACAATCTCCATGCACGACTGGCTGAGTGGAATGATCAACTGCCGCGTCGGCGGGTGATAGGTCATCGCCTGCCAGTTGTGGCCGCCTTCGGTGCTCGGGCACACCGTCAGCCACTGGTCCATTTTCTGGTTGATGATGTCGTCGCGGTAGGTGGGAATGCCGCGCTCGGGGTCGATCTTCTCGAACACGTTCTGGAATACGGTGTGCTGATAGCCGAGGAACCGGCCGCTCTTGCGTTCGAGCTTCCACAGCACGCCGGCCTTCCCGATCGTGAAGAGGGTCTGCTGCGGACCGATGTCGACCAGCACTTTCTCGAACACTTCATCGAGATCGAGCGATTCACCGGGCGTGTGCTGGAAGTGCCAGGCCAGCGATCCGTCTTCAACCCGCAAGGCGACGGTTGACGCGGTGTAGAGCGCGGCGTCGCTCACCGTGTTGCCGCGGCTGACCGGCATCCACGGCTTGGCCTGCGCGATGCCCCAATAGGTCAGGTCGAGATCCGGATCGTAGCTGCCGGCAATCCAGGTGTCACCGCCCGCGCGCATCCCGTCGGGCACCGTGCCCCACGTGTCGCCTCCCGGTTCGCCCGTCCGCGCAATGGTGTGGAATTTCCAGAGTTGCTGGCCGGTGTTCGCGTCGTAGGCGCTGATGTAGCAGCGCTCTTTCTCACGATAGCGATCGCAGCCGTGCAGGCCCTGGATCACCTTGCCGCGTGCCACGATGGGGCCGCTGGAATTGGTGAAGCCGCTGCGCGGATTCGCCACCGCGACGTCCCACACGACCTTGCCGTTGCGCGCATCGAAGGCCACCAGCCGCCCGTCATTCGTGGCGAGGAACACCTTGTCGCCGTAGATCGCGGTGTTGCGGACGGCGCCGAATCCGCGAATCGAATTGGGGCCGACCTGGTTTTCCCAAATGAGATCGCCGGTCGCGGCGTCGAGCGCCTGCATCATGTTCCCGGTGTTGCCGAGATACATGACGCCGTTGTGCACGAGCGGCATCGGCTGGTTGGAGCCGATCTCGTTCATCGACCAGCTCCACGCCAGCTTGAGCTCCTTGACGTTGCTGCGCGTGATCTCATCAAGCGGGCTGTAGCTCCACGCCTGGTAGTTGCGGCGCGCCATCAGCCAGTCGCCCGGCGGCGGGTTGCGCAGCATCGCGTCGGTCACGGGCACGTAGTTCTTCACTTCACCTTGTACCGAGTGGCCACGCGATGGCGGCGGCCCGGCAGGACGCGGCGCGGGTCCACCCGCGGCGCCGGCTGCAGGCGTTGCCGGCGGTGCACCCGAGGCGATCGATCCGATCGTCACGGCGGCCGAGGGCCGCAACGGTTGCGTGCCCGCGGCAGCCCCGTTTTCGCGGAGGATAAACGCCGCGAGGTTCTGATATTCCTGCATGCCCAGGCTCGGGCGGCCCGGCGGCATCGTCGCCTGCATGTAATCGACGAGATCGCGCGTGCTGCGCTCGCGCCACGTGCGGATGAAATTCGCCCCGCGCAGGGACGGCGCTTCATTCTGGCCGGCGAGATCGGGCATGTGACAACTGGCGCAATTCGCCTGGTAACTCGCCTGTCCGGCGGCGGCCTGTGCCGCGGTATACGACGCTTCCGCGGCAGGCGACTGTCCGGCGACGATCGCCATCGAAATCGCCGCCCCACACGCGAACAAAACGGCAACGCGAAGAACATTCATAGGTCTGTGCCTTCTGTGGCCCTGGTTATTTTTTCGGATCGGCGGCCAACAGCCATCCCCACAAGTTCCCGTCCGGGGCTTTCTGGCTGTACAACTGAACGTAGAGCCGTCCTGCTGCAAGATCGTCGATCTGCGCTTTCGCGAGCTCGATCGATCCGGTAATCGTGCCGCTGGTCGCGGCGGTGATGGTGAGATCGCCGATCGCGGGGCCGCGCATCGCCGTCTTGGGTCCGCGGTGCACGCGCGCCACGGTGGCCGGGGTCTTGAGCCCGGAGAACGCGCCG
Source organism: uncultured Acidobacterium sp. (assembly GCA_964513235.1). GTDB lineage: Bacteria > Acidobacteriota > Vicinamibacteria > Vicinamibacterales > UBA2999 > 12-FULL-67-14b. The sequence goes on from CAZEMI010000116.1 coordinate 26,531, forward strand.
GTGATGGTGAGCGTCGTGCCCTTGAGGGTCGCGGTCGCGGATCCGGAGCCGGCAATGGCGGACTGCATCGGGATGTCGAGCGGCACCGGGGAGAGCCGCGCTCGGTACTGCGGCGTTTGCGCCCCCGAGGTTGCCGTGACAGCCACAAGCGCCAGGGCGGTGACCACTACACGAGTCATGAGCCGGAATGATGCCATAGAACTCCGCCAATGCTAGGATGCGGCCGCCCATGAAATTGTGCATCCTCGGCGGCACCGGCGGCACCGGAAAACAGATCGTCTTCCAGGCGCTGGAGGCCGGTCATACGGTGACCGTTCTCGCGCGCGACCCCGCCAAGGTGGGGTCCGAACATCCGCAACTGCATGTGACCGTGGGCGATCTCCAGAACGGCGCCGCCCTCGCCGGGGCGATGCGCGGCCAGGATGCGGTCATCAGCGCGATTGGGCGGGGCTACTCGTTCAAGTCCGAACACCTGATCGAACGCACCGTGCCCGGCATCATCGGCGCCATGAAGGCGGCCGGCGTTCGGCGGCTGTTGTTCACCTCGGCGCTCGGCGTCGGGCCGTCGTTCGCGGACGCGCCGCTCATGGCGAAGCTCTTCTTCCGCACGCTGCGGCGCGGCGTGTACGCCGACAAGTTGATCGGCGATCAACTGATCGGGAGCAGCGGTCTCGACTGGACCATCGTGCAGCCGTCCCAGATGACCGACGGCCCACTCACGCGCAGGTATCGATCGGGCGAACGCCTCGCGATGTCGGGCAGGCCACGCATCTCCCGCGCCGATGTTGCGCACTTCCTGTTGAACGCTGCCGGCGACCGAGCGGCGATCGGCAAGACCCTGGTGGTGTCGAATTGAAACGCCGGGACGCAGTGTGGTCCGTCGCGGCGGGATCGATCGGCCTGGCCGCCACACGGCTGACCGGCGACGCACTGCAACCGCCCGAGTTGCTGATCCGCCGTGGGCGCGTGGTGAACGCCGATGGCGAACGTGATGCCGATGTCAGGATCGTCGGCGAGACGATCGCCGAGGTCGGCAACAACCTGCGGCCGTCGGCCAACACGCGGACCATCGATGCGGCCGGCCGCCTGCTGCTGCCCGGCGGCATCGACCCTCACACGCATTTACATCCCTCGTTCGCCGACGACTTGACGAGCGGTTCGATGGCGGCGCTTGCCGGCGGCATCACCACCGTTGGGACATTCGCCAACGCGACGGCACAGGAAACGATCGCCGGCGCGGTCGAGCGAATGGCCGCGCGGGTGCGATCGGAAGCAATCGCCGACGTGATCCTGCATGCGGCGGCCTGGCCGCCCTCCGCGGAAACGGCGGCGGCGATGAACACCCTCGCCGCGATCGGCCAGCCGAGCTTCAAGGTGTTCCTGACCCGACAGGACGCCGGCGCGCGAGTGGCCGATCTCATCACGCAGCTCGACCACGCCCGCGCCGCGGGCGTGGTCACGCTGATGCACTGCGAGGACGGAGCGCTGCTCGCCGCCGCGGTACGGCGCCTCCAGGCCGAAGGCCGCACCTCGCTCGGCGACTATGCCGCCAGCCGCCCGGTGGTCGCCGAAACCGCGGCCACGCAGCAGGCCGCGTCGCTGTGTGAAAGTACGGGCGCGCCGATTTACCTCGTGCATCTGTCGTCGGCACGCGCGCTCGCCATCTGCCGCGCGGCGCGCGCCGCATCGCGCCTGCCGTTGTTTGTCGAGACCCGGCCGATGTATCTGCACCTGACGATCGAGAAGATGCGCGGCCCCGACGCGCCCCTCTATGTCGGCCAGCCGCCCCTTCGCGACGAGGCGGATCGATCGGCACTCTGGCAGGGCCTGCAGGACGGCGCGATCGATGTGCTGGCCACCGATCACGCGCCGTGGACGCGCGCCCAGAAGCTCGACCCGGCGCTCACCATCACGCGCCTGCGTCCCGGCGTGAGCGACCTGCAGTTCATGTTGCCGATGTATTTTTCCGAAGGCGTCCATGGCCGGCGCCTGCCGCTGCCGAGATTTGTCGCGCACACCTCGACGACTGCGGCGCGGATCTTCGGCCTCTATCCCCGCAAGGGCGTGATTCAACCCGGCGCCGATGCCGACATCGCGATTTGGGATCCCAATCACGCCGGCGTGGTTCGGGCAGAGGCCGATCACTCGAAGTCGGACTACAGCGTGTATGAAGGCTGGAAGGTCAGAGGCTGGCCGGTGACCACCATTCGTCGCGGCGAGATCGTGTTCGACGCCGGCACGATCGCCGGCAGCGCCGGCACCGGCCAATTGATCGGCCGCCGACCATGGCGCCCATGAACGATTCGACCGCGCCCGGTTCGCTGCTGGGTGATCTAGTGGCGTGTACGTTCGATATCGAAAGCGGGCCGTTCCTACGGAACGGCCCCACTACCGTCGATGAGCAGTGATGTTCGATACAGTCGTTTTCGTTGATACGCTCCACTAATGCTTGTGCTCGGTGGGCATGCCGAGCCGGGTGACCGTATCGCCTTCGAAATCGAACTCGATCAACACCACCGTTTCTTTGCCCACCACCCAGCCGTCGTGGCCCGGCTCGATGGCCACCACTTGCGGCGCCTTGTATTCCACGACGCAACCGTCGGCGTACTCGATGTGAATTTCTCCGCGGGCGAGGAACCCGGCGTGCGCGTGCATGCAGCGATCGGTGCCGACGATCGGCTTCATGGCCTTTGACCAGCGGAAGCCCGGCGGATAGATCATCCGCTTCACGCGCGCCTGTCCGACCGGCGCCACATCGAGCCGGACGCCGCCCACCTCGCGCGTTGTCGCGCCCTTGATCGGCGCCAGCAGCGCGTCCGGCGTCGACCGTCGCGGTGCCGCGCGGCGGACGGGCTTCTTCGCCGACCGTTTGGCGGCTTGGCGTGCGGACTTCGCTGTCTTGGATTTCCTGGACGTCTTCTTGGCCATGGGCGGCTTTGTAGCACGATCACGCGAACAAGCGCCACAACACGACGGTCGTCGCCGTGGCCGCCGTAAACTGCAGCCAGAGCTCGGCACGCTCGCGAAGCAGCATCGCTCCGAGCGCGGCCAGGGCCATCGCCGCCGCCAGCATTCGCCAATACCAGTCGTCGACCGTGCCTGCCTCGATCGTTGCCGGCCCCTGGCGCCGGCCCGCGTCGATGATGGCGTTGGCAATGTCGCGATCGGCATCGCGGTCGAGCTCGAAATACTGGCCGCCGCCCGCCGCCGCAATGCGCTGCAGCGAGGCGCGGTCGAGCCGCGATTGTCCGGGCGATGGGTCCCTGGTTCCATCGGCGTGCGGCGTCTCCGGCAGAGCGCCGCCGCCCAGCGTGCCGACGCCAATGACGAACAGCGGCACGTGTTCACGCGTGGCGCGCTCGATCGATCGCGCCACCTCGCCGCTCCAGGCTTCGCCGTCGGAGAGCATCACGAACAACTTGCCGTTGATTGACGGACCGTGCCGCTCGCGATCTTTCTCGAGCAGCCGCAATCCCCACGCGACGCCCTGCTCGAGATTGGTGTCCCAGGTCGTGTCGTCTTCCAGCCTGAATGGGGGACGGCCATGCAGATGATCGAGGAAGAAAAACACGGTGTTCGGATCGCTCGTCAGCCGGATTTGCGGCGTCGCGATGTGCGCGAACACCGTCAGGGCCATGCGATCGTCGTTCCAGCTGAGCGAGTCTCCCAGTAAACGAAGAAATGTCATCGATCGCTGCCACCGAGTGCCCGCGCCGCCTGAGCTGAAGGCGGCGCGGTCGCGCCGTAGCTCGCCAGGTTGTTCGCGAGCGGAGGCGGAGGACGTATCCTTGACGTGCATCGATGCGGACCCGTCCTGCAGGACGACGATGTCGACACCCGCGCGGGTGACGACGGTGGTGACGCCGCGTGGACGGGCGAGCGCGATCGCCAGTGATGCCACCGCGAGGATGATGAACAGCCAGGACCACAGCTCCCCACCGATGGCGAACCGCTCCCGAATCGGCACCGATCGGCGATCGCGTAAGCGCCGCAGATCCAACACGCGCCGCCAGAACCGCCACAGCCACGCGACCAGCAGCAACGCGGGCGCGGCGAGGAGCCACAGAAACTGCGGCGCCCCGAAAGCAATGGTGTTCACCCCTTGCGCTCGCGCTTGCCGCCAGGTGTGGCTTCAGGCTGGGCCTCGCGATCGCCGTATTCCATCGGCGCCAGCAGCTGCAAGTCTTCCATCTTGGCATCGGGCGGCGGCGCGCCTGGCCGGCCATGAATGGTCGGCCCCATCGGCAGATCGCCGGCCATTGCCGCGGCCGGCGGCAGCCCCGGTTTCACCGGCTTGCCTTGCGGAGCACGTGCTACTTGATCGCGAAGCCGCGCGACGTACTCATAGTTGTAGGCCGCTTTCACGTCGCGCGGTGAGGCCTTGAGCGCTGACGCGTATGCCTGCAACACGCCATCGAGCCTCTGAACGGCGGCCGGGCCGGCGAGCGGGTCACGTTCGGTCGAGCGAAACGCGGCGTTCGCCATTGTCCAGAGCACGTGCGCATCCGCTTCAGCATTGTTGGTATCGGCGGTGATGCCGCCGTACTGTCCGAGCCAATAATCCACGGTCGCCGTGGCGCCCGCATCGAGCGCACGATCGACTTCCGCATACCGAAGCGTGGCAATGTGCTGGGTCGCGTCGCCCATGCGCGCGGCCAGCTGGGCCTCGGACCAACTGAACCAGGCGCCAACCACCAGCGCGATCGCGATTCCGAGTCGAATCATCGACGTTCTCATGGGATCCTCGAGAAATATGGCGTGACGATTTTTAAAGCCGCTGCGCTCGTCCACAGAATGAACGCGACGAACGCAAAGAGCGTGAACCGCGGCTGCTGGCTCGTGTACTGCCGCGCCGAAATCGCGCCCACGGCTTCGCGATCGATGTCGCTGATGGCGGCGATCAGGCTGGCTTCGTTCTTCGCCACGTAATAGCGCCCGCCGGTCTTCTCCACGGCGGCGCGCCACTGCGCATCCGGAATGCCCTCACCGAAATCCTTGTCGTAGTTCGTGCGGACGAAGAAGAGCGGAATCCTGTTGTCGACGGCGCTCGTGAGAATGTCGTCGAGGCTGCGGCCATGCACGATCCGCGTCGTATCTTCGCCGTCGGTGAAGATCACCATCAGGTTCCCCGACGCTTCCAGGAAATCGAAGGCCTTGAAGATCTCGATGCTTTCCTCCAGCGCGCTGGCAATCACCGTGCCCGAATCGGGAAACAGCGAGAACTCGACCGGATCGCCGATGAGCGCCATGCTCAGCAGGAGATTGTCGTAGTCGCTGGTGAACGGGGTGATGACATAGGCGCGGCTGCCGAATTCGATCAGGGCCATCAGGTCGCGATACTTGCCGGCCCGCCGCAGCTCGACGAACCGCTCGGCGGCGGCCACCGTCGTGAAAAACGCCGGCTGCACCTCGTTGCGCGTGTTGAGCGTGGCCGCCTTGAACGACGTCTGCATGCTGTCGGAGGCGTCGATCATCAGCGCGATGCGGCGGCCGGGATAGGTGACGTTCTCCGCGACGAGCGAGGTATACGGATCGGCGATCGCGAGCACCGCGAAGGGCAGACCAGCCACCAACAGCGCCACCGGCGCGTGGCGCAGCCACGACCATCGCGCCTGCGACGCGTCTCGGAGGATCGCCGGCAGAATGAGCTCGCGCCGGCCGGGCGTGCGGGCGATGGCCGCGCGCATCAGCAGCATCAACGCCGCCAGCGCGACCAGCGCGAGGAGCACCAGTTGCGCGGTATCGCGCTGCCAGAATTGCAGGCCGGCCACATCGAGGGCCCGCCATTCGGAGGCCACGGTGGCCGCAATCGCGCCTAGCGCCGCGCCCATGGGGTTTCTTGCCTCCACCAGTTACGCTCGGCGGCCACTTCCCGCGCGACGCCGATCGCGTGACGCACGGCCTCGTGCAGCACCGCGGCATCCCGCGACGGCGACTCGCGATACAGCGCGGCCGTCAAATCAGCGAGCCCCGACTGCAAGCCCTCGAGGTGGTGGCCACGGGTCAGCGTGAGCGCCGCGGCGTTGCGCGACGTCGATCGGCCGACCTCGTCCGGCGTGACCGAGCTCGACACGGTGGCCGCGGCCGGCCGCACCACGCCGAAGCGCACCAGCAAGCGGCCCTCGGGCACCACGCCGTCCTTGGGCAGCGGCCGCTGGCTCACCGTGCGACCGATCGCCGCCGCGGCCACCAGCCGCATCGCGCCGAGCGCTGCCGACACCGTCTCGTCGGTCCAGCCGTCGCGCGTGGCGCGCGCCTGGATGTCGGTCAGCGCTTCGGCCGCGTGTGTCAGCACCGCGCGATCGGGAATCAACGGCGGAGCGGTGCTCGTCTTCGATCGTGCCTGCCGGGCCAGGGGGACCAGGGCCAGCACCAGCATCACGGCGGCGAGGGCGGCCAGCGCGAGCGCCAGCAGCTCGAACCGGCGCGACCTGGAACGCCACGCGTCCACCGTGGCAAGGCTGGCCTCCGACGCGTCGCGAATGTCGGTGGCATCCGCGGGCACCAGCGACAGCACCCTGATGGGCATCGCCGGCAACACATACGACAAATCGCGGCCTTCGAGTTGTGCCGTCGCGCCGACGCGGCTGTGGACGCGATACGAGATCGCCAGCGGCGGCACGTTGACGTCGTGACCGATCGCGTCGCGGCTGATGATGCGCAGCTGATAGTCGTATTGAATGAAGCGCCGCAGTCCGCGGCGCACGTCCGGCGGGTGCGCGCCGCCGAGGATTTCAAACGGCGCCATCTGGATCGAGGCCACGTTGAGCCGGGATTCATCCGGCACGACCTGCGCGTCCGCGGACTCGAACACCGCGCACGTCACCGTGACCGTGAACGCTTCGCCGATCGTCACCGCACCGGCGCTCGACTGCCGCCAACAACGCAGCGGCTCAACACTCTGAGGCGTTGACGGTGGCTGAGCGAGGCTCACCCCATTACACGCGAGCACGATCCCCAGGACCCAGGACCCAAGACCCAGGACCCTCATGGCACCGGCACCTGATCGATCACGTCGCGAATCACGGCTTCGGGGGTCAGCCCGTGGGCCGCGGCGTGCGGCCCGAGCCAGATGCGATGGGCCAGCACGTAGGGCGCGAGATCCTGAATGTCTTCGGGATACACCTCCGACCGACGGCGCTGCAGTAATGCCCATACCTTAGCCAACCGGCTCCAGCAGATGATGGCGCGCGGCGACGCGCCCAGGTCCACGCCACGCTCGACGAGATCCGATGGCGAGTGCACGCGCGAGTCGGTGTCCGGGTTATGCGGCCGCGTCGCGGCCACGAGACGCTGGATGTAGCGTCCCAGCCGATCGTGCAGAAATACTTTCTCGCCGATCACCGCGCGCAACTGGATGATGCGCTCCTTCGACAGCAGCGGGTTGAGGCGCACCTGCTTGAAATCGAAGTTCACCAGCTTCTCTTCTTCCTCCGGCGGCAGGTAGCCGATGTTCACCATCGCCGCGAAACGA
>CAZEMI010000117.1:0-13434 GCA_964513235.1 uncultured Acidobacterium sp.
GACGACGAATTTCTGCCGGCGGGCACGTTCACCGGCACCGGGCTAAACCCGCTCACGGTGGACAACACGGGCGGCTCGAACGGCGCCCGGGGGCAAGACTTCTTCGCGCTCGATGTGCGGGTGTCCTATGCGATCCCGCTGCAGGGGGCGAGTCGCCTGCAACTGGTGGGAGAAATCTTCAACATCACGGATCGCGCCAGCTTCACCAATCCGGGCGGCGATCAGCGGTTGTCCAGCTTCCTCGATCAGTTGAATCTGCGGCAAGGGAACACGTCCCGGAAGGGGCAGATCAGCTTCAGGTACTCGTTCTAGAGCCACCGATAGACACAGATTAGACGCCGATCAATCGGTGACTAATCGGTGTCAATCGGTGGCCTAGACAGCCCAACGGGCAGGCGCGTCGGCGCGCCTGCCCGTTCTTTCGCCTCGCCGGTACGGCCAGTGTGACTAATGGTCGTGCAGCCCACCACAGCAGGACGTCCGATTCCTTTCGATCCGCTGATCGGACAGGTGGGCGATTGGGCGGCGAGCGTGCAGACGCGCGTCAACGCCGGCTCGATCGATTACAACAGCATTCAGGTGTCGGGCACGAAGCGCTACGCCAACGGCTGGCAGGCGCGTCTTTCGTATGCGTTTTCGCGCGGACGCGGCAACGTCGGGACGGGGCAGACCGACACCCCAGTCTCGCAGTTCCTGGGTGATCTGAACCTCGACAACGATTATGGGCCGACCAACGTCGATCGCCCGCACATCCTTACGCTGACCGGCAGCTACGATGTGCCGCGCACCGGCGGCCTGAAGCTGAGCGGCGTGTTCCGCGCCCGCAGCGGGACGCCGTTCACGCTGGTCAACAGCACGTTCGACAACGATCGCAACGGCTCGACGGCGAACGAATATCTGGCTGCCGGCACCTACACCGGGGCGGCGCCTGATGCCAATGCCCCGCACGTGATCCCGTACACGGTGGAGTACAAGGGCGGCCGCGCCGGCGGTCGTAACCCCAGCTTCAGGCAGTACGATCTGCGCGCCGGCTATCGTATACAGCTCGGCGGCGGGCGCACGCTCGACGCGTTCCTCGACGTCTTCAACCTGACGAATCGCGCCAACTTTGCGGGTCCGTCGACCGACCAGCGTCTGCCGGCCACCTTCCTGCGTCTCCGCGACGTCAGCGACGAGGGCCCGACGCGGACGGCGCAGATCAACATTCGCTACGGCTTCTAAGGGGACTTGGGGCTTGGGACTTGGGGCTTGGCCCCAGGTCCCAAGATCCAGGGCCCAAGATCCAGGGCCCAAGATCCAGGGCCCAAGATCCAGGGCCCAAGATCCAGGGCCCACGATCCAGGGCCCACGATCCAGGGCCCACGATCCAGGGCCCACGATCCAGGGCCCACGATCCAGGGCCCACGATCCAGGGCCCAAGATTCAGGACCCAAGTCCCAGGACCCAAGCCCCAGGACCTATTGCGGGACGTAAAGTGTGAGGTGGGCGTCGCGCTGCACCTCACGCAGCTTGAGCGCTTCGATCACCATCCGCGCGCGATCGGGCGGGATGACCCGCTCGTCGATCACCACATATCCCAGATTCGCCTGTTGGACGAGGCGATCGCCGCGCTGGTCGAGCACCGCTTTCACTGACGGATCGAGCGGCGCCTTCTCACTCAGTTTGATCAGCGCATCGAGCGTGGGATAGTTCTCACGCATCGCTTCGACGCGCTGGCGCGAAATGCGCGACAGATAGCCGCCGATTAACGCCTTGCCGTGCCGCGTCTGGTTGTACTGCGACCGCGGCCGGAAGTTGCCGGCTGCCGACACGCCGTCGCGCACGCCGAACGGCAGCACCAGGACGCGCACCGGCCGCGGATCCGCCGCGATGCGATCGTAAATCGGCGACACGGCAGCCGAGTAGAGCGTCCGCGGCGCCGGCCACAATTCGAAGACCAGCAACAAGGCGACGATGGCACCGATTAATCGCCGGCGCTGTGGCCGCTGTTCGCCGATGGCCGCCAGCGCGCCGGCCATCAGCACAGCGACGCCGAGCACCACGACGATGGTGAATCGACTCGGCATGCGGGCGAGCCCGAATCCAGGCGCGTAGCGCAGCAACGCCCACGGGCCCGGCACGTGCGTGTTGACGCCGGCGATGGAGATGAACGGGCCGAGCGCCAGCAGCGCAAAGCCGATCGTGATGACCACCCAGCCCGCGCGCGGCCGATAGCCCGCGCGCCAGATAGCGATGACAATCACCAGCAACGCGACCAGGCTCAGCGAGGCGGTGTATTCCACGAACGCGATCGGCCGCATCACGACCGGATTGCCGGTGAACCAGCGCACGATTGGATGCAGCGGATTGGGCGTCACCAACGACAGCAGATCGACGCCGCGCGGGCTGCTGCGCCAGAAAATCGACGGCGTCACGAACCGTCCCTCGGCAATGCGCCCGCCGAGTCCGTACAACACCGGCGACAACGGACCTGCGCACGCCACTGCCGCGATCACGGCCACCTTGATTAGCGACCGTTGCGAGCCGAAGGGCAATTCAAAGTGCGGCCGCCACCACAGCACGCCGCGGATGATCACCAGCGTGGTGAGAATCAGCACCGGGTTGTAGAGACTGCGCACGTGGACTGGTATGCCGAGCAGCGTGAATTCCCCGCCGCGCCCCAGCACCAGACCGGTGATCAAGCCGCCGAAGCAGACAATCAGCACGTCGAGCAGCCAGATCCAGGGGCGCCGGCTGGTGGCCTTTGCGGTGCGCGTCACCCGGATCAACGTCGCCGCCACGTAGAGGATCGCGATCATCAGGCAATAGACGCCGTAGTAGGCGTCCGACAATGCCGCCCACGCCATGCACAAGCCGACGAGCACGGCGTCTTTCGTGGAGCGCGACTGTTCCGCGTTGACCAGCGCCCACAGCAACGCCGGCAGCGCCGCGGCCGCGACCAGGCTGAAGTGCCCGGTGGTGCGCGCCACCATCGCCGGCGCCCACGCGAACACCAGCCCGCCGAGGAAGGCCTCGAATCGCGTGGCTGCCGTGGCGCGGCGGATCAGCCCATACGCGGCGAGGGCATTGAGCACGCTCACCAGGAGGAAGACGACGTTGAACGACGTGACGATGCCGAGCGCGGAGATGAACGGCAGCGCCAGCAGGTTCAGGAACGCCGTGTAGTTGTGCTGCGTGAGATCGACGCGCGAGGTCAGCGCGAGGATTTTTTCGGTGGCCAGCGGGTTGTGCCCGGTGGTCAGCTCCTGGTGGAACACCCATTGGTTCCACACGTACACACCGGTGTCGCCACCTGGGTCTCCCGTGAAATGAGTGCCCAGGAACAAAGGCAACGGCCACGTGAAGGCGCTGGCGGCCAGCACGTAGCCGAGCACGACGGCGAGCTGGGAGGCACGCTCGCGTGACATTGGCAGGCGCAGGGGAGTTGTCTCGCTTCGCTCGGATTCTATCCCCATTTCCCGGTATTGATCGGCTCGACAGCCGATTACCCTGGATCCGTTCAGCCGCGCCCCGTTGCGAAGCGTGGCGTCGGGGCGCGGGACGAGAGAATAATCACACCTGCAGGGGAGCCGGCATCGTGACGTCGAGCGCCGGCTGCGCCAATGGATCTGGCCAGTCGACGTAGGCTCGCTCACGGTCCCGGATGCGGCGATATCTGCGAAAGACGTCGCGGTCGGCCTCGAGCCCGACCACCGAGCGCCACGTCGTGCCTCGGAAGGTGTGGGCCAGCATGCGGCGGCCGTTTCGGAGTACGAAGACCGGATCGTGCCGGAAGACGGCCGGCAGGTGACGGACTTTCATCCAGCGCTCGGCCTTCCACCGCATGAATTCGATGTCCTCCGGGTCCAAGTGTTGGCTGCGCGTCACGGCCGTGGTGCCGTCGTACTCTTCCAACCGCGAATTGACCACCAACCCGCGTGCCTCGAACTCGCGCGTCATCGGCGTGCCGGGGTACGGCGTGGGATGTTGAATGTATGGCCAGTCGACGTGCCGCTTCGCGAACTCGAGGTTCGCCGCCACTGATTCGCGCCGATCGTCCGGATTGCCGACGATCAGCCCGCCGACCACCAGTAGTCCGTGGCGGCGGAGGACGTTCACCGCGGCCAGGGCGCTATTGATGCGTTCGCCGGCGTGGTGCCGGCTGTTCTTGGCGCGCGCCTTCAGAAAGACGAGGTCGTCCTCGAGCACGTTCTCGATGCCGAGAAACACGTAGCGAAAGCCGGCGCGCCGCATCAGCGGCGCCAGCGTCTCTCCGCGCGCCGCAATCGGCGCCGTCATGCCCTGGACCAGATAATCAATGCGATGCAGTCCGGCCTCGATGATGGCGTGGCAGAGCGTTTCGAATCGCTCCACGTCGAGCGTGATGTTGTCGTCGACCAGGAAGATGCTCCGCGCGCCGCGGGCGTGGGCGTCCGCGATGTCGGCGATGACGCGCGCGATCGGAAACCGGTGGAAGTTGCGGCCCCGCATTTCGATGATCGAACAGAAGCTGCAATCGAAGGTGCAGCCGCGCGAGGTTTCCACCACGTCGGCGCGGCGTCCCATCATCGTGTAGCCGGTGAGCACGCGGGCCGAGCGCTGCGGCGGACGAATGTCTCCGCGATCGAGCCTGGCCACGTCCCGATGCGCGGTCGTGCGGATCGCGTCACCGTCGCGAAACCACAGGCCGGCAATCGCCGAGAGCGGCTGCCGCTGGTCGAAGGCGCGGACCAGCTCGCGGAATGTCACGTCGCCCTCGCCGCGAACGATGACATCAACGCCGACGCCGGGGGGCGTCCAGGCCTCAGGCGCCAGGCTCGGATCGTAGCCACCGACGACGATGCGGACATCCGGCTTGAGCGCGCGCACGAGGGCGATGATGCGGCGCGCCGTGCCGCGCTGAAAGGTCATCACCGATAGCCCGACCACGTCCGGCTGCAGTTGCGCGATCAACCGTTCGACGGTGCGGCGGACCGACGATTGCGCGAGGATCAGGTCGGCGATCGCCACCTCATGGTGGGGGTCGAGGTTGCCGGCCAGGGAGGCGAGCGCGCCATTCGGCATTCGCACGGCGATGGCGGGCGTGTGCTCGAACGAATCCGGCATCGACAGCAGGAGAATTCGCATTGCGCAGGCGACCATAGCACCGGTCGCGAATTTCCGCCATCTCGGCCGTGCCGGGAACGATTGGCTGCACACGCAAACGCGTCGAATCGGCGATGCGCGGCCGGGCGCCGATCTTCCCGGTAATATATGGGGGCATGGGAGCCCTGGCGTGATTTACCTCTTCGAGCGCGAGAGCGAGGCGCTGAGAATCGAGACTCGGTATACGAAAGCGTCAAAGACCTACGAGATCATCTGGCGGCGAGCCGATGGCACGACGACCCAGGAAAGCTTTAATGGCGAGACGTCGTTTCGATCGCGGCTCGATGAGATCTACACCGAGCTCGAGCAGGAAGACTGGCACACCGTTGGGCCTCCGCACCTGCTGGCCGACGGCTGGCGAATATAAGTTGCCGCCAAACACCGCTCGTTTTCGCCGATTTGCGGATCGGCGCGCCCGCCTCCTGCTGATCGCACGGTTATCGCTTCCGTCAGCCGGTTGAACGTGGCTGGGGCTGCACCTCGGGCCGGAGCGTCCATCGAGCGTAGGCTTTGCGTACGTAAGCGAGCCGCTCCCCGCCGGTCGGGTACCGGCGCCGAAACCAGCGCACGAGATCGAGCACCTGCTGGCGTTCGGCATCGGAGATCGGCGTCTCGAGATATCGGCGGACCTCATCGGCCGATACCGTCCGGTTCGCTTCATTCCGAATCGCATGAATGATGGTCTCTGATCGGATGATCATGCCCCGCCTTCCCGGCCGAGAAGCTGCAGCAGGCGAATGTCCTCGAGGTCCTTCGGCCGTGCGGCGAACCTCTTCGTCAGGATGAGATCGGGGACCGACGGCACCGCGACGGCGATGTCTGTCGCGAGGGGTACGATCTGACGCCGATCCCAGACCTCGGTGAAGGCCACTGTGACTCCGTCAACGGTCGGCACCGATCTCGCGATCAGCACGTCGACATGTTCGCCGTTCTCGAGGACATAGCGTCCACGCTGGCGGGCGACCTCGGCCTGATGAGTGGGCGACAAATCGAACGCGGCCGCGGCCCCGTTAAGACGCTCGACGTCCTCGATGTGCAGCCAAAAGTCATAATCGGCGGTCAGCACGGGAAGTCCCAGGACGACCAGGGCACGCCGTCCGATGAGCAGCGCTCGCGCGCCGCTGCGTTCGATGGCCCGGAAGAACTCGAGTTCGTCGAAATCCGTGTCCTTCATTGCCGCATCGCGACGATTGTACGGCCGCGGCCCGCCGACAGCAATCACTATCCCCGTCTGCACTGCGATGGCAGCCGATCACGATGCCTACGGCGTACACACGAAGGGCGGGCTCGGGAAATCCCGGCCCGCCCTAGGTGTGCGTAAACCTTCCTCAGAAGCTGAAGCGGACGCCGAAGCGAATGACGCGCGGGTTGAGAATCGCGGTCACTTCCTGGAACGGCGCGGTCGCGGTGTTGGTCGTGCGCACCGTCGTCGGCACGCCCGAGTTGAGCACGTTGAAGACGTCCAGCATCGGCGTCGCCTTGCCGAAACGTCCGAAGTCGATCGACTTGTCGAGACGGAAGTCGAGGATGCTCACCGACGGGTAGCGGTTCGAATCGATCGGCTCGACCCGGATCGTGCGTGTGCCCTCGACCGGCATGGCCACGCTGATGGTGCGCGCGTAGTTGAAGCCGCTCTGGACCTTCCACGAGCCGGACACTCCGATGTCCATCGGCAGCACGTAGCGGCCGATCACCTTGTAGTTCCACAACGTCGAGGTCTCGACAGCGTCGTCGCCCCACAGGCGATCGGCAGGGCGGTACGGGAACGTCGTGTTGCCGTAGCGCGCGCCCGTCTGGGTGTGCGCCATGGTCGACCACGTCATCCCGAACGAGCCAAGCAGCATCCACTTGCCCGAGAAACGCCGGTTGACGGCGAACTCCACGTTCTGGAAATCCGCGTTGCCGCGGTCGCCGAGGTTGGTGAAGACGCGATCCTGACCCGTGCCGGCGGCCAGAGCCATGGTCTGGAACTGCTGATCATCGGCGGTGCGGGCGACGCGATCGGGTCCCACGTCGTTGATCGTGAACGGCACGGTGTAGTTGGCCGCGCGCACGACGTCGATCTCGCCCCACACGTTGCGCATGTTCTTGTAGACATACGACGCGCGCCCTGAGAGGCCCGAACTGATCTCGCGCTCGAGGTTCACCGAAATCTCGTCGGTGGTCGGGCGCGTGAGCCCGCGATCCACGCGCACGAAGCCGGCGCCTCCAGTAGACGTCTGGTAGGCGCCGAGCTCGGCGGGGCCATCCACGAGGCGGTTGCCGTTCAGGTCGCAGTTCGTGGTGACGGTGGCCGAGCACGACACGAACGCGTAGCGCAGCGCCGCCAGGCCGACCGGGTTCTCCTGGTCCGCCAGTGTGTCGGCCGAGTTCCAGCGGGAACGGCCGTAGAAGCCCTTGATCACGGTGCGGTTGTCGCCCGAGAGGTCATATGCGAAACCGACTTTCGGCGAGATCGTGTTCGTACTCGCAACCGTCGTTGCGCTGACCGTGCGCGGCGCGACGAAGGTCTGGTAGCGCGCGTCGGTGAAGCCGGCGAGCTGGGGATGGCCATTGGGCGCAAACTCCTGATCCGGCCACTGGTCACGGTAGGCCTCGAAGCGCAGGCCGAGGTTGAGCGTCAGGCGATCGGCGACCTTCCACGTATCGGTGAGCCATCCGGCCGTGTAGACCACGTCGTTGATGCCGGTGACGGTGGAGTTGTAAAGGTCCACCGAGTTCAGCGCGCCGTTGTTGTCGCGATACCAGATGTCGAACGGCTGATCTCGCAGCAGCTTGCGGCGGTCGCGCTTCCAGTCGAAGCCGGCGCGCACGTCGTGCGAGCCCTTCCAGCCATCTTTGAAGTAGGACAGCGTGGTGTAGAACTGCGGCTTGTAGCGCTTCTGATCCTGGTAGCCGTTATTGCCCCCGATGGGCGACCACACGCCGGTCGCGGTGTCCTGGCGAGGCGGCGTCCATTCGCCGTCATAGAGGTCGAAGTCTCGGGTCGGCCGCAGCGGGAAGAAGTTGTACCAGTTGGCGTACAGCACGTCCAGGAACGCCCGGCTGCCGAGCACGCTGGTCCACTCCGTCTTCCACGGATAGTTGCGCGAGCTCTGGTAGTAGGCGGCCGACAGCGGCGTGTTGAGATTGATGCCGCGTTTGTCCTGCAGCTTCTCGCGCTTGTTGAGGAAGCCGATGATCTGGTTGTTGCGGCCAACCTGGAACGTGCCCTTGAAGGTGTACTTGTTCGAGAGCTTCGACCGCTCGGTGGTGTCGCCCAAGCCGGTGATGTAGGCGTATTTGTCGTTCAGACGCCAGCTGGTGAAGAACCACGCCTTCTGCTTGACGATCGGGCCGCCGAAGTCGCCGTTGAGGTCGTACTGCTTTTTGACGGCGTTGCCGCGGCAGATCGTCTCGCCGAGCCGCTGGAAGCAGAGGCCGTTGCGCGAGAACAAACCGTCGTCCGGCGTGTTGGCGGTTTTCAGGTAATCCGGAACGTTATCGGCGACCGTGCTCTCGTTGAGGAAGTCGCTGTACCACGAGCCGTTGAAGCGATCGCCGCCCGACTTCACGCTGATGCTGAGCACCGCGCCGCCCGCGAACGCACCCGAGTCCGCACCGGCGCCGCCGACCTGAAACTCTTCGAACGAGCCGAAGTCGAAGTAGCCGGCGTTGGCCGCCGTGCCTTCGGTGGTGTCGATGCCTTCGACACGGGTCTGGTTCTGCCCATCCATGCCGTAGGATCGATAGCCGGTCTGGTTGCCGGTGTTGGAGCCGCCGACGTCGAAGCCGGTCATCTGCATGCCGGGGGCCTGGGACATGGCCGCCCACACGTCGCGCGCGTTCGGAATCTCCGTCAGGAGTTCCTTGGTGAAGTTGGTGCCCATCGAGGTCGTCGAGGTGTCGACGATTGGCGACTGACCGGTGACCGTCACGGTCTCCTGGAGCGTGGCCACGTTCAGCTGTTGATCGACCGTCAGCGTCTGGTTGATGACGACGCGCACGTCCTGGCGCTGCACTTTCTGGAAGCCAGTGAGATCGAAGTCGATCATGTAGACGCCGGGAGGCAGGGCCAGGAAGCGATAGGAGCCATCGCCGCCCGTTACCTGAACCTGCGGTTGAATGAGCGCGGGACTGGAAGCCGTAACGGTCACACCCGGCAACACGGCGCCAGTGTTGTCGGTGACGGTGCCGTTAATACGGCCGCGGAAGTCCTGTGCGAGAGTGGGAGCTGCCATAGCCAGCAGCGTCACGCACAGGCAGAATACGGTCAGCCTGTTCAGCCTCATTGATCGTTCCTCCAACAACAACGTGAGTTAACGCAAGAACACAAACGGAAAACGGCCAACTGACAGCGACACCGAGAGATAGGGCGAAACGGCCGTATACCGGAGGGATGGTAGATCCGAGGCGGGAAAGAATGCAAGAGTACAGGGGAAAACACCGGATGGCCCCCAGCGGCCGATCCGGCCCGTTTTCCCCTGTTTTTAACCGGCGGAATGCCGGTTAGAAGTCGAATCGAATGCCGAAACGCACGATTCGTGGGTCGAGCAGTGCCGTGACCTCCTTGAAGGTGGGACCAGTGGCATTACGAAACGTCGTGACGGTCCCCGAATTGGTCAGGTTGAAAGCGTCGAGCATAAGGGTCGTTCTTCCGAATCTGCCAAATCTGATGGTTTTGTCGAAGCGGAAGTCCAAAATCTGGACCGTTTCGCCGCGATTGGCGGTCACGGGTTCCACACGGACCGTGCGGGTGCCGTCACCGGGGAACGGCACGCTGATCGATCGACCCCAGTTGCCGCCGCTTTGCACCTTCCACGACCCAGAGAATCCGACATCGAAGGGCAGGGAGTAGCGGCCAATGATCTTGTAATTCCACAGGGTTGAGGTCTCGAACCCGTTGTCGCCGAACAGCCGGTCCGACGGCCGGTAGCTGAAGGACTGTGCCTGGGTGGCCGAGAAGGTCGTGGACGAGCCGTGGATCTGATTCAGCCACGTGTAGCCGAACGACGTGAGCAGCATCCACTTGCCTTGGAAGCGCCGGTTCAACGCCACTTCCACGGTGCTGAAATCGGCCTTGTTGTCCTCGGGGTTGGTCCAGACGCGATCTGACCCGATGCTGGCCGGACGGTCGAAGGTCTGGAACGTCTCATCGTCGCCCGTGCCGGTCACATTGTCGGGACCACGGTCCACGAGCGTAAAGGGTACGGTATAGGCCGGCGCTCGAATCGCGTCGATCTCACCCCACAGGTTACGGATGTTCTTGTAAACGTACGAGACGCGCCCCGACAGCGCCGGCACGATTTCGCGCTCGACGTTCACCGAGAGCTCAGACGCGGTCGGGCGCTGCAAGCCCCGATCGATGCGGACGAACCCGCCGCCGCCCTGCGTCGAGATGAGCCTGCCGAGCTCGGAGGGTCCGTCCACGATCCGGTTGCCGTTCGGGTCGAGGAACGCGTAGCGCAACTGCGCGCGGCCGACCGGGTTCTCGCGGTCGGCGAGCGTATCGGCGGAATTGAAGTTGAACCTCCCCCAGAAGACTTTCAGGACGGTCCGGTTGTCTCCGATCAGGTCGTAGGCGAAGCCGACGCGCGGCGCGAAGTCCGTGGTCTCGGCGACCGTGCGGGCCTCGATGGTGCGTGGCGCGACGAACGCTTGATACACCGGGTCGGTCCAACTGGCGAGCGCCGCGTGGCCGTTGGGCGTGAACTCCTGTTCCTCCCAACCGTCCTTGTACATTTCGAGCCGCCCGCCGAGGGTAAACGTCAGCCGGTCGTTGAACTTCCAGGTGTCGCTGATCCAGGCACTGTTGTAGACCACGTCGTTGGTGGGCGAGGTCGGCGTGTTGTAGAGGTCCACCTGGTTCACGCGGCCGTTGGTGTCGCGGTAGAAGATGTCGAACGGTTGATCGTTGAAGAGATTCCGCCGATCGCGCTTCCAGTCGTAGCCGACCTTGAAGTCATGGCTGCCTTTCCAGCCGTCCTTGAAGTACGCCAGCGACACATAGACCTGCGGCTTGTACCGTTTCTGGTCTTGATACGACGAATTGGCGCCGCCGTCGAACAGCGCGCCGGTCGTGGTTTCGGTGCGGCCGGGGCCCCACGGGCCGTCGTAGAGGCCGAAGTCGCGGGTCGGGCGGAGGGGGAAGAAGTTGTACCAATTGGCGTACATCACATCGAGGAAGGCCCGGCTGCCGAGCACGCTGGTCCACTCGCCCTTCCACGGATAGTTGCGCGAGCTTTGGTACAGCGCCGCCGAGAGTGGAACATTCGGGCCGAGGCTGCGCGTCTCCTGCAGCTTCTCGCGTTTGTTCAGGAACAGGATCGCCTGGTTGTTGCGGTTCAACTGGAAGGTGCCCTTGAGGGTGTACTTGTTCGACAGCTTGGAGCGCTCGATCAGGTCGGAGCCCAGGGAGAACTTGTACTGGTCGTTGAGCCGCCAGCTCGTGAAGAACCACGCCTTCTGTTTCCAGATCGGGCCGCCGACGTTCCAGTTGACGTCGTACTGGCGATCGATCGGGTTGCCGCGCGCCAGCGCCGTGCGGACGAAGTAGCCGTTGTCATCTCTGCTGTTGGCGACCCGTAGGTTGTCGGGCACGTTGTCGCCGATGGTGCTGTCATTCTCATAGTCGCTGTACCAGTTGCCCGAGAAGCGATCGCCACCGGACTTCACGCTGATGCTCATCGACGCGCCGCCCGAGAAGTTCGACGCGTCACTGCCGGCGCCGCCGATCTGGAACTCCTCGAAGCTGCCGAAGTCGAAATAGCCGGCATTGGCGCCCGTGCCTTCGGTTGTGTCGATGCCTTCGAGCTTCGTTTGATTCTGGCCACTGAAGCCGTAGGTCATGAACCCGGTTTGCGTGCCGGTGTGCGATCCGCCGACGTCGTACGCGGTCATCTGCATACCCGGCGCCTGCGACATCGCCGCCCAGATATCACGGGCGTTCGGAATCTCGGTCAATAGTTCCTTGGTGAAGTTGGTGCCCATCGAGGTCGTCGTCGTGTCGACGATGGGGGATTCGCCGGTCACCGTGACGGTCTCCTGCAGCGTCGCGACATTCATCTGCTGATCGACCGAGAGGGTCTGGTTGATGACCACGCGAATGCCTTCGCGCTTCGTCGTCTGGAAGCCGGCGAGTTCGAAGTCGACGTCGTAGACGCCCGGTGGCAGCGCCAGGAAGCGGAAACCACCGTCCATGCCAGTGACTTGGACCTGCGGTTGAATGAGCGCAGGACTCGTCGCGGTGACAGTCACACCAGGCAACACCGCGCCGGTGTTGTCGGTGACGGTGCCGTTGATGCGGCCGCGGAAATCCTGGGCAGCGGCGGGGGAAATCGCGCTCACGAGTAGGGCGAAGCAGATCACGACGCGCCGTGGCAGTTCTCTCATGCGTCCTCCAAAACAAAAATGCCGGGGGCGGGGTTGTGCGCCCCCGGCCATCCGCCTGGCGCGAACCGGACGGACGTGCGGCACCGGACCACGAACACAGATGGCGTCCAAGCTCGCGTCCGGAGTTGGAGGGTTTGTACTGCGCGCGCTTCGCACAGTAAATACCGCCCGACCGGCGCGGAACCTACCGGCAAACCTTGATGCCGGCGTCAGGGGAACGCCGCTCCCGATAAGCCTGTAGTTCCGAGACCGGTTCGGCCGGATTGTGATCGCACTCGCTGCGCGGTACAAGTCCCGGGCATGTCGTGACGGATTGCGCCCCACGTGCGTCCGTTCCCGTTGACGGCGCGAGCGCCCGGCGCCCGCGCGTTTTGAAGGAGGAAGAGGATGAAACTCCCCATGGTCGTTGGAGTGCTGCTCGCATTGGTGCTTGCCGCGTCCGCGCCCGCGTTTGCCCAGGGCGGTGGCGCCAGTAGTACCGGCACAATTCAAGGACGCGTGACCGACGCGCAGGGTGCGGTGTTGCCGGGCGTGACGGTGACCGCCACCAGCAGCTCGCTGCTGCAGGCACAGACGACGGTGTCGTCGGAGACCGGCAACTACCGGTTCCCGGCGGTCCCGCCTGGAGTCTACGAGCTCACCTACGAGCTTTCGGGCTTCAACAACCTGAAGCGTTCGGGGATCTCGATCTCGCTGGGGTTCACCGCGAACATCAACGTCGAGCTCGCCCTCGCCACCCTGCAGGAAACCGTGACGGTGAGTGGCGCCTCACCGGTGATCGACACCACGGCCACCCGCACGGTGCAGGCGTTCAAGCTCGATCAGTTGCAGTCGATTCCCAACGCCCGCGACATGTGGTCGCTGCTGGCGGTGACACCGGCCGTGCAGATGTCGCGCATCGATGTGGGCGGCAACCGCGCCGGCACGCAGACCGGCTAC
>CAZEMI010000118.1:0-3533 GCA_964513235.1 uncultured Acidobacterium sp.
ATGAAAACCAACCGTCGTTCGTTTCTGCATTCCACTGCCGCTGCTGGACTGGGCCTTGGTGCCGCAAGCTGCAGCAGCGCCCCCGAAACGGCGCAGGCGCAATCCGCGGCGCCCGGGACGAGCGGTCCCCATCCCGCCATCGCGTCGCTCACGCCGATGACCGCGGGCATCGCGCCGATCACGCGCGACGAGCGCCAGGCGCGCGTGCAGAAGGCGCAGCGCCTGATGAACGAGAACAAGATCAGCGCGATCTTCCTCGAGGGCGGATCGAGCATGTTCTATTTCACCGGCGTGCGCTGGGGCTTGAGCGAGCGACCGTTCGTGGCGGTGATTCCCGCCAAGGGCGAGATCGCGTGGGTGTGCCCCGGCTTCGAAGAGGAACGGGCCCGCGAGCTGGTGGCGAAGAACGCTGAAGTGCGCGTGTGGCAGGAGGACGAAAGCCCGTACCGGCGGATTGCCGGCATCCTCAAGGATCGCGGCGCCTCGACCGGCCGCGTCGGCGTGGAAGAGCGGCTGCGGTTTTTTATCATGAACGGCGTGAAAACAGAGAGTGCCGGCACCGAGTTCGTCGACGCCGAAGTGGTGACGGCTGGGTGCCGCATGATCAAGGGCGCCACCGAGCTGGCGCTGATGCAGAACGCCAGCGACATCACGATCGAAGCATTCCGCGCCGCCTTTCAGACCTTCCGCGAGGGGATGACCCAGGACGAGCTGCGCGCGAATATCGCGGCCGCGCATAGCGCACTCGGCGCCACCGGCAGCGCGTCGGTCAGCTTCGGCGCCTTCACCGCATTTCCCCACGGCAGCATCGAGCCGCAGAGACTCAAGGAAGGCGACGTCATCCAGGTCGATGGCGGGTGCGCGGTCGACGGCTATCGGTCCGACATCACGCGCACCACCGTGTTCGGCCGCCCGAGCCGGCGGCAGACCGACATCTGGAACCTCGAGAAGCGCGCGCAGGCCGCGGCGTTTGCGGTGGTGAAGCCGGGCACGCCGTGCGAAGCGGTGGACGCCGCCGCGCGCAAGGTGATCACCGACGCGGGTTTCGGACCCGACTACAAGGTGCCGGGCCTGCCCCATCGCACCGGCCACGGCATCGGCCTCGACGGACACGAGTGGACCAACTTCGTGCGCGGCAACACAACGCCGCTCGCGCCTGGCATGTGCTTCAGCAACGAGCCGATGATTGCGATCTATGGCGAGTTCGGCATCCGTTTGGAGGATTGCCTCTACGTGACCGGTTCAGGCGCCACCTACTTTTCTCAACCCAGTCCCTCTATCGATACGCCGTTTGCGTAGGGCAAATTGGCAATAGGGGCATTGCCGATTGTCAATCGACTGAATTAGCGATTGTTGTGTGATTGGCAATTTGAAGATCTCTCGATTCGCATTTCGCGATTCACTCAATGCCGAATTCGACCATCACCAAACAATCGGTCGATTGACAATCGGTCATTCGACAATGCAAGAGTCAGTGATACGCTTCCGCCGTGTCTGAGCCGAAGCCGACCGTTAGTTTCCTGAAGCTCGCCGGACCAGGCCTGGTTGTTGCGGCAACAGGGATTGGGTCCGGCGATGTCGTCTCCGCCACCGTGGGCGGCGCGCGCTACGGCGTGATGTTGTTGTGGGCGATTGCCGCCGGCGCGTTCTTCAAGTTCGTCCTCCAGGAAGGCATCGCGCGGTGGCAGCTCGCCACCGGCACGACCGCGCTCGAGGGCTGGGCCGATCACCTGCCGGCGTGGGTGAAATGGTACTTCGTGGTCTACCTGGTGTTGTGGACGGTGGCGGTGAGTGCGTCGCTCACCAACGCCACCGGCCTCGGCATCGCCAACCTGACCGGCGGGGCGATCTCGCAATCGTGGGGCGCCGTGGCGCACAGCCTGATCGGCTTTGCGTTCGTCTTCCTCGGCGGCTACGGCAGCTTCGAGAAACTCATGAAGCTGCTGGTCGGCGTCATGGGTTTCAGCATCCTGTTCTGCGCGGTGTTCAGCATGGACGACCCGGTGCCGGCGGTGCGCGGCCTGGTCCCGGTTATTCCGGTGGGCAGCGGCACCTACGTGCTGTCGCTGATCGGCGGTGTCGGCGGCTCGATCACGATGCTGTCCTACAACTACTGGATGCGCGAAGAAGGGATGCGCGGCGCCGGCTTCCTGTCCTACGTGCGCGGCGACATCGCGATTGCCTATCTCTTCACCGCGATCTTCGGCATGTCGATCATGCTGATCGCCAACGACGCGTTCTTCACGACCGGGGTGGCGCTGACCAATGCCGACGCGGTGCCGCGCATGGCCGCGGCGCTGGGTAACGTGCTGGGCACCTTCGGCCGGATCGCGTTTTCGGTCGGTTTCTGGGCGGCGGTGTTCGCGTCGCTGCTGGGCGTGTGGCAGAGCGTGCCGTATCTCTATGCCGACTTCTACGGCATCGTGAAGAAGCTGCCGATCGAGCAACGGCAGGAGAGCGTCAAGGTGACGAGCACGCCGTACCGGCTGGGGCTTGCGTTCATCTCGCTGGTGCCGATTCCGTTCGCCTTCACCGGACAGCCGATCCAGGTGGTGATCATCTATACGATCGTGAGCAGCCTGTTCGTGCCGTTCGTCGCGGCGACGCTGCTGTATTTGAACAACCGCGTGGCCTGGACCTCGCCGGTCCCGAAGAATTCTTTGATCACCAACCTGCTGCTCGTGACCATCCTCGTGCTGTTTGCGATCGTCGGCGCGCAGGAAGTGGCAGCGCGGCTCTAGCCACCGATTGGACGCCGATTACCCGGACACGCCCCTGGTCTTGTCTAGGCGGCGCGGACAGGTCGGCCGCGTTGGCATACAATGAGACCGTGGACTTCAAGGTTGATCGTTCCACCCTCACCATACGCCCGCTCGGCGAGCATCATGACGACGTGTTGCCGTATTGGTTGAGCCGTCCGGCCGAGGAGCGCCTGGCGATGGTTGAATTCCTGCGGAGGCAATGGGGTGGAGCCGGCGCCAGACTTCTGCGAGTTTTGCGCGTTACTGAGCGCACACCGCGTTGAGTTCGTCGTCGTCGGCGCTTACGCGCTCGCGTTCCACGGCGCGCCACGCTACACGGGCGATCTCGACGTTCTGGTGCGACCAACGGCCGCCAACGGCGAACGGCTGATCAGCGCCATTCACGCATTCGGCTTCCCCGACACACCCTTCACGCCGGGGGACATCGTCGCCGGCCGCAAGGTCATCGAGATGGGCATCCCGCCCGTTCAACTTCATGTCATGAGCGCCATCGATGGCGTGACGTGGGATGAGGTATGGCAGGGTCGTCAATCTGGCCGGCTCGGCGCGCTGCCGGTCGACTTCATCGGCCGCAGCGAATATCTGCGTAACAAGCGGGCGGCTGGACGACTGAAAGACCTCGCCGATATCGAGGCGCTTGGTGAAGATCCGCGGGCGTAAGAGCGATCAGACCTCGAAGACCTTCAGCACTTCGTCGCCATAGTGGTTGATCACTTTCACGGCAATCTTGCCGGTTTCAGGCTGCGCGAACGGCCGGCTGACCGTGCTGTA
>CAZEMI010000119.1:0-21981 GCA_964513235.1 uncultured Acidobacterium sp.
GCCGGTGTTGTCTTGGTTGCCCCGCGCCTGCGAGAGCCCCGCCGGCCGGGCGCCCCCGGGGGGGCTGCCCACCCCCGGGCCATAGGTGTTGAAGATGCGGACGATCTTGGCGTCGAGCGTGTGGTAGCGGTGATAGGCCACCGTCATGGCCTCGGCAAACCGCTTCGCCTCGTCGTAGACGCCGCGCGGGCCAATCGGGTTGACGTTGCCCCAATAGCTTTCTTTTTGCGGATGCTCGAGCGGATCGCCGTAGACCTCGGAGGTCGAGGCCAGGACGAAGACCGCCTGTTTGGCCTTGGCGAGGCCGAGCGCCTTGTGCGTGCCGAGTGCGCCGACCTTCAGCGTCGGGATCGGCAGCTCGAGATAGTCGATCGGGCTGGCCGGGCTCGCCCAGTGCAGCACGTAATCGACCGGGCCATCGACGTCGATGTAGTTGGTCACGTCGTGGCGGATGAACTGGAAGTCGCGATCGCGCAGGTGCGCGATGTTGGCGAGGTCGCCGGTCAGCAGGTTGTCGATGCCGACCACGCTGTGGCCGCGATTGAGCAGCTCTTCAGACAGATGCGATCCGATAAAACCGGCGGCGCCGGTGATGACTACGCGTGGCATGCGGGGGTCTTGGGTCCTGGGTCTTGGGTCTTGGGTTGGAGGAAATCAGTGTCTAATCGGTGTCAATCGGTGGCTTAGATTGCGCCGCGGCTCGGAGAAAGCGCGCGAATCAGCGTGAGCCACATGATCTTGATGTCGAGCGTCACGGACCAGTTCTCGATGTAATACAGATCGTACTCGATCCTCTTCTCGAGCGAGGTGTTGCCGCGCCAGCCGTTGACCTGCGCCCAGCCGGTAATGCCGGCCTTGACCTTGTGGCGCAGCATGTACTGCGGAATGCGGTGCTTGAACTGCTCGACGAAGAACGGCCGTTCCGGCCGCGGGCCGACGATCGACATCTCGCCCTTGAGCACGTTCCAGAACTGCGGCCACTCGTCGAGATCGTGACGGCGCAGGAACGCGCCAACCCGCGTCGCTCGCGAATCGTTTTCGTCAGCCCAGATCGGCCCCGTATCGCTCTCGGCATCGATCGGCATGGTGCGGAACTTGTAGACCGTGAACTGCTTGCCGTCGAGGCCCATCCGCTCCTGCGCGTAGAACACCGGGCCGGGCGAGCTGCTCTTGATCCGCCAGCTGATCAGCAGGCCGGGCACCGCCATGATCGCCAGGGCGCCCGCGGAAATCACCACATCGATCACGCGCTTGATGAACGCGCTCACGCCCTGCAGCGGCACGTCGTTGAGGTTGATCACCGGCACGCCGTCGAGATCCTCGAGCCGGGCGCGCAGGGCGATGAACTGCAGCAGGTCGGGCACCACCTTCACGTCCACGCCTTCGCGGCTGGTCGATTCGACCAGGTCGAGCAGCTTCATGTGCTCTTCGAGCGGGAGGGCGACATACAGGTCGTCGATCTTCTCGTTGGTCACGATCTCCGCCGCATCACTGAGCGATCCGAGCAGCGGCAGGCCGCGATACCCGAGATGATCGCCGCCGGCCTTGTCGTCGACGAAGCCGATCAGCTGATACCCGAGCTCGCGATGCTCGAGGATGCGGTCCGCCACCACGCGGCCGAGATCGCCGGCGCCGGCGATCAGGATGCGGCGCAGCCCGACGCCCGCCAGCCACCGTCGCTCCAGCGCCTCGCGGATGAACTTGCGCGACAGATACCCGAGCGCGATGTTGCAGACCAGGAAAATGCCCCAGACGATGCGCGACACTTCATAGGCGCCGACATCTCGCTGCGCCTGCGTCGCGTAGTACGCCTGGAAATACAGCGTGGCGACAATGCCGAGCACGACGGCAAAGATGCTGCCGACGAGCACGTTGAAGAAGTCGTCGATGCGCGATCGGCCGCGCCGCAGGCGATACAGGCCCTGGAAGTGGAACCCCAGCGGCACGATCAGCGCCACGAACGGCAGCACGTTGAGGTACTGCTCGAGCGGCGGAATGCCGCGCGTGACCGGGATGAGCCCGGTCTCGAATCGCAGCAAGTACGCCAGGACGAACGCCCCCATGCCCAGCACGGCGTCGGTGACGACGTGAAAGGCGACCAGGAGGCGGTTGTGGCGCTTTACCATCGCTGTCCCGCGGGTGCGCTCAGCGTGTCGTCCACCACGCGCTGGATCTCGTGGATGAATCGCTGGCGTGAGAACCGCTCGGCATGCCGGCGAATCCGCGCGCCATCCCACGGCGTGGCCGCGGCCCGCGTCATCCCCTCCGCCAGCGCCTCGATGCTGGGGTCGGCCACGAGCACGCCGGTGTCGCCGTCGATCACGGTATCGAGCGCGCCGCCGCGCCCGAGCGCCACCACCGGCCGGCCGCACGCTTGCGCTTCAACCGGCACGATGCCGAAGTCCTCTTCACCGGGCAGCACCGCCGCGATGGACGATCGATAGAGCTCGCGAATCTCCTCATCCGTCTGCCAGCCGGCCAGCTCGATGCCCTCGCCGGTGAGCCGCTCGAGATTGGCGCGCTCGGGTCCATCGCCGATCACCGTGAGCCGGACGCCCGCGCGGCGCGCCGCCTTCATCGCGAGATCCACTCGCTTGTAGGGCACCAGCGCTGACACCACGAGAAACCGGGGCGGCTGGCTGATGGCCGGCGCGGCCGGCGAATCTGGAAGCGGGGCGTAGAACTCGGTATCGACCGGTGGATACACAAGGGTCGACTGCCGATTATAGTACAGCGCGATCCTCCGCGCAACATATTGAGAGATAGCGAGATAGCGGTGTACGCGGCCCTCCGTGGCGCGGTCCCACCGGGCCAGCGCCGCGAGCATCGGCCGCAGCACCCGGTTGCCGAGCTTTCCCACACGGTCGGGTCCGAAGTAGGCGTCAAACTGGTCCCACGCGTAGCGCATTGGCGTGAGGCAGTAGCACAGATGCCGGGCGCGGCCGGTCACCACCACCGATTTGGCGGCGCAATGGCTCGTGCTGATGACCAGGTCGTAGCCGTCCAGGTCGAAGTGCTCCACCGCGATCGGGAAGAGCGGCAGGTATTGCCGATACAGCCGGCCCGCGAACGGCAGCCACTGGATCGGTGAGCGCGTCACGCGGCGGCGCTCGATGGTGGCGGAGGTCGTGCCCGGCAGGTGCACCAGCGTGAAGAGATCCGCGGTGGGAAACATCTCGCAGAACACTTCGAGGGCTTTCTCACCGCCGCGCATGCCGGTGAGCCAGTCGTGGATGAGGGCTACGCGCAAGGATCTGATCATACAGGCGCCTCGCCTTCGGCGCGGCGTGGGAAGACGGATAATCACCTGACTATGAGTGTGCGGGTGGAAACCGAACGCCTCGTGTTGAGACAGCCGGAAGCCTCCGACGTGCAGCCGATGTTCGAGATGCACCAGGATCCCGACGTGGTGCGTTTCCTCGGCACCGGGACGCCGGGGGACATCACGATGGCCTGGCGCAACGTGGCGATGATGATCGGCCATTGGCACATGCGCGGTTTCGGGCCCTGGATCATCACGAGGAAGGAAGACCAGGCGATCATCGGACGCGCCGGGCTCTGGCACGCGGAAGGCGGACCCGGCGTCGAGCTCGGCTGGATGATTCGGCGTGACGCGTGGGGACAGGGGTTTGCCACCGAAGCGGCGCGCGGCGCGCTCGAATGGGCCTGGCACCACGTTGACACCGATCGCATCGTCAGCGTCATCAACGCCGACAATCGGCCGTCGCTGCGGATCGCCGAGAAACTAGGGCAGAGCCTCGAGCGGCGTGAAATCGTCAACGGCGCCGACGTCTGCACCTTTGCCATTCGACGCGTGCCGAATACGAAACCGTTGCCGACGACCTTCAGGTCCGTGACATAGCCTGCCATCACAATCTAGACTGTGCGCTCATCGAGGAACGCGAAGTGGATTCCCGGAACGGGTCGTCCTCCGGCTCGGTGCCTACGCGGCCGAAGGCCGCGCCCCTACGCCTGCGCCACATCCATGTAGATCTCGTGAATCTTCTTCACACTCTGCGCCCATGAGAACGATCGCGCGCGCTCGTGGCCGCGGCGAATCAAATCGGCGCGCACCGTGTGGTCGCTGACCGCCAGGCAGATCCCCTCGGCAATGGCATCGGCGTCGTACGGATCGACCAGCAACGCGGCGCCGCCGGCCACTTCCGGCAGCGACGACACGTTCGACGTCACCACCGGCGTGCCGCAGGCCATGGCCTCGAGCGGCGGCAGGCCGAACCCTTCATACAGGGACGGAAAGACGAACGCGCGCGCCAGGCGATAGAACGCCGCGAGCGTTTTCATCGGTTGAAAGCCGAGGAAGCGCACGTACTTATCGAGCTTGTGCCGGTGGACCGACTGCCGCAGCGCCGGATACTTGGAGATCTCGTCGCCGATGATCACCAGCTTCAGGTCGTCTTCGCAGCCGCGCGCGCGGACCCGGCCGAACGCGTCGATCAGCCGCTCGATGTTTTTGTGCGGCTTGATGTTGCCGACGTACAGCACGAACGGATGATTGAGCTGGTAACGCTGCTTGACCAGGTCCATGTGCTCCGAATCCGCCGGCGCCAGGAAGCGCTCGTCGATCGCGTTATAGATGACGGCCACCTTCTCCGGCCGCACGTCGAAAAAGCGCAGGATGTCGCGCTTCGAGGCTTCCGAAACCGTGAGGATGCGGTTGGCCTTCCGCGCCGCGCACCACATCGATCCCTTCGCATAGACGTGCGCCAGCTTGCCGGGCAGGTATTGCGGAAACATCAGGTGAATGCAGTCGTGGATGGTCACCACCGATCGGCAGCGCACCAGCGGCGGCAGCACGTAATGGGGCTCATGCACCAGCTGCACGTGTTCGCGCGCCAGCGACATGGGAATCCTGAACTGCTCCGCCACCGAATACGTGGGCGCCGTTTCCGGCACCATTCGAAAATTCCGCCCCAACACATCGCCGGCGTCGAGGTCGTCGGGGCGGCACAACACCACGTACTCGGTGGTGCGATCGAGCCGCGAGAGCTCGATCAGGATGTTGCGGATGTAGGTGCCGATGCCGAAGTCGCGGAGCTTCCTGGCATCGATGGCAATGCGGAGCGGCGTCATAGCTTGCCGAGCGCTTTCAGGTAGACCCGCAACAGCGGCGCCCAGAAGGGCTGGTGCTTCTCGTAGTACGCCACGTGGCTCCGCTGGCGCAACCGCTCGAGCTCGGGATTACGCGCCGCCGATCGGCCGCGATAGTGCAACACCTCGGCGCCGGCCACATACACCACCTTGCGGCCGCGCTTCGCCATCTGCACGCAGAGGTCGACGTCTTCGGTGTACATGAAGAAACGCTCGTCGAGCAGGCCCACCGCCTCGAGGTCGGTCCGGCGGATCACCATGCACGCGCCGCTCACCCACGGCACCTCGCGCGCCATCCGGCTCAGCTTATCCACCTTGCGGACGATGCGGCGGACCTTGCGGTGATAGAGGCTCGACAGGCATTTCTGCCGCACCTCGTTCCATGGTGAGAGCGGCGGACCCCACGACAGCTCGGGAAAGCCGCGCTCGTTGAGCAGGCGGGCGCCGGCAATCGCGGCGT
The DNA here is from genome assembly GCA_964513235.1 of uncultured Acidobacterium sp. Lineage (GTDB taxonomy): Bacteria > Acidobacteriota > Vicinamibacteria > Vicinamibacterales > UBA2999 > 12-FULL-67-14b. Next base: position 5,570 of record CAZEMI010000119.1, read on the forward strand.
CGGGATGCGACCCAAGGCCGCGGACCAGCGTCTGGATCGCCCCGGGCGGCGCCACGGTGTCGGGATTGATCAGCAGCACGTACTCGCTGTCGGTGGCGCGAATCCCCAGGTTGTTGGCGCGCGAAAATCCGACATTGCCGCCCGACTCGATCACCGAGACGGTGGGCCACCTGGCGCGCACGTGCGCCGCCGTGCCGTCCGCCGACTGGTTGTCGACCACCGTGATCGTGGTGGGAAACGGATGGGTATGGCCGACCAGCGACTGCAGGCACGCCTCGACCTCGGTCATCGAGTTGTAGGTCACGATGATGATGGCGAGGCGGTCTCTATCGGCCAACGGCGGCCTCCTCGATCACCCGCATCGTGTCCGCGGCGGTAATCTCCCAATCGTAGCGCGGCAACACCTCCCTGGCGCGCTGCAGGATCTCGGCGCGCGCGGACTCGTCGGTCAGCAGATCGACGATCGCCGCGGCCACCGTGGCGTTGGGCGCATCGGGCGCCACGTATCGGGCCGCCGCCCCGCACGTCTCCCTGGCAATCGGCGTGTCGAGCAGCACCGGCGCGACGCCGGCGGCCAGGGCTTCGAGCGGCGTCAAGCCGAAGCCTTCGTACTCAGAGAGAAACGCCAGCACCGACGCGCGCTTGTAGAGCGAGCTCAGCGTCTCGTCATCCACGTACGAGCGGATCTGAATGCGATCGGCATGCGCGCGCTTCTTGCGAAGGGCATCCAGGTCGAGCCGGGGATGGCGCGTCCGGTTCTCGCCGACGATCTCCAGGCGGGCATTCGGTACCCGTCCGGCGATTTCGTCAAACGCTTCGATCAAGCGATCGACCCTTCGGCGCTCGAAGATGGATCCCACAAAGAGGACGAGAGACTCCCGCCGGGATCCGGGATCCGGCCCGCCTTCGCTCGCGTAGCGAGCTTCGGCGAGGTCGCGCCGTAGCGCCTGCGGCGCGTAGGCGGAGATCCGGGATCCGGAGTTCGATTGTTCGATTCCAAGTGGAATGACCGTGATTCGCGCACGCTCGATGCCGATGTGGCGCGCGATTTCGGATTGCGAAAACACCGAGTCGGTGATCACCCGGCGGGCGCGGCGCGCCGACCACGCGGTGAGCAGCCGGCGCCGCGTCCCTTCGCGGAATGAAAACCATTCCGGGTGGGCAAAGAACGAGACGTCGTGAATGGTCAGGACCACGGGTGCAGGCACGGTGAGGGGGGCAGTGTATCCCGGTGCGAACAGCACATCGGGGCGGTGGCTGCGCAGGGCCGCCGGCAGCGCGCGCTGCTCCCAGAGGGTGCCGCCGCCGCCGGAGACGAGGCGGAAGTGCTCGTCCCAGCGATCCGGCAGCGACGGGCGCGCGTGCGCGTAGAGCGCCCACTGATGGCGTTGGGCCACGGCGTTGTCCGACCACGCCTCCAGCAATCCGGCGAGGTAACGGCCGACGCCGGTGGGCCGGCCGCACAGTTCACGCACATCAACCGCGACGCGCATGGACCTCCATCGCCGAGGCGTAGGCGCGCAGGGCCGCCTCGGCGCACGCCGTCCAGCTGTAGCACGCCGCCTGCGCGAGGCCGCGTGCCGACGCCGGCACGGCGACACGGCGATCCAGCAGCTCCCGCATCCGTGACGTCAAGCCATCGACATCATCCGGATCGACCGGCGTGGCGGCGGGCCCCGCCACTTCCGGCAACGAGCCCCGCGACGACACCACCACGGGCACCCCGCACGCCATGGCTTCGAGCACCGGCAGGCCGAAGCCTTCTTCGTAGGACGGCAGCACCAGCATCCGCGCGCCCTCATACAACGTGATACGCCGCTCGGTGGTCACGTAGCCCGTGATCGCGACGTGACCCTTGAGCGGCGGCTGCTCCGCGCGCGCTTCCCACCGTGCGGACGCCGGCGTGCGGTGGCCAGCGAGCACCAACGGTGGCGCGTCCGGCACCTGCTCGCGGAGCCGCGCGTACGCTTCGAGCAGCGTGCCGACGTTTTTCCGCAGGCTCAACGTGCCCATGAACAGGATGTGATTCGCAGGCGGGGCGACGTCGGGGCGGCGCTGCCTGACATCCGCCGCCCACGACGGGGGGCCCGGCGGGCAGACGTGGACGCGGTCGCGCGCCAGCTGCAACTCGCGCGTCACCTCACCGGCGGCGTAGTGCGACGACACGATCACGGCGTCGGCACGCGCCGCATGCGATCGCGCCAGCGCCGGGTAGTCACGGCGAATTTCCGCCGGCATCTGCTCCGGGTAGCGCAGGAAATCGAGGTCGTGCACGGTCACCGCCTGCGCGGCGCGCGCCGCGGGGATGAGCAGCGGACTCTGGCTGTGGACCACGTCGTGATCGCCGGCCAGCCACTCGACCGGCGGCCATTCCAGCCGGTTCCACGACCACACCAGCGCGCGGACCGGCACCTTGACGTCGGCAATCTTCGCCCCTGGCATCTCACTGGCAAGAGCCGCGTCGGGTCGGTCTTTCCATGAGCTGGTGAACAGGGTCACCTCATGGGCATGGCCGGCGGATCCAGCACTGAGGGCTTTCGAGAGTTCATGTACGAACTCCCCGACACCGGTCCGTTCGCGCAGGGCGGGACGGTAGTCGATCAGGAGCCGCACGGCGAGAAGAGTACCATGCTAGCCTTTAATCTTTTGGGGGCGGAATGAAAATCGCGGTCGTGGGGACGGGGTATGTCGGGTTGGTGGCGGGTGCGTGTCTGGCGGAATCGGGCAACGACGTGACCTGCGTGGACAAGGACAACACCAAGGTCGCGATGCTGCGCCGCGGCAAAGTCCCGATCTACGAGCCCGGTCTCGAGGAGCTGGTCAAGCGCAACAAGTCGGAAGGACGCCTCGTCTTCACCACCGAGCTGCCCAAGGCGGTTCGCGGCGCCGAAGTGGTCTTCATCGCGGTCGGCACGCCCCAGGGGGAGGACGGCTCCGCCGACCTCCGCCACGTCATGAACGTGGCCCGCGACATCGCGCGCGCCATGAACGGCTACAAGGTGGTCGTCAACAAGAGCACCGTGCCCGTGGGCACCGCCGAGAAAGTGCGCGAGGTGATCCGCCGCGAGACCACGCATCCGTTCAGCGTGGTCAGCAATCCGGAGTTCCTGAAGCAGGGCGCCGCCGTCGACGATTTCATGAAGCCCGACCGCGTGGTGATCGGCGCCGAGGATCCGCGCGCCGCCGAGATCATGGTCAAGCTGCACATGCCGTTCACGCGCACCGGCGCGCCGATCATGGTGATGGATTGCCCGAGCGCGGAGCTCTCCAAGTACGCGTCAAATGCCATCCTGGCGACGAAGATCTCCTTCATGAACGAGATCGCCAACGTCTGCGACCTGTTCGGCGCCGATGTCGACCGCGTGCGTCAGGCGGTCGGATCCGACCGGCGCATCGGCAGCTCGTTTCTGTTCCCCGGCGTCGGCTACGGCGGCAGCTGCTTTCCCAAGGACGTGAAGGCGCTGACCAAGTTCTCGTCGGACAAGAAGTACGATTTCAAGATTCTGAAAGCCGTCGACGCCGTCAACGAGCACCAGAAGCGCGTGCTCGTGCGGAAGATCGAGTCGCACTTCGGCGGTGCCTTGAAGGGCAAGGCCATCGCGGTGTGGGGCCTGGCGTTCAAGCCCAAGACCGATGACATGCGCGAGGCGCCCGCCATCCCGATTATCGAGGCGCTGCTGGCGAAGGGCGCGAAGATCCAGGCCTACGACCCCGAGGCGATGAAGGCGGCGAAGGGCATTTTCGGCAACAAGATCACCTACAGCGCGAAAAACTACGACGCCCTCAAGGGCGCCGACGCGCTGGCGGTCATCACCGAGTGGCAGGAGTTTCGCGAGCCGGACTTTGCGCGGATCAAGAAGCTGATGCGGACGCCGGTGATCTTCGACGGCCGCAACATCTATCAGCGCGACGAGATGAAGGCGCTCGGCTTCACCTACTTTTCGATCGGCCGCTAGGATGGCACGGGTCGTCGTCACCGGTGGCGCGGGCTATATCGGCAGCCACGCGGTCCGCGCGCTCGCCGACGCCGGCCATGACGTGGCGGTGCTCGACGACCTCTCGGCCGGGCACGCGCCGGCGGTGCCCAAGGGCGTCGCGCTGGTGCGCGCCCGGATTCACGATCACGACACGGTGAAGCAGCTGTTGATCGATCACCGCGCCGACGCGGTGATGCATTTTGCAGCGTGGCTGGCGGTGGGCGAGTCGGTGCAGAAGCCGGTCGACTATTACCAGAACAACGTCACCGGCACGCTCACCGTGCTCGCGGCGATGCGCGATGCCGGCGTGACGCGGTTCATTTTCTCGTCGACCTGCGCCGTCTACGGCGAGCCCACGTCGGTGCCGATCGTCGAAACGCTGCCGAAGAACCCGATCAACCCGTACGGCGAAACCAAGCTCACCATCGAACGCGCGCTCCCGCACCTCGAACGGGCCGACGGCATCCATTGGATCGCCTTGCGGTATTTCAACGCCGCCGGCGCGCATCCCGACGGCACCCTCGGCGAGGATCACGAGGATGAAGTGCACCTGATTCCGCTGGCCATCCGCGCCGCGACCGGCGGGACACCCTTGCGGGTGTTCGGCGAGGACTATCCGACGCCGGATGGCACCTGCCTGCGCGACTACATCCACGTGATGGACCTGGCCGACGCGCACCTCCGCGCCCTCGAGGCCCTCGAGCGTGGCGCCCCGTCCGACGCCTTCAATGTGGGCACCGGCACGCCGCATTCGGTGCGCGCGGTGATCGACACCGTGAGCCGGGTGGTGGGGAAGCCGGTGGCCTGGACAGCTGCCCCGCGCCGGCCGGGTGATCCTGCGGTACTCTATGCATCAGCCGACCGAGCGCGCAACGAGCTGGGTTGGCGGCCGACATACGCTGATTTGGAGGTCATCGTCCGCCACGCGTGGCAATGGCACTCGACCCATCCTGATGGATACAGAGACACCTGACAGCCGACGCCTCGAAGGGCGTCCACGTGCGAGGCGGAGCCGGAGCCATCAGGTTGGTCAGACGAGGCGAAGCCTCGCGAGCTGATGGACCCATTTCTGCGTTTGCTTCGTTACGCCACCCCGCACCGTGCCGTGATCGCCGGCGCGTCGCTGGCCATGGTCGTCTACGGAGCCGCCAGCGCAGCCCTCGCCTACCTGATCAAACCGATCATCGATGACGTGCTGACGAGCCGAAGCGATCTCGCGCTGGTCACCGTGGCGATCCTGGTCGTGTATCTGCTCAAGGGCATCGGTGCCTACTTTTCCAGCTACCTGATGGAGGGCCTCGGCCATCGCGTGGTGATGGTCGTGCGCAATCAGCTGTTCAGCCACACGCTCGACCAGTCGGCGGCGTTTTTCGCGCACCGCACCACCGGGCAGCTGCTGTCGCGCATCAACAACGACGTCGGGCTGGTCCAGCGCGCGGTCTCGGAAACCGTCGGCGATCTCGCGCGTGAATCGCTGGTGCTGGTCGGCTGCGCCGCGCTGCTGTTCTATTACGACGCCAGGCTGGCGCTGGTCTGCATGACCGCCGCGCCGCTGGTGGTCTATCCGCTGGTCCGCTTTGGCAAGAAAGTGCGGACCGTGACCAGGTGGAGCCAGGAAGCGCACGAGCAGTTGTCGCATGTGGCCACCGAAGCCTTCCTCGGCCATCGCATCGTCAAGGCCTTCGGCGCCGAGCGGCGCGAAGCCGGCAAGTTCGATCGCGCGTCGTGGTCGCTGTTCCGCACCAACCTGAAGGTCACGCGCGTGCTGGCGCTGCTGCCGCCGATGATGGAGTTCCTCGGCGGCTGCGCCATCGCCGGCGCGCTGTGGTACGGCAGCCGCGAGATTGCCCAGGGCCGCCTGACGCCGGGCGAGTTCACGTCCTTCATCGCCGCGCTCTTGCTGATGTACGGCCCGATCAAGAAGCTGTCGCGCGTGAATGCCAACCTGCAGCAGGCGGTGGCCGCGTCGGAACGGATCTTCGAGCTGCTCGACACCCACACCGAAGTGCGCGAGCGGCCCAACGCCGCACCGCTGCCGCCGTTCACCGGCGCGATCGAGTTCACGGATGTCAGCTTCGGCTACGAAGACGGCCAGGGCCGCAATACGTTGCGCGGCGTGTCGTTCACGGTGCGCGCCGGGCAGATGGTGGCCATCGTCGGGCGGAGCGGCGCCGGCAAGACCACCCTCGTCAACCTGCTGCCGCGGTTCTATGACGTCACCGGCGGCGCGATCCTGATCGACGGGCGCGACATTCGCGACGTCACGCTGGCGTCGCTGCGCGCGCAGATCGGCATGGTGACGCAGGAGACCGTGCTGTTCGACGATACCATCGCCGCCAACATCGCCTACGGCACGCCGGGCGCCTCGACGGCACAGATCGAGGCGGCGGCGCGGGCGGCCAATGCGCATGATTTCATCGCCGCGCAACCCCACGGCTATCAGACCACCATCGGCGAGCGCGGCCAGCGCCTGTCGGGCGGGCAGCGCCAGCGTCTTGCGATTGCCCGCGCGCTGCTCAAGAACTCGCCGCTCCTGATCCTCGATGAAGCCACCTCCGCCCTCGACCAGGAATCCGAACGGCTGGTCCAGGAAGCCCTGGCCACGCTGATGCTCAACCGCACGTCGGTCGTCATCGCGCACCGGCTGTCGACCGTGCGCCGCGCCGACGCGATCATCGTGCTCGACCGCGGCCGCGTGGTCGAAGTGGGCCGGCACGACGAGTTGATCGCGCGCCCGAACGGCACCTACGCGCGGCTGCATGAATTGCAGCTGCTCGAAGCGAAGAGCGACGCCCGCGACACCAACGCGGGATCGGACCGGCAAAAATCAGGGATCAGAAGGCCCTTCGACTCCGCTCAGGGCAAGCCCTTCGACCCTGCTCAGGGCAAGCAGAAGGCAGAAACCTCGCGATGATCAAGAGCATGACCGGCTTTGCGTCACTGACCCGAGACGACGAGCGCGGCACCCTGGGAGTGACGATCCGGTCGGTGAACCATCGCTTCCTGGATTTGCAGATGCGGCTGCCGCCGGTCATCGCCGATCTCGAGGCGCGCTTGCGGGCGCTGGTGCAGAAACATCTCGCGCGGGGCCGCGTGGAAGTGTCGGTGTCGTTGCAGCTGCGCCAGGGGTCGGCGCCCCGCGTCGAGCTGAACGAAGAATTCGCGCAGGCGCTGGCCGCGGCCGTCGAGCAGGCGCGCAGCCGCGGCGTGATTAGCGGGATGCTGACCGCCGGCGACCTGCTGCGCCTGCCGCAGGCCTTGAGCATTCGCGAACAGCTGCCCGAGGCCGGCGGCGTCAGCAGCTTGCTCGGCACGGTCGTGGATGACGCCGTGCTGGCGGCGATTCAACAACTGGAAGAAATGCGCGTCCGCGAAGGCGCGCATTTGCGCACCGACCTCGACACGCGCAAGGCGCTGCTGTCGGGGCTGATCGCGCGGATTGCCACCGCGGCGAACACCGGCCGCGAAGCGCTCGAAGCCCGGCTGCTCGAGCGCGCGCGCGAAATCGCCACGACGCTCCCCATCGATCAGTCGGCCCTCGCGCAGGAAGTCGTGCGGGTCGCGCAGCGGTCCGACATCAGCGAAGAGGTGACGCGGTTTCACGGCCACCTGGCACATTGGGACGCGCTGTCGGAGAGCGCCGAACCCTGCGGGCGCAAGCTCGACTTTCTGCTGCAGGAAATGAACCGGGAGGTGAACACCATCGGGTCGAAGGCCGACGGCCTGCAAGTGTCGGAGGTCGTCATCCAGGCCAAGGCGGAACTGGAGCGGATGCGCGAACAGGTCCAGAATGTCGAATGAGCGCGGCCTGCTGTTCATCGTGTCGGCGCCCTCCGGCACGGGTAAGACGACGCTCGCGGAGCGGCTCGTGCAGATGTTGCCCAACCTGCGCATGTCGCGCTCGTACACGTCGCGTCCGGCGCGCGCCGGCGAGCGCGCCGGCGTCGACTATAATTTTGTGAGCCGCGCGCATTTCGACGGCATGATCGAGCGCGACGAGTTTCTCGAGTGGGCCGACGTGTTCGGCAACCTGTATGGCACGTCGCGGATCGACACCGAACGGCTGCAGGCGTCGGGCCAGGACGTGGTGCTGGTGATCGACGTGCAGGGCGCCACCCAGGTCAAGCGCAGCGGCGTCGATCACACCTCGATTTTCGTGCTGCCGCCGTCGTTTGAAATTCTCGAGCGGCGGCTGCGCGGCAGGAGCGCCGACAGCGAAACGGCGATGCAGAAGCGGCTGACCGCGGCGCGCGCCGAAGCCGGGTGTTACGTCGAGTACGACTACGTGGTGATCAACGATCAGCTGGAGCCGACGGTGGTGAGGTTGCAGGAGATCATCGCGGCGGAACGCTCGCGGATGCATCGGATGAGGCACGTGGCGGAAGACATTATTAATACGTTTAAAGTTAAAAGTTAAAAGTTAAAAACATAATGGCGTTGATTGCATTGGGCGTGTGTGGCGGCATCGGGGCCTACAAGGCCGTCGAGATCGCGCGCGGGCTTCAGAAGAACGGCCACGACGTGGTGGCGGTGATGACCAAGGCTGCCCGGAAGTTCGTTGGGCCGCTCACCTTCGAGGCGATCACGCGGCGCCAGGTGATCACCGATCAATGGCAGCCCGGCGCCAACGTCCGCCTTCGCGCGGAGCGCTACGGGGCGACCTCGCCGGAGCCTTGGCATCGGCGGGCCGATATCGAGCACATCGCGATCGCGTCGAACATCGACCTGCTGGTGGTGGCGCCGGCCACGGCCAACACCATTGCCAAGTTCGCCAACGGTCTCGCGGATGATTTCCTGTCGTCGCTCTACACCGCGACGCGCGCGCCGGTCCTCATCGCCCCGGCGATGAACACCAACATGTTCGAGCACCCGGCGGTGGTGAAGAACCTCGAGACGCTGGGCGCGCACGGCGTGCACATGGTCGATCCCGGTTCCGGGTATCTGGCGTGCGGGTGGATCGGGAAGGGACGCCTGGCGGAACCGGCCGACGTGGTGATCGCCGCGGAACAGCTGTTGCGGTCGCGGACCGCGGGATCCCTGGCCGGCCGAAGCCTCTTGATCACCGCCGGGCCGACCTTCGAAGACATCGATCCGGTTCGTTTCGTCGGCAACCGCTCGAGCGGGCGCATGGGTTACGCGGTGGCCGCAGCGGCGCTCGGCCGCGGCGCGGCGGTCACGCTGGTGACGGGTCCGACGCACCTGACACCGCCGCATGGCGCCGAAGTGGTGAAGGTGAGAAGCGCCGCCGAAATGCACGCGGCCGTGATGGAGCGCGCCGCCGGACGCGACGCCATCGTCATGTCCGCGGCGGTGGCCGATTACACACCGGCCGAGAAGTCCCCCGAGAAGGTCAAGAAGAGTGACGGGCCGGTCACCATCACGCTCCATCGCACGAAGGACATCCTCGGCGAGCTCGGCAAGCTGCCGTCGCGCAAGCAGCGGTTGCCGGTGCTGGTCGGCTTCGCCGCTGAAACGAAAGACGTGGTCGCGTACGCGCAGCACAAGCTCGAGCAGAAGGGCGTCGACCTCGTCGTCGCCAACGACGTATCGCGCAGTGATGCGGGGTTCGACGTCGACACCAACGCCGTGACGCTGGTCTCGTCGGCCGGCGTCGAAGAGCTACCGCTGCAGACCAAGGCCGCCGTGGCGGGCAAGATCCTCGATCGCATCGAACAGTTTCTCGTCGCTGTTCCCACGCAGAATGCCTCCTTGAAGGCGTAGCTGCAGACCCAAGCCCCAAGCCCCAAGCCCCATGTCGCGCGAGTTCGCGGATCACCTGAAGTACTACGCGGAGATGGGTGTCGACGGCGTCAGCAGTGATGCACAATGGCGACAGCGTGCCGCCACCGAGCCCTTCGACTCGGCTGACGCCGCCTCCGGCGACGTCAACCTCGCTCAGGGCACAACTTACAGCGACGACAATCTGGCAGCGATTCAAACGGATATCGGGTCAGATTGTCGTCGTTGTAAATTGTGCACGCTCGGCCGATCGCAAATCGTCTTTGGCGTCGGCAATCCCAAGGCGCGGTTGATGTTCGTCGGCGAGGCGCCCGGTGAAGAAGAGGACAAGCGCGGCGAGCCTTTCGTGGGACGCGCCGGCCAACTGCTCACGAAGATCATCGAGGCCATCGGCCTGACCCGCGACCAGGTCTACATCGCCAACGTGATCAAGTGCCGTCCGCCGGGCAACCGCAATCCCGAAGCCGATGAGGTCGAGCAGTGCGAGCCGTTCTTGTTCCGGCAGATTGACGTCATCCAGCCGCGCGTGATCGTCCCGCTCGGCAAGTTCGCGGCGCAGTCGCTGCTGAAAACCATGGATCCGATCACGCGCTTGCGTGGGCGGCAGTTCGAGTACCGCGGCGCCGTGTTGATCCCGACCTTCCATCCCGCCTACCTGCTGCGCAACCCCTCCGCGAAACGGGAAGTCTGGGAAGACATGAAGAAGGTCCGCGCGATTCTGCAATCCGAGGCGTAGACCGATCGGCGATCCGCAATTGATCCGCAATCCGCAATCCGCAATCCCAAATCGTCTGGTGTCTGTGGCCGTTCCGGTCCCTACGCTCGGCCTCCTGACCTACTCGGTGCCGCTCGATCTGCCGATGCCGGCCGCCGGCGCGCGCGTGATCGTGCCGATGGGGCCGCGCACGGTCACGGGCGTGGTGATGGGCGAGGCCGCCGCGGCTGATACCGCGTACACCATCAAGTCGATTGCGCAGATTCTCGATGACGCGGCCTTCGTGCCGCCCGACGTGCTCCAGCTCACCGAGTGGGTCTCCGATTACTATTTGGCGGGTCCCGGCGCCACGCTGGCCGCGGCCCTGCCGCCGCATGGCCTGACGTCGCGGCGCGATCGATTCAAGACCGTGCGCATCGTGGCGCTCACCGCGGCGGCGCTCGACGAGTTCCTGCCCAGGATCACGGCCCGGCAACGCGAAGCCATCGAAGTGCTGCGCGGCTCGCCTGAAGGCATGCCGTCGCCGCACCTGGCCGGGCGCGGCGTGACCGCCGCAACCGTGACGCGGCTGAACGCCCTGGGGCTGATCTCGATTCGCGAAGAGCGGGTCGATCGCGATCCGTTCGAGCACGCGGTGTCGGCGATTACGCCGCCCGTGCCGCGCGACGCCACGCCGGAGCAGCAACAGGCGCTCGACACCCTGATTCCGCTGGCCGTGTCACGGGCGTTTCACGTGGCGTTGGTGCACGGCGTGACCGGGAGCGGCAAGACCGAGGTCTACCTCCGCCTCGCCGACGTGGTGCGGAAGCGCGGCCGCGGCGTGCTGGTGCTCGTGCCGGAGATTGCGCTGACGCCGCAGGTCGCCGCCCTCTTCCGCGCCCGTTTTGGCGGCGCCGTCGCCATCCAGCACAGCGGGTTGTCCAACGGCGAGCGCCACGATCAGTGGCATCGCATCCGGCGCGGCGACGTCGACGTGGTGATCGGCACCCGGTCGGCGGTGTTCGCGCCGCTCAAGAACCCAGGGCTGATCATCGTCGACGAGGAACACGACACCTCGTACAAGCAGGACGAAACGCCGCGCTACCACGGCCGCGACGTGGCGATCATGCGCGGGAAGTTCGCAAACGCGCTGGTCGTGATCGGCTCGGCGACGCCGACGATCGAGTCCTACGCCAACGCGCTCGAGGGCAAGTACACCCTCGTGTCGATGCGCAAGCGTGTGCTCGATCGCCCGCTGGCCAGCGTCACCGTGGTCAACATGCGCGAGGAGATTGCGCAGGCCGGCGACGAGGTGGTGCTGAGCCGGCCGCTGGCGAGCGCCATTGCGGAGCGGCTCGAGCGGGGGGAACAATCGCTGATTTTGCTCAACCGGCGTGGGTTCGCGACCTCGGTGATCTGCCGCCAATGCGCGGCCGTGCTCGACTGCCCGAACTGCAGCATCTCGCTGACCATTCATCGACAGAGCCTGTCGCGCCGGAGCGGCGCCGCCGCGAAGGCGGACGGATTCAGAGGCCGGTGTCACTACTGCAACTTCAGCAAGGTCGTGCCGAACGCGTGTGAGAAATGTGCCGCGCCCTACCTGGAGCGCATTGGCTTCGGCACCGAGCGCGTCGAAGCCGAAGTGCGTAAGCTGTTCCCTCAGGCGCGCGTTGCCCGCGTCGATCGCGATACCGTGCGGCGTAAGGGCAGTCTCGTCGAGGTCCTCGCCCGGGTGGCCAGCGGCGAGGTGGACATCCTCATCGGCACGCAGATGATTGCCAAGGGCCACGACTTCCCGGACGTCACGCTCGTCGGCGTGATCTCAGCCGACGTCGGCCTGGGCCTGGCGGATTTCAGATCCGCCGAGCGCACGTTTCAACTGCTCACGCAGGTGGCCGGCCGCGCCGGCCGCGGCGAGCGGCCGGGCCAAGCGATCATCCAGTCGCTGATTCCCAATCACTACAGCATCAAGCTCGCCTGCGCGCAGGACTATCCGGCGTTCTACGAGAAGGAAGTCGAGTTCCGGCGGGCGATGCGCTACCCCCCGCAGGTCGCGATGGTGAACATCGTCGTCCGTGGCCGAACCTTTACCGAGGCCATGGACGGCGCCCACGATCTCGCCGACGCGGCGCGCGGCGCGAAGGGCTTTGCGATTCTCGGTCCGGCGCCCGCGCCGTTGACCAGGCTACGCGGCGAGCACCGCGCGCAGTTCTTCCTGAAGGGGATCAGCCGCAAGGCGATGCGCGAAGCGCTGCAGCTCGCCGTGTCGCGCCAGCCGAAGCTCGCGAAGCGGATCTCGATCGACGTCGATCCGCTCTCGATGCTCTGACGGCCCTTCGACAAGCTCAGGGCCGTCCCGAGCATCGTCGAGGGACGGCGTGGCGATGAACTCGCCGATCGGCGCCGGCGTGAAACAGACGATCAGCATCGCCATCGCGACGCCGGCGAGCAGCCGCCGCCCGCGCCCGATTGGGCGATCGTCATCGAGCGTCGGTGGATGGTGGGGACCGACGAGCAGGATCATCCCGATCAGCAGCGCCGTCCAGACGATCCATCCCGACGACACGAACGTCAAGCCGATCGCGATGGTCATGGTGATGAATGTGATCAGCGTGGAGCGGCGGCCGAACACCGCATAGGCAATGTGGCCGCCGTCGAGCTGCGAGATGGGGAACAGGTTCAGCGCTGTCGCCAGCAGGCCGAACCAGGCCGCGAACGCCATCGGGTGCATGTTGATCGAATGCGTGGCGGGCACATCGCCCCAAATCAGCCACGCGGCAAGGCGAAACAGCAGCGGCTCGCCGAGTGAGATGAGCGAGGCCGAGTCTTCGGGAAGCCGGTCGATGCGCGACAGCGCGAGCCCCAGGAACAGCAGCGGAACGGCCACCACGAACCCGGCGATCGGACCGGCGATGCCGATATCGAAGAGCGCAATCTTGTCGGGCATCCGCGACTTGATGCGGATGAACGCACCCAGCGTTCCGGTAAGGAACGGGATCGGCGGCACCGGCAGAAAATACGGGCGCGTCGCGAGCACGTTGTAACGCAGGCACGCCACGTAGTGCCCCATCTCGTGGCAGCCGAGGATGGCGAGGATCGTCAAGCTGTACCAAAGTCCGCGAACGTAGAAGAGCGGGTCCGAGAACACTCGCGTCAGTTCGCCCTGCGCCGGTTCGCCGGCGCGCGACAGATCCTGGCTGAAACTGTAGTAGTGGAGGGCACCCGCCAGCGTGGTGGTCACGAGCGTCAACGCGAACAGCGCGATCTGGACGCGCAGCCGGCCATGCGGTGGCGGCAGGGGTTGCGGCACGAACTCGTCGTAACGATCGTTTGGATCTACGGGCGGCAGATCGGGAATGACAATGGGACCCGGCGGCCCCGTCGGCGGAAACACGGCTTACCCGAGCTTATCCGATGTTCTGCAGTTCCTTGCCGGGCTTGAAGCGGATGGTGCGGCCGGGGGGAATGCGGACTTCTTTGCCGGTTCGCGGGTTGCGGCCGATGCCACGCTTTCGGGGCTTCACCTGAAACACCCCAAAGCCTCGCAGCTCAATACGTTCGCCGCGCTGCATCGAGTGACGCATCGCTTCGAACACCGCGTCGACGGCCAGCTCGGCCTTGACCTTGGTCACGTCGGCGACGCGCGAGACTTCGTTCACGATATCGACCTTGATCATTGCTGAGGGTCTGCCTTTATCGGTCTAAATAGCTTAAACCACGGCACTTACGGTGTCAAACGGATAAGTGCTTTATATGGATGTATTTATCGGCAATGATGGGCAGGCGCAACACCCGCCGGGGGCCGGAAGCCCTTTCAGCTCTGATATATAGGGGAAATCTTGTCGCCAAGGCCGTTACGCCAAGTTGTGCTGGTCGGACGCCCTAATGTGGGTAAGTCCACGCTGTTCAATCGTTTGAGCAGCACGAGGCGATCGATCGTCACCTCCATACCCGGCACGACCCGTGACGTTATTACCCATCCCGTGGAATGGGGTCGGGTCCATTTTCAACTGACCGATACCGGCGGCCTCTTCGGCGCCAGCCAGGACCCGCTGCACGAGCTCGTGAAAGCCCACGGCGCGAAGGCGCTCAAGTCCGCGGACCTGATCGTGTTGGTCGTCGATGGGCGTGAAGGCTTGATCCCGGGCGACCAAGACATCGCCAAAGCCACGCGTGATGCCGGCGTGCCGGTGATCCTGGCGATCAACAAGTCCGACGATCGCCGTGCCCGCGATGCCGCTCTCGAATTCTCCCGATTGGGATTCGATCGAATCGTCGAAATCAGTGCCGAACACGGTCAGGGTGTAGGTGACTTGCTCGAACTCATCGTCGAACACTTGGAACCCAACAGAACCCAACCCTTGGAACCCTTGGAACCGTTGGAACCGTTGGAACCTTTGGAACCTTTGGAGGCTGCGAAGGAAGAAATTTCGATTGCGATTGTTGGCCGACCCAACGCCGGCAAGTCGTCGCTGGTGAATCGGCTGCTTCGCGAGGATCGGATGATCGTCTCCGAGGTACCCGGGACCACGAGGGATTCGGTGGACTCGTTACTGCAATGGCACAAGCGGACGTTCCGGATTGTCGACACGGCGGGGATTCGGCGTCCCGGACAGGTCGCCAAGTCGCAGGTGGAATCCGTGAGCGTGCTGCTGGCGAAGCGTGCGATCGAGCGCGCCGACATCGTGGTGCTCGTGCTCGATGCCACGGTTGGTCCCACCGATCAGGATGGGGCCATTGCCGGCGCCGCAAAGGAGGCCGGCCGCGGCATCATCATCGCGGCCAACAAGTGGGACCTGATGAAGGATCAAGGTCCCGACGCGTCGAGAGTGTTCGACGAGAAGGTCCGCTACCACCTGAAGTTTCTCGACTACGCGCCCATCCTGCACATCTCGGCGGCCACCGGCGAGCGCACGCCGAAGCTCCTCGAGGTGGTCGATCGCGTGGCCGTGGCGTCCCGCACGCGCGTGTCGACCGGCGAGCTCAACCGGTTCATCGAGAAGATCACCACGCAATCACCGCCGGTCACCGGTGGGAATCGCAACGTGCGCGTGATGTATGCGTCGCAGGCAAGTGTGGCGCCGCCCACCTTCGTGCTGTTTACGAACACGGTGACGAAGTTGCATTTTTCGTACGAGCGGTTTCTCGAAAACCGGTTGCGAGAGACATACGGATTTTTCGGGAACCCGATTCGCATCCAGGTCCGCGGGCGCAAGAGTGCGCGAATGGAACGGCGCACGGCCGCGGAGCGGGCGCCGGACCGGCGAAAATCGGTGAAGAAAGGCCCAGGCTCGAAGCCTACGAGGGCCTCGCGCGCGAAGGCCACTCGCGCGAAAGATCGCGCTCACGCCAAGGACTTGCGCAAGAAGGATTCGCGCGGGAAGGACTCACGCGGGAAAGATTCGCGCGGGAAAGACTCGCGCACCCGAGCCGCCACGCGCGGTCGTAAGCGCCAGAAGCACTAGCGGTCTCCGCCTACGCGCCGGAGGCGCTCCGGCGAGACCTCGCCGGAGCTCGCTTCGCGAGCGAAGGCGGGCCGGATCCCGGATCCCGGCTGTTATACTCCGGAAAATGGCGGCACCGAAACGCGAGCTCTTCAAGGCCGCGGACGTCTGCGAAGTCGTGCAGGTGCAGCCGTACGTGTTGCGGTCGTGGGAAGCGGAGTTCCCGGATCTGGGGGTCGCGAAGGCGGCGGGCGGCCCGCGGGTCTACCGGCGAAAGGACGTGGAGCAGGTCGCGCGGATCAAGCACCTGCTGCTCGTCGAAGGGTTGACGCTTGCGGGCGTGCGACGCAAGCTCGAGGAGGAGGGCGCGCCGGTCGGCGCCGACGAGCCCAGAATCGACGAGCTGATCGGGCGGAACGCGCGCGAGCGGCTGACCACGGTGAAGCGCGGGCTGCGATCGATTCTCGAGCTGCTGGCGGGCAACGGGGGCGGATTTCGGCTGTCGCCGCCGCAGCCGTCGCCGGCCCCGCGGGCGCGGCACGTGCCGGTCGCGAGCCG
>CAZEMI010000120.1:0-7197 GCA_964513235.1 uncultured Acidobacterium sp.
ATACATCATTCCCCTTCTTTGGACGAGCACGGCGATAGCATCGTCCACCGACATTGCGGGTCGGTAGGGGCGGTCAGAAGTCAACGCGTCAAAACAGTCAACGACCGACAGAATTCTTGCCCCCAGGGGAATCGCGACGCCTTTAAGCCTGTTGGGGTATCCGGATCCGTCCCAAGCCTCATGGTGGTGGCGCACAATTGGGACTACGGGATATGGAAAATGAATCGATCCAAGAATATCGGCACCAATGTTCGCGTGTTGTTTCATCACGTCGAACTCAGTTGGCGTCAATCGACCCGGTTTGTTCAAGATAAATTCGGGTATTGCGAGTTTCCCCATGTCGTGTAACAAAGCAGCGGCTTCGATGGCTTTGATTTGCGTCTCTTCATTGACACCCACGGACCTTGCAAGACCGACGGCCAATCGCTGGACTCGCCGAATGTGGCCGTGCGTAATTTGATCCTTAGCATCAATGGCCATCGCCAAGGTTTCGATCGTCGACAGATACAGTCTATTAACCTCCACCAGATGGACGTTAGCGTCTTCGATTCGCCCCATCGACGTCTTGAACGTGAGGTACGAGATCAA
Organism: uncultured Acidobacterium sp.; assembly: GCA_964513235.1. GTDB lineage: Bacteria > Acidobacteriota > Vicinamibacteria > Vicinamibacterales > UBA2999 > 12-FULL-67-14b. Next base: position 589 of record CAZEMI010000120.1, read on the forward strand.
CAAAAGCGGAACAATGATCCCAAGCGTCGTGAAATCGATTTCTTTTGTATAGGCAACGAGCAGCGCGGCGACTGAAGCACCACCGAAATAGTTGACGCTCAGCCAGAGGAAGTTGTCGCGCCAGATCGGATAGGCAGGCTTTTTCTGATCGAGCGCCAACGCGATAGTTACCAGCCAGCTGTTGAGTAAGAAATAAGTGAGCGTAAACAAAAACAGGGGAAAGAGAAGCTGACCTATCGGTGCCTGCTCAATGGAATATGGTTTTATTCCTGAGACTAGAAAGAAAATCTGGGCTGCTACCCAGGTTGATAATGCCGCGAGCGCGACATTGAATACTACTCGTAACGGCGCATTGAAAGGACGACGAAGTCGAAGCGAGATAATAAGTGCGTCGAGCACCACTGTGATGGTGCCTGCCGCTGGTCCGAAAAGCAGAACCGACGCGAACACAAACGTATCCGACACCGACAGTCGAGCCTTGATCTTCGGAATGCGGACTGTGAACGAGCCCGTCAGCAGCGTAAGTGCCGCTAGAATCAGCCACTGAACACTAACTTTCTGTGTCAGGAGCTGTCCAAGCGAGAACACGGCGATCGTCGCGCCGATCGCCGACACGCTCAGAAAGTACACTCGTCCAAGCGGAGAAAGGTTACCCAGTTGCCGTGGCATCAGGACGCGCGCCTAGCATAACGCGCCTGACGTTATTCGCCCCAAATGATCAACTTAGCCATTGCATCTCCTTCGCAAATGTGTGCATTCATGATTCACGACCGACATCATTCACCGAAGACGATGATGTCCTCGCCAAAGACGATGATGTCCTCGCCAAAGACGATGATGTCCTCGCCGAACACGATGATGTCCTCGCCGAACACGATGATGTCCTCGCCGCGAGTGGATTCTCCAAAGACGATGATGTCTTCGGCCGTACTGGTATCGCCCCAGACGATTTGATCGCCCCACACAAGCTGGTCGCCTCGAACGACGTGTTCGCCGAACACGATGATTTCGCCAAACACGATGATTTCGCCGAATACGATGATTTCGCCGAATACGATGATCTCGCCGAACACGATGGTCTCGCCGAACACAATGATCTCGCCGAACACGATGATCTGAGAGGACGCGTCGCTGCCTGGCATCGAGAATGAGAAGCCCGTCGATGCTGCGCCGGTATCAATACGAAGCGTTGTTAGTTCGTCCAAGTCGCCGAGATCCAGACGTCCGGCGCCAACCGCTAGTAAGCCTGATTTCGGCATGAAGTCGGCAGAGCCCTGCAGCGCCAACTTCACCTGGAGCGGCGTCAACTTCCCGTCGCCATCCAGCAATAGCGCCACAGCGCCCGACACCACGGCAGCAGCCATGCTCGTGCCGCTCATTGCCACGTAGTCGCGCCCGCCGGGGCCGTCCACGAAACGGTCCGCCAGCGCGTTCGATAACACCGACCCCTTTACCGCGGCGGAGACGATCCTCGAACCAGGTGCGACGAGATCGGGCTTGACGATGTGATCGACCAGGGTCGGACCCTTCGAGCTCCACGGCGCAATCTCGTCGTCTGCGGGATCCGCGGTGCCCTGCGTGCGCAGCGCGCCGACGGTGATCGCATAGGGTGAGATGCCCGGCGAGGTGACGCTGCCGAACACCAGCCTGCCGTCCGCCGCCTGGCCGTAATTGCCAGCGGAGGCCACCACCACGAGGCCCGCCTTCACGGCCCGCTCCACGGCGAGGCAAATCGGGTCGTCCTTATAGCTCTGCGTCGGCGCCGCGCCCAGGGAGAGGTTCAGCACGCGAATCCCGAACAACTTGCGGTAACGGATCGCAAAGTCGATGGCCTCGATCAGATTCGCCGCCTCGCCGCTGCCGTCGCTGCCCAATACCTTCAGGTTGATCAGGTGCGCCGCCGGCGCCATCCCCGAGTCCGCGCCGTCAACCGGGTTGCGGAAATCCCGCGCCGCCACGATGCCGGCGATGTGCGTGCCGTGACCGTAGAAGTCCTCGCCGCGGCCGTTCGGATCCGTGAAGTCCACGTTGACGATCACCCGGTTGGCGAGCGCCGGATGGTCGCCGGCAATGCCGCTGTCGAGAATCGCCACGCCGATGCCGCGCCCATCCACCGGACCGAGCGACTGTACCGCCCCGGCCCACGCCGCCTGCGCGCCGGTCACCGCCGTGGTGACGGCCATGTGCGAGCGGATCCGCGAATTGCCGGACACCGATTCGAACTCGCCGTCCGCCGCCAGCGCCTCGAGCTCGTGCTTCGACGCGCTCAACACCGCGCCCGACGACAGGAACTTCTTGATCCGCAGGCCGTGACGCTTGGCCAGCCGATCCACGGATTCCACAGAACCCGTGACGATCACGTCGACCGAGCCGCCGGAGGTGGAATTGAGGTGCGCCGTGAGATCCGACGACAGCCGCGCACGCTTCGAGCCCGCGTCCGCCGATGCGGCGGAGGCTAGCAGCAGGGTGACGGCCAAGATCGCCGCCCCGAACCGACACACCTCGGGCGACAGCAGCTGTGTACGCGTCCGCGTGACCGGGATCAGGTTAGTCATGTGCTCTCCAGGGTTTCTGCGGTTGCGGTTCAAAATGGCTTTCGTGCGAGCCACGCATCTCTTCCACCGAATCCATCAGCACGCGCTGGGATCCGCCGATAGTCCGGATGGTGCGCAGCCGGCCGTCGCGAATGCGGTAATAAACGGTGCGGCGTGACACGCCGAGTAACTGCGCGGCCTGCTCGATGCTGACGCTGCGGCCGAGCTGCGGCTGGAACTCGTACTGGGTAAACGCGAGAGGTTGAACATCCATTCGATTGGCTCCTCGGTGCACTTTCCAATCGCACGGCGGGTGCCAGCGCGAGCGCACGCGCGTGCAATTGCGCTAAGTGATTGCAATTACAGGGGTTGGTGGTCTAGGATGCCTTCGGTTGCCAGGCTCGAGTTGGTGGAATCAAGCTAAGCCGTTGCCTCCGCTGAGTTAGGGAAAACTATTAGCGCGCCAACAATCGCGGGATTTGCACACGGATCGCAGAAAGTTAGCGATCCCTTTGCACCGAAAAGAAAAGGCCAACGGATTAGCCGACAGGACAATTTGTGAACCGACAGTCGCGGGCATTGCTGAGCTTTCTTCTTTTTGGCGCCGTCGCCTTCGTGGCGTGGCGCTATTGGTCAGGCACGCCTGAAAGAAATGACGCCGGCGAGATCGTGATTTCGGAAGTCACCACCCGGGGCGGCACGCTGGTGGCGTCGCTTCGGAGCGAGCCGCGCACCTTCAATCGAGTCCTGGACCAGAATTTTCCCGTCGACCTCTTTAACATCCTGACGTCGAGCAAGCTCATCCGTGTGAACCGCGCCACGCGCGCGCTCGAGCCCGCGCTCGTCGAGAAATGGGCGACCTCGCCCGACAACCTGACGTATACGCTGACGCTTCGCGACGGCGTGGTCTGGTCGGACGGCACGCCGTTCACCTCCGCCGACGTGGTATTCACCTTCCAGGCGATCTACGACCCGAACGTGCCGAGCGTGCTCGCCAGCGGCCTGCGCGTGAACGGGAAGCCGCTCAACGTGACTGCGCCCGACGACCGGACCGTGGTGGTCACACTGCCCGGCACCTTCGGTCCCGGCATCGCGATCCTCGACAACGTCCACGTCCTGCCGAAACACAAGCTGCAGGCCGCGCTCGCGAGCGGCCGGTTCGCGCAGTCCCTCGGCGCGGCAACGCCGCCGGCCGAACTGGTCAGCATCGGGCCCTTCATGCTCAGGAGTTATGAGCCGGGGCAGCGCATGGTGTTCGACCGCAACCCGCGCTACTGGAAGCAAGACGAAGCCGGCATCCAGCTCCCGTATCTCGACCAGGTGATCCTCGAAGTGGTGCCCGACCAGAACGCGGAGCTGGTGCGGCTGCAGTCGGGGCAGATCGACATGCTCCAGCAGCAGATCCGCCCCGAAGACGTGGCCACGCTGCGGCCGCTCATCGACCAGGGCCGGATCCGGGTGATCGAGCTGGGCGTCGGCATCGATCCCGACGTCTTCTTCTTCAACCTGCGCTCGCCGTTCTGGGCGAAGGACCCGCGGCGCGACTGGATCACGCGCAAGGAGTTTCGCAAGGCCATCTCGCACGCGGTGGATCGCGAGGCCTACGCCAACACCGTTTACCTCGGCGCCGGCGTGCCGATCTGGGGACCGATCACGCCGGGCAACAAGGAGTGGTTCTCGCCCAACGTGATGCGCTACGGCTACTCGGTCGAGCGCGCGAGGGAGATCCTCGCCGGGCTGGGACTGATCAATCGCGATGCCGATGAGTGGCTCGAGGACGAGAACAACACCGAGGCCCGGTTCACTCTGCTCGCGTACCGCGGCAACAGCTCCATCGAGCGCGGCGCCGCGGTGCTGCGCGATGCGCTGCGCCCGGCCGGCATTGCCGTGGACGTGGTGACGCTCGAGCAGGGCGCGCTGGTGCAGCGCCTGCTCAAGGGCGAGTTCGAGTCGATCATGTTTTTCTTCTCTTTCACCAACCTCGACCCGTCGATGAGCCAGGATCTCTGGCTCAGCTCGGGGTCCGCGCACGTCTGGAACATCGGGCAGGCCAAGCCCGCCACCGACTGGGAAAAGGAAATCGACGACCTGATGCGGGAGATGACCTCGCAAGTCGATCAAGCCGAGCGCAAGCGCCTGTTCGACCGCGTGCAGGTGATCTTCGCGGAGAATCTCCCGGCGCTGTATTTTGTGGCACCCCGCCTCCACATGGGCGTCTCCGGCCGGGTCGGCGGCCTCCAGCCGGCGATCCTCCGGCCGCAATTGCTCTGGAACGTGGACCGGATCACGGTGCAGCCCGCGCGCCGCTGACAGACGATGGGACGCTATCTCCTCAGGCGTCTCGGCTTCGCGCTGCTGCTGGTCTTCGTGGTGTCGTCGGCGGCGCTGCTGCTGACGCGGCTGGCCCCGGGCGACTTCACCACCGATCAGGCCTTCGCCCTCGATCCCGCCGCCCGTGAACGCATCCGGGTCGAGCTCGGGCTGGATCGGCCGCTCGCCGTTCAGTATCTGTCGTGGCTGCGCGGCGTCGTGCAGTTCGATCTTGGCCGCTCGCTGCTGTATTCGCGGCCGGTCAGCACGCTGCTCGGTGAGCGGGCCCTCAACACCGCGGTCCTCGCGACCGCCGCGTTATTGCTGGCCACGGCCATCGGCATCCCCCTCGGCATCTACTCGGGCTCGCGGCCGCGCGGCCTTGGCCGCTCGATCGTGCGCGCGGTGTCGGTGCTGGGGATTTCGGTGCCGCCTTTGATCGGCTCGCTGATGCTGGTGTTCATCGCCGCGCGGACGGGATGGTTTCCCGTGGGCGGCATGACGTCCACGAGCGGACTGGATGCCAGCTGGGGCCCATGGCTTGCCGATCTCGCGCGGCATCTCCCGATCCCGGCGCTCGCGCTCGGCATTCCCCTGGCGGCGTCACTCGAGCGGCTGCAATCACAAGCCATCGCCGCGGCGTCGCGGGAACGGTTCGTCACCGCCAGCCGGGCGCGTGGTCTCGAGCGCATGCAGGCGGTACTGCGGCACGCGTGGCCGGTATCGCTCCGCCCGGTGCTTGGCCTCTACGGCGTCATGATCGCCTCGCTCTTCAGCGGCTCGTTCATCGTCGAAGTGGTCACCGCGTGGCCGGGGCTCGGCCGGTTGATGTTCGAGGCGCTGCGGGCGCGCGATCTGTTCCTGGTGGCCGGCTGCGCCGCCACCGGTGCGGTATTTCTCGCGGTGGGCACGCTCGTCACCGACCTGCTGCTGGCCTATACCGATCCGCGCGTGGGATCCGGAGAGCGGGCGTGATCCGCCGGACCGCGATTTTCATGGCCGTGCTGATCGCGGTCGCGCTCGCCGCCCCGGCGCTCGCGCCGTACGACGCGGGGCGGGCGTTTCGCGATTTCCTGCATGCGCCGCCGATGCGCCCGCATCTCGACGGCGGCACGCCGGTGGCGTATCCGCTCGTGCTCGCGAACCGGATGGAGCAGCGGTTCGAGGCCGACCGATCGCGGACCGTGCCGTTGCCATGGTTTGGCGAATCCGACGCGCCCGTGTTCCTGCTCGGCGCGGATGATTTCGGACGCGACGTGCTGTCGCGATTGCTGTATGGGGCGCGCACGTCGATCGGACTCGCCCTCGTCGCCACGTTCGGCGCGGTCCTGATCGGCGCGCTCGCCGGCGCGTGGGCGGGGTATCGCGGCGGCTGGGTCGACGAAGCCATCATGCGCGTCGCCGATTTCGTGCTCGTCCTGCCCGTGATCTACGTCGTGCTCGTGTTGCGCGCGGTGCTGCCGCTGGTGCTCCCCGCATCCACCGTCTTCCTGTTGGTGAGCGTGATCTTCATCCTCGTCGGGTGGCCGTTTGTGGCCAAGGGCGTGCGCGCGATCGTGGCGGTCGAGCGCAATCGCGAATACGTGCACGCCGCGCAGTCGCTGGGCGCGGGCCACGCCCGCATCGTGATCAAACACTTGATCCCGGCGTGCGCGGGTCACCTGCTCGTGCAAGCCACGCTGCTGCTGCCCGCGTTCATCCTCGCCGAAGCCACGCTGTCGTTCATCGGTCTTGGCTTTCCCGATCCGATTGCGAGCTGGGGCAC
>CAZEMI010000121.1:0-12898 GCA_964513235.1 uncultured Acidobacterium sp.
CGGGTCTGATACGCCATCGCGTCCACCGCCGCTCGGGCGATGTGCGCCATCTGCGTGTTCCGCGTGAGCCCGACGATGATGCCGCGGGCTCGCGGATCCCAGTACGGCGCACCGAGCCCGACGAAGGCCGGCACGAGATACACGCCGTCGGTGTCCGGCACCTCGGCCATCAGCGTTTCGACATCCGCCGACGATTTGATCGCCTTCATCCCGTCGCGCAGCCATTGCACCGCGGCGCCGGCCACGAACACCGAGCCTTCGAGCGCGTAGGTGGTGACCGCGCCGACGGTCCACGCCACGGTGGTGACGAGGCCCTTTTCAGACGGCACCGGTTTCGCGCCGGTGTTGAGCAGCATGAAACAGCCGGTGCCGTAGGTGTTCTTCGCCGATCCGGGCTCGAAGCACGCCTGGCCGAACAGCGCCGCCTGCTGATCGCCGGCGGCACCCGCGATCGGCACCGCGGCGCCGAACAACTTCGGATCCGTATGTCCGTATATTTCGCTGCACGACTTCACCTCCGGCAGCATCGCGCGGGGCACGTCGAGCAACTTCAGCAACTCGTCGTCCCATTCGAGCGTGTGGATGTTGAACAGCAGCGTCCGGCTCGCGTTGCTGACGTCGGTGACGTGGACCTTGCCGCCGGTCAGCCGCCAGATCAGGAAACTGTCGATCGTCCCGAACAGCACTTCCCCGCGCGCGGCGCGCTCGCGCACGCCGTCGAACGAATCGAGCAGGTGTTTGATCTTGGTGCCGGAGAAGTACGCGTCAAGAACCAGGCCTGTCTTCTTGCGGAACAGCGGCTCGTGCCCGGCCGCCTTCAACCGATCGCAAATCGGCGCGGTGACGCGGCTCTGCCAGACGATCGCGTTGGCGATCGCCTTGCCGGTGGCCTTGTCCCACAAGACCGTGGTCTCGCGCTGATTGGTGACACCGATCGCCGCCAGATCATTGGCGGTGATCCCGGCCTTTGCAATCGCGTCCTTCGCCGTTTGCAATTGCGTGGACCAAATCGCTTCCGGATCGTGCTCGACGTGACCGGGGCCCGGAAAGATCTGCGGGAACTCCTGCTGCGCGGAGGCGACGGCGGTGCCGGAACGATCGAACACGATCGCGCGGCTCGAGGTGGTGCCCTGATCGAGTGCCAGCACGAATCGACCTGTCATGAGCGAACCTCGGTCGTCGAAGACGAGCGATGGTGAGTCGAATGACCGGCCTCTGGCGCGACATGATGCTTGTTGATCAACGCGTCGTAGAGGAACGCGCCGAGGATGGCGCCAACAATGGGCGCGGCGATCGGCACCCACCACCATCCACCACCGGCCGTGAAGACGCCCGATCCCCATCCGGCCACGAACGTGAACAGCCGCGGACCGAAATCGCGCGCCGGGTTGATCGCATAGCCGGCGTTGAATCCAAACGCGATCCCGATCGCCAGGACCAGGCCGCCCACCAGGGGCGCCGTGAGCCACGCCGGCGGCGCCACGTTCTTCTGATCGGTCACCGCCAGGACGCCGGCCATCAACAACATGGTGCCGACCACCTGATCGACGAACCCGCCCGCGATCGAGAGATACGGCTGCGGATACGTCGCAAAGATGCCGGCGGTCGCCGTGGCGCCTTCAACGGCGCGGATGCCGCCGTCGAACGCCGATAAGGCCTCGCGATAGGTCGCAAACACCACCGCCGAGGCCGCGAACGCGCCCGCCACTTGCGCGAGGCAATACAGCAGCACCTTGTTCCACGGGAACTGACGGTGCACCGCAAGCGCCACCGTCACCGCCGGATTCAGGTGGCCGCCGGAGATGCCCGCCGCTGTATAGACGCCAAGCATCACGCCCAGCGCCCAGCCGATGTTGATCGCCAGGTACGACCCGTTCGCGCCCCTGCTGAGCACCGTCTGCGCGACCGCGCCAACGCCGAAGGCAATGAGGATGAAGGTACCGAAGAACTCTGCTGCCGCTTCCCGCGCTGTGCCTCTAAGCATGCGCGGAATCTTACTTCACACTCAGCACGATAATGTGTTGCCACGGCAGCACATTAATCACGCGCTCCAACGCGAACCCTTCCGCCTCCAATTCTGCCTTTACCTCGGCCACGCTCATCTTGTGCACGTCGAGAATCGGCACCGAGGCGTCTTCTTTCCGGAACTCGAGCAGCACGAGACGCCCGCCCGCCTTGAACGCGTCCTTGAGGCGCTGGAGAAACAATTGCGGCTGCTGCAGCTCGTGATAGACGTCCACCATGATGGCGAGATCGACGCTTCGCGGCGGCAGCTTCGGATCGTCCATCGCGCCGAGAATGGTCGTGACGTTGGTGAGCCCTTCGCTCGCGACGCGGCGATTGAGCAGCTCGATCATGCCGGGCTGAATATCGGTGGCATAGACGCGGCCGGTCGCACCCAGGCGTTTCGAGATGCGCGAGGTGTAGTAGCCCGACCCGGCGCCGATGTCCGCCACCACCATGCCCGGCTTCAACTCGAGCGCCTCGATCGCTTTTGACGGCGCTTCTTCCTGCTCACGTTCGGCTCGTTCGAGCCAGCCGGCGCCGCCAACACCCATCACGGGCGCAAACACGCGCCCACTGACGGGATGACGCCGCTCCACCTTCGCGCTTTGCGCTACGGTGGACAAGTCGGCATCCGCCTTCGCACCCTGTGCTCCGGCGGACACGTCGAGCCCGCCCGACAGCAGCAGAAAAACAACGACGGTGGCGGGAATCACACGCGGTAACATTAAGGCACTTCCCTTCTCATGACGCTTGCCGCACGACCCGCGTCCCCTGAGGACGCTGCCATCCTGGCCCAAATCTACAACGAAGGCATCGAAGATCGCGTCGGTACCTTCGAAACCCGCCCGCGTACGGTCCAGGACGTACTCGCGTGGTTCGACGGGCTCCATCCTATCGTCGTTGTGGAAGGGGACGGACACGTGATCGCGTTCGCCTCGACGTCGAGCTACCGGAGCCGCGAGTGCTACAAAGGCATCGCCGAGTTCTCAGTTTACGTGGCCCGGCATGCGCGCGGCCAGGGCGCCGGCCGGGCGGCCATGCTGGCGCTCATCGACGCCGCGAAACCCGCCGGCATCTGGAAGCTCCTCTCCCGCATCTTCGTGGAAAATGACGCCAGCCGCAGCCTGATGGCCTCGATGGGATTTCGCGAGGTCGGCATCTACGAGAAGCATGCCCAGCTCGACGGGACGTGGCGCGACGTCGTGATCGTCGAGCGCCTGATTCCCGAGAACCAGGTGCCGCCTTCGCCTGAAGGCTTCGGCGGGACACGTTCATGAAACGGACCGTCCCACAGGTCATCTCCCTCGCCGCCATCGTGACGGGGGGCGTCCTGTTCGTGGTGACGATGCTCGGCATCGACCACACCGAGACGGTGAACGAGGTGCGCAGCCTTGGCGTATTGCTGCCGGTGGTGCTGATGCCCAGCATCGGCTGGCACCTGTTGCGCGCGGCCGGCTGGTACATCTGCTTCCCCGAAAACGAGCGGCCCTCGTACTGGCGCGTGTTTCGCGTCAGGCTCGCGGCCGACGGGGTGGGCTACTTCACCATCCGCGGCGTGGCGAGCGAGCCTCTGCGCGTGGTGCTCCTCATGGGTCACGTCTCCCCAGTCGTCAGCGCCGCCGCCTCGGTGCTCGAACGCACCGCGATGGGCATCATGAGCGTGGTCGGCGTCGGCATCTTCGCGGCGTTCGCGGTGGCGTCGAACCTGCTGCCGCCGGGATGGGAAGACGTCTTTCGCGGCATCGCGATCACGGCGGCCGTGGTGTTGCTGGTGTCGTTCCTGTTCCTGGTCCGGAAAGGCAACTACTTCGGGCCGATGATCGAATCGATTCACCGGCGCACCGGATGGCGGTGGGCGGGCGGACGCACCGTGCGCGCCATCACCGCCGTCGAGGATCTGTTTCTGAAGCTGGCGCGGACCGATCCACGCCGCATCGGGACGCTCATCCTGCTCAGCATGGCCTGCTACTGGCTGATGGCGCTCGAAGTGGTGGTGGTGTTCTGGGCGATCGGCGAGCCGATCTCGCTGTGGCTCGGCACCATCGTGGAAACCTTCACGCGAGCGGCGAGCGTGCCGGGCGGCGCCATCCCCGGCAATCTCGGCGCGCTCGAAGCGTCGAACGTCGCGGTGGTCAAGGCCTTGGGCCTGGCCGGCGGCGGCGCCCTCGCCCTGTTCCGGCGCTTTCGCAGCCTGGTGTTCGCCACGCTTGGTCTCGTGCTGTATCCGCGTGATGCGGTGACCGCGTCACCGGCGACGGCCACCACGCCAGAGGATCACGCGCCGTGAGCGGCGTCATCGCCTCGATCCAGGAATGGGCCAGCGAGCTTGGCGGCGTCGGCCTGTTCATCACCGCGCTGCTCGATTCGTCGTTCCTGTCGTTCCCGCAAGTCAACGACCTGTTGATCATCGTGTTGAGCACGAAGTTCCCTGAGCGGATGCCGTACTACGCCGGCATGACGACGGTGGGATCGCTGATCGGGTGTTTCCTGTTGTACGGCGTGGCGCGGCGGGGCGGCGGGGTGTTTCTGCGCAAGCGGCTCAAGGGCCCGCACGTCGATCGCGCGATCGCGTTGTATCAGCGGCACGGCCTGCTCGCCGTCGTCGTGCCGGCGTTACTGCCGCCGCCGGTGCCGTTCAAGGTGTTCGTGCTCCTCGCCGGCGCGGCGGCGGTGTCACCGGTGCGATTCGGCGTTGCCGTTGCGGTCGGGCGAGGCATCAGGTACTTCGGGCAGGGCTATCTCGCCGTGTTGTATGGCGAGCAGGCCGCGGCCTTCATGCAGGCGCACGGCGCCGCGATTGGGATCGGCCTCGCGGTGGCGGCCATCCTGATGGCCACCTCTGTGTTCCTCCTGCGAAGACGGCGTCATGGATCTGCTGCCGTTTAACGCCGTCCACGTCGACCTCGTCGAGCCGGACGACCCGGGAGCGTGGTCGCAGCACGAGGCGTACCGCGCGCTGATGTCGCCTGGCGAACACGAGCGGATGGCGCGCCTGGTGTTCGAGCGCGATCGCCGGGGCTTCCTGCTGACGCGCGCGCTGGTCCGCACCATGCTGTCGCGCTACGCGCCGGTGCCGCCCGCCGAATGGGCGTTCATCGCCAACGTGCACGGGCGTCCGGAAATTCTCGACCGGCCGCGCGGCGTGCCGGACCTGCGATTCAACCTGTCGCATACCGAGGGCCTGATCGCCTGCGCGGTGACAATCGGCCGCGAGGTCGGCGTCGACGTGGAACACATCCAGCGCCGCCTGACTCACGACGTGGCGGGGCGATTCTTCGCACCTAGTGAAGTGAACCACCTCAAGCGCCTGCCGGAAGACGAGCAAGCGCGGGCCTTCTTCGATTACTGGACGCTGAAAGAGGCATACATCAAGGCGCGCGGCTTCGGGCTGGCCTTGCCGCTCGCTGATTTCGCGTTCACCCTCGCGCCCCCGGCGCCGCCGCAAATCGCGTTCGAGCCCGCGCTGGAAGACGATCCAAATACGTGGCAGTTCGCCCAGGACTGGCCGACGCCGGTGCACCGTCTCGGCCTCGCGGTCCGGCGCGAGGGACCGGACCTGCCGGTGCGGATTCGCCGGGTCGTGCCGGATGCTGCGGGGAGATGAGCATGGCGCAGTCGCGCCGTAGCCCGGAGGGCGGAGGCGGAAGGCTCTGGGCGATCAGCGATCTGCACGTCGGCTATGAAGAGAACCGGCGCGCAGTCCAGGCCATTCCCGCCCATCCCGACGACTGGCTGATCATCGCCGGCGATACCGGTGAATCGCCGACGCATCTTGATTTCGTGCTGCGCACGCTGCGCCAGCGATTCGCGCAGCTGATCTGGACCCCGGGCAACCACGATCTGTGGACGCCCACCACGTGGCCGCCCGCGCGGCGCGGCGTGGCGCATTACGAACGGCTGGTCTCGTTGTGCCAGAAGTACGACGTGCTGACGCCCGAGGATCCGTATGCCCGCTGGCCCGGTGACGGTCCCAGCCGCGCGATCGTCCCGACGTTTCTCCTGTTCGACTACTCGTTCCGTCCCTCGTCGGTGCCGCGCGAGCGCGCCCTCGAATGGGCCGCGGAGTCCGGCGTGCGATCCGCCGATGAAGAACTCCTTGCGCCCGATCCGTACGCGACCCGGGATGAGTGGTGCCACGCGCGCGTCGACGCCACCGCGGCGCGGCTGGCGGCACTACCTCCAGACGTCCGCCTCATCCTCGCGAATCACTTCCCCTTACGACGAGATCACGCGGTGCTGCCACGTATTCCACGTTTCTCGATCTGGTGTGGTACGACCAAGACCGAAGACTGGCATCGCCGTTTCAACGTCGAAGCCGTCGTCTACGGTCATCTGCACTTGCGAGCGTCGCGCGAGCTCGATGGTGTGCGCTTTGATGAAGTGTCGCTGGGCTATCCGAAGCAGTGGGACCAGTCGCGCGGTGCCGCGCACTACCTGCGACAGATCATTTGATTTAGATCCGGACGAGACGCTCGGCTGCTGCTCGGAGCGTTTCATCCTTCTTGGCGAAACAGAAACGCAGGACCGGGCCACCCGGATCCTTGTACAGGAACGCCGACACGGGGATCGACGCCACGCCGTGTTCGACGATCAAGCGATGGGCGATCTCCTTGTCGGACTCCTTCGAGATCGCCGAGTAGTCGAACAACTGGAAATAGGTGCCGCCGCATGGCAGCGGACGGAAACGCGAGCCGGCCGTGAGATCGAGGAACAGATCGCGTTTCTGCTGATAGAACGGCGCGAGGGCCTTCGCGGACGGATCCTTGCGCACGAACTCGGCGAACGCCACCTGCGACGGCGTGTGCACCGTGAAGGTCATGAACTGGTGCACGCGGATCACCTCCGTAATCAGCGGCTGCGGACCAACGCAGTAACCGACCTTCCACCCGGTGGTATGGAACGTCTTGCCGAACGAGCTAATCACCACCGCGCGCGCGCGCAAGTCCGGGTAGCGCAACAGGCTCTCGTGGCGCCGGCCGTCGAAGATGATGTGCTCGTAGACTTCGTCGCCGATCAGGATGATGTTGGTGCCGTCGACGATCGCGGCGAGCTGTTTCATGTCGTCGGCCGACCACGTGGTGCCGGTCGGGTTATGCGGCGTGTTGACGAGAATCGCGCGCGTGCGCGGCGTGATGGCGCGGCGCACCTCATCCCAGTTCACCGAATAATCCGGATAGCGAAGGCTGACGAACACCGGCGTGCCGCCGCTCAAACGGATCACCGGCACATACGAGTCGTAGCAGGGCTCGAACAACACCACTTCGTCGCCGGGCTGCACGAAGGTGGTGAGCGTCGCAAACAGGCCGGCGGTGGCGCCGGAGGTGACCACCACTTCGGTGAGCGGGTCGTAGGTCGGTCCGTACAACTGCTCGACCTTCGCGGCAATCCCTTCGCGCAACGCCAGCACCCCCGGCATCGGGGCGTATTGGTTATGGCCCTCGCGCATGGCGCGATGGACGGCCTCGATCAACGCCGGATCGCAGTCGAAGTCCGGAAACCCCTGCGACAGGTTGATCGCCTTGTGCTCGTTGGCCAGGCGGGTCTGGACGGCAAAAATACTGACCCCGACGTCGGGGAGCTTTGAGGAGACGGGCACCGTGGAGGTCATGACGTCCCGCCATTCTGACACTTCCTGGGACTTGGGACTTGGGACTTGGGACTTGGGACTTGGGACTTGGGACTTGGGACTTGGGGAGAATGTCTGCCGGTCAGCGGAACCGCGCGGGATTAGAATCTTCCATGGCTTTTTTCTTCGCTCTCATGGTGAGCGCCCAGGCCGGCTATGCCCGTCCCGAGCTCCTGGTGGACACCGCCTGGCTCGCGCAGCACCTCACCGACCGCGACCTTCGCATCGTCGACATGCGGGCGCGCGGGTACGGCGACGGTCACATTCCCGAAGCCGTGTTCCTCGACAACAACTGGATCCGCAATCCGAAAGCGCCGCCGACGTTCCTGCCGACACCGCAGGAGTTCGAGGCATTGATGTCGCGGCTCGGCGTCTCGAACACCACGCGCGTGATCGCCTACGACGACCGCGGCGGCATCTACGCCGCGCGGCTGTGGTGGATCATGAATTACTACGGCCACCCGAACGTGGCGCTGCTCGACGGCGGCTGGATGAAGTGGACGTCTGAGAAGCGGCCAACGACGGCCGCGGCGCCGCGGCCGGCGGCGGCGACCTTCGCGGTGAAACCGGGAACGGTGAAGGTGGCGACGGCGGACCAGGTGAAGGCGGCGATCAACAACCCGAAGGTGAAGCTCGTCGATGCGCGCACCCAGGCCGAGATCGAGGGCAGGGAACTGCGCAACATCAGGCGCGGCGGCTTCATCGAATCGTCCATCCCGGTGTACTGGGAAGACACGTTCGAAGCCGCCACTCAGACCTTCAAGCCGGCCGCCGAGATTGCGAAGCTGTATCGAGACAAGGGCATCACCGCGAACGACGAGGTCACGGTGTATTGCCAGGTCGGCATGCGGGCGTCACATGATCTGTTTACACTCGCCCTGATCGGGCACGACCTGACCAAACTCGCCAATTACTACGGCGCGTGGGAGGAATGGGGCAATCGGGACGACACGCCCATAAAAACCAGGCAATAGACCTAACGTCGCGCGCGAGGTTCTCGTCTAACCCGCATGCGACTCCCGGACCTTTCGCTCGCCTTTCGTAATATCTTCCGGCGGCCTGGTTTTGCCATGGTCGCCATCACGCTGCTGGCGCTCGGCGCCGGCGCCAACGCGGCGGTCTTTTCGGTGGTGCGCGGCGTCCTGCTCAGACCGCTGCCCTACCCTGAGCCCGATCGGCTCGTGGCGGTCGGCCCGCAGTTCTTCATTTCCTACGAAGAAGCGGACTACCTGCAGAACCGCACGCGCAGCTTCGAGCACATTGCCACGCTGTCGCCGGGATGGATGATGGGACTGGTCGCTGAAGGCGGCGAGCCGATCAAGGTTACGGGCGCGCGGACTTCCGACAATCTGTTCCGCGCGCTGGGCGCGTCGCCGGCCCTCGGGCGCGTCATCGAACCTGGCGATGCCGTGCCCGGCCAGCATCGCGTGGTCGTGTTGTCCGACACCGTCTGGCGCAGCCGCTTCGGCAGCGATCCCAACATCGTCGGTCGCGGCATCCAGCTCGATCAGGAGCCGTTCACGATTGTCGGCGTGATGCCCGCGGGATTCGAAGTGTTCGAGCCGGGCACCGACGTGTGGGCGCCGTTGCCGAAGGATCCAGCCAGCGCACAATACCAGGCCACCTTCTCGCTGAGCCTCGCGCGCCTGGCGCGTGGCGTGACGCCGGAAGCGGCCACGCGCGAGGTCGCCGATCTGGTCCCGGCCATGCGCAGGGACCTGGCGCGTCCGAACGATTGGGGCCAGTTGTTGCGCGTCGTGTCGCTGCGCGACTCGATCACCGGCGACGTGCGGCCGGCGTTGCTGATCCTCCTGGGCGCGGTGGCGCTGATTCTGATGCTCGCGGCCGTGAACCTCGGGACGCTCGTGCTCGGCCGATCGATCGAGCGGGTCAGCGAGATGGCGCTGCGTAGCGCGCTGGGCGCATCGCGCGGGCGCCTCGTCAGGCAAATCGTGACCGAACAGGCGGTGCTCGCCGTGCTCGGGTCGGTGGCCGGTATCGCGGTCGCGGCGGCGTTACTGCCCGCGTTGATTGCGCGGATTCCGGCGGAGGTGCCGCGCGTCGGACAGATCGCGCTCGATTGGACGGTGCTCGTCACGGTGCTCGCCGGTTCGATCAGCATCGCGGTGATCGTCGCGTTGTTGCCGGCCGCACTCGCGGCGCGGCCGAACCTGCAGCCGCTGCTGCGCCAGACACGCC
The DNA here is from genome assembly GCA_964513235.1 of uncultured Acidobacterium sp. GTDB lineage: Bacteria > Acidobacteriota > Vicinamibacteria > Vicinamibacterales > UBA2999 > 12-FULL-67-14b. The sequence goes on from CAZEMI010000121.1 coordinate 9,833, forward strand.
ACACCGAAACCCCCGGCCGGCGCCGTGCGTTGGGTGCGCTCGTCGCCGTTCAGATCGCACTCGCTGTGGTGCTCGGCATTGGATCGATGCTGATGCTGAGGTCGTTGTGGAACCTGCAGCGCGTCGATCCGGGATTCAATCCGGCCAACGTGCTGACGTTTCGGCTGCAGACCACCTCGAAGTATCGCGCGCTCACCAATGGCCTTCCCTACCTGGAGCAGGTTCGCGCGCGTGTCGCGGCATTGCCGGGCGTGGAAAGCGTCGGGCTGGCCGCGCATCCGCCGATGAGCGGGTACTCATGGACTACCGATGCCCGGCGGCCGGATCAGGCAATTGAGCCAGGCGGCCGCGTGCCGTCGGTGGGCTGGCGTTTCGTCCACGCCGATTATTTCCAGACCATGCGCACGCCGCTCAAGTTCGGCCGCCTGTTTTCGGAGGCCGACACCACGCAGTCGGCGCCGGTGACGATCGTCAACGAGCGAATGGCGCGACAGTTTTTTGGTGAACCGTCGACGGCGGTCGGCCGCACGCTGATCATCAGAAGCGGCCGGACCGGCTCCGACGAACCGGTCGAGATCGTCGGCGTGGTCGGCGATGTCCGTCATCTGAGCCTCGATCGCGAGCCGCTGGCGGAGATCTTCCGGCCGCTGACGCAGACGTTCATGTTCCCGATGGCGATGCTCGTGCGCACCCAGGGTCCGCCCGAACAGATTGGCGCGGCGGTGCGGCAGCTCGCCTACGAGATCGATCCGGTGGTGCCGGTGGCGGAGATGCAGCCGTACACCACGATGATCGCCGGCACGCTCGGCCGCCCGCGGTTGGTCGGGTTCCTGCTGACCATCTTTGCCGCCGCCGGGCTCGGGTTGGGCCTGGTCGGCGTCTACGGCGTGGTGGCCTATCGCGTCCGCCAGCGCGAGCGTGAAATTGGGATTCGCCTCGCCCTTGGCGCGCGGCCGAAGGAAATGGCGAGAAACGTCGTCGCCCAAGGCGCCCTGCACGCGCTGGCGGGCATTGCGATCGGCGTACCGGCCGCGTTCCTGCTGTCGCGGGTCATGTCGAGCATGGTGTTCGGCGTGACCACGCACGATCCGCTGACCTTTACGGCATTGCCGATCCTCATCGTGGCAGTGACGACGATCGCGTGCTATTTCCCCGCCCGCAGGGCCGCTCGCGTGGATCCTGTGCTCGCGATCAAGCAGGACTAGAACCAAGGTGCGTACTGGTGCGTACGAGTGCGTAAAGTGCCAACGGGGTGGGTGCCCAGTGCCTGGCACCAACCCTTAGGCACCGTACGCACCGTACGCACCGTACGCACCGTACGCACCTATAATGCCCGGCGGAGGCTTTGCCATGATCCGCCGCGTATTCCTCGTCCTCGTCGCCGCACTGGCGATCTCGTCCCTCACCCTGCAGGCAGGTTCGGCCCCGACGCGCGCGCGCCTGGGGATGGTGATCACGCAGAGCGACATCGCCTCGCAAATCGGATTCGAGGTCATCAAGAACGGCGGCAACGCCATCGACGCCGCGGTGGCCACCGGCTTTGCGATGGCGGTCACGCATCCGACCGCCGGCAACATCGGCGGCGGCGGCTTCATCGTCTATCGGCCGGCCACCGGCGAGCCGGCGGCGTACGACTTCCGCGAGGTCGGGCCGGCCCGCTCCTCACCGGAGATGTGGCTGAAGGACGGCAAGTACGACTTCAACATCCATCACAACAGCCACATGTCGGTGGGCGTGCCCGGCACGGTGGCGGGCCTGCACCTGGCCTGGAAAGAAGCCGGCTCCAAACCGTGGCAAGAGCTGGTGGCGCCGGCGATCCGCCTCGCGCGCGATGGCTTCGAGATTTCTCATGGCCTCGCGCGATCGCTGGCCAACATGATCGACGACTTCCAGAAATATCCCGCGTCGCTCGCGCAGTTCTCGAAGAACGGCAAGCCGTATGACGCGGGCGAGATCCTCAAGCAGCCGGATCTCGCGCGCACGCTGACGCGGATCGCCGATCAGGGACCCGCCGGATTCTACGAAGGCGAAACCGCGGCGCTCATCGAGAAGGAGATGAAGGCCAACGGCGGGCTGATCACCATGGCCGACCTCAAGGCGTATCAGGCGAAGAAGCGGGCGGTCGTCAAGGGCACGTATCGCGGCTACGACGTCATCGGCATGCCGCCGCCGAGCTCGGGCGGCATGGCGGTGATCCAGATACTGAACGTGCTCGAAGGCTACGACCTCAAGGCCAACGGCTACGGATCGGCAAAAAACATTCACCTCACCGCGGAAGCGATGCGCCGCGCCTTCGCGGATCGCGCGCGGTATCTGGGCGACCCTGACTTCGAGAAGGACATCCCGCTGCCGATGCTGATCTCGAAGGACTACGCCGCCAACCTGCGCAAGACGATCAACCCCGACCGGGCGTCGACGTCGTCGACCACCTCGTTCACGTGGACCAGCGAATCGCCGGAGACCACGCACCTGTCGATCGTCGACGCCAAGCGTAATGCCGTGGCGATGACCTACACCCTCGAATACGGCTACGGCTCACGCATCGTCGTGCCGGGCGCCGGCTTCCTGCTGAACAACGAGATGGGCGACTTCAACGCGGCTCCCGGACTCACCGACGAGCGCGGCCTGATTGGCACCACCGCGAACCTGGCGCGGCCCGGCAAGCGCATGCTGTCGAGCATGGCGCCGACGATTGTCTCGAAAGACGGCCAGTTGTTCATGGTCACCGGCACGCCAGGCGGCCGCACCATCATCAATACCGTGTTGACGACGATCCTCAACGTGATTGATTACGGCATGAACGCGCAGGAAGCGGTGGATGCGGGACGCATGCACCACCAGTGGCTGCCCGATCGGATCAACATCGAGCGCTTCGGTTTCTCGGCCGACACGATCAAGATGCTGCAGGCGATGGGACACACGATCAACGAAGTCGGCAACCAGGGCGCAGCCCAGGTGATTGTGTTCAACCAGAAAGAGAACATGTTAGAGGGCGGCGTCGATCGCCGGCCGCCAGACGGCGGCGCCGCCGGAAAATAAGGTGCGTACGGTGCGTACGGTGCGTAC
>CAZEMI010000122.1:0-6228 GCA_964513235.1 uncultured Acidobacterium sp.
TTTTTCCTCTTCATTAGACATCATAATGGAGCATGCCACCGCTCCATTAGATTGTCAAATGCAGTGCCCGCCTAAGCGGTGCGCGGCTGTTTGGGATGGAAGGCGATCACCATCAGCAGCGCGGCGGCGAGCGCGAGCGATGCCGGCGCGAGGAACAAGCGTGAGAAATCCACGCTGCCATCGGCGGTGCGGAAGACGTCGCCGAGCCATCCCCACAACAAGCTGCCGGCGAATGGTCCAACACCAAGAATCACGAGGTTGAACAGGCCTTGCGCGCTCGCGCGCGCGTCGCGCGGGCAGCGCTCGTCCACATAGATGTAGACCGCGGCGAAGAAGAATGCGTAACACATGCCGTGGACGACGTTGATGGCCACCATCAACCACAGCGGATCGCCGATCGCGAATACGAAGAAGCGCGCGCCATGCGCGAGGATGCCGACCGTCATCGTCCAGCGCCATCCCATTCGCGAGAGCGCCCAGCCGAGCGCGGCCATCGAGGCAATCTCCGCGATTTGTCCCACGCTCATCGCCGGCATGATCCAGTTCTCCGCGAGCCCCGCCTGCTGCAGGAACGGGCTGGTCCACTGGAAGTAGCACTGGTGCACGAGCGCATCCATCAGCGTCGCCACGAACAGCACGAACATCGCCGGATCGCGCAGCAGCTTGAGGGCCTGCATCGGCGCGCTGATCCCACCCTCGGTCTTGGCGGGAGGCGTATGCGGGAGCGTCAGCGAGAACGCCGCCAGGGCGATCGAGGCGATCCCCGCCACGGTGAAGATGCTGGAGAGCGCGGCATTGAGGTCGGGACCGGTCTTGCCCGCGAGGATGAACACGAACGGCCAGCTCGCCGCAATCCATCCGATCGTGCCCCACAAGCGGATCTTGCCGAAGTCGCGCTGCGGGTCGGCCACATGATGGAACACCACGGCGTTGGTCAGCGACATCGTCGGCATGTAGGCGAGCTGATACGCGAGCATCACGAAGAAGAACGACCAGAACGTCGTCTGGTAGGCGAGCGCGAACATCGCGAGACCGCCGATCAGGTGCAGCACCGACAGCAGCTTCTCGGTGGACAGCATGCGATCGGCGATTTGACCGCCGAAGTACAAGCCGGCCACGCACGCGATGGCCTGCGTGGCGAAGATCCAGCCGATCTGTGCCCCGGAGAAGCCGAGCACGCCGCCGAGATACAGGGCGAGCAGGGGCAGCCAGGAGCCCCAGATCAAGTATTCGAGGAACATCATTACCGCGAGAGCCACGGTGTGCCGTTTAAACGGTGTCGAATCGGTGTTCATCGGTGGCTGCACTATAGTTCATGGGCATGGCAGATCGGCTCGGGGTAGGGTTCATTGGCAGCGGGTTCATGACCCGCTTTCACATCCGGTCGTGGGAGGCGGTGCGGGACGCCGACATTCGCGGCATTTTCAGTCCGACCCGCGCCAACGCCGAAAGCGCCGCCGCGCTCGCGCGATCCCTTCACGTGGGCGACGCGACGGCGTTCGACTCCATCGAAGCGATGGTCGCCGACCTGTCGATCGATTGCGTCTGGCTGTGCGGCCCGAATTTCGCGCGCGTCGAGAACATGGAACGCATCGTCGCCGCCATCAAGAAGGGCGCGAAGCTGCGCGCCATTGCGTGCGAGAAGCCGCTCGGCCGCAACGCCGCCGAGGCGAAACGGATGGTGGAGCTCGTCGAAGAAGCCGGCGTCCTCCACGGCTATCTCGAAAACCAGCTGTTTCAACCGAATCTCGTACGCGGCAAGCACATCGTGTGGCTGCGCGGCGCCGCAGCGTCGGGGCGGCCGTATCTCGCGCGAGCGGCCGAGGAGCACGGCGGTCCGCACATGCCGTGGTTCTGGCAGGGCGATCTGCAGGGCGGCGGCGTCCTCAACGACATGATGTGCCACAGCCTCGAAGTCGGCCGCTACCTGCTGACCAAGCCGGGGGCACCGCGCAACAGCATCAGGCCGGTCAAGGTGTCGGCGCAGATCGGGTTCCTGAAATGGTCGCGGCCGGAATACGCGTCTTTACTCCGCGGCACCATGACCGACAAGGTGGACTACGTGAAGAACCCGGCCGAGGATTTCGCTCGTGCGACGGTGAATTACGTGGATGACGCGGGTACGCCGATGATCGTCGAAGCGACCACGTCCTGGAGTTACGTCGGCGCGGGTCTCCGGTTGTCGATGGAGCTGCTCGGTCCTGAGTACTCGATGTCGATGAGCACGCTCGAGGGCGGCACCAAGGTGTTCTTCTCCCGCCGGCTGCAGGAGCAAGAGGCCGGCGAAGATCTGATCGAGAAGCAGAACGCTGAACAGGGCCTGATGCCGATTGTCGGCAACGAGGCAGGCGAGTACGGCTACGAAAACGAGAACCGCGCCTTCACGCGCTGGTTTCTCGACGGCGTGCAGCCGGAGCTGAATTTCCACGCCGGCCGCGATGTCACCGAGTTGCTGATGGCGTGCTACTTGAGCGCCGAAGAAGAGCGAGTGATCGAATGGAAACCGCCAAACCTGCTGAATTACATTCCGCCCCCGGCACGCCGGCCTCCGATTACACCGATTTGACACCGATTACATTGAGTGGACACCGATTAAGCCGGCGGGAGTTCCTGGCGGCGTCGGCCGTGGGCCTGGTGGCGCTCCACCCCACGACGCAAAGTCCGCGTCGTGGGGACCCCGGGCTGCAGCGCCGCCACCCGGTGACCCTGGGCGTGCAGAGCTACAGTTTCCGCGATCGGCCGCTGGAGGCGGCGATCGCCGGCATGCAGACCCTCGGCCTCCGGAGTTGCGAGCTGTGGCAGGACCACGTCGAACCGCGCGGCCTGTCGCGCGAGGACCGGCGGAAGTGGCGCGAGACCGTCGGCATGGATCACTTCCATCGCGTTCGCGAGCAGTTCGCCAAAGCGTCGATCGCGCTGTCGGCCTACAACATCAGCTTCCGCGACGATTTTTCCGACGCCGAGATCGAGCGCGGCTTCGAGATGGCGGCGGCGCTCGGCGCCCCGGTGATCACGTCGTCTTCGAACATCAAGACAGTGGCGAGAGTGGCGCCGGTGGCGGCGCGGCGCAAGATGCTGGTCGGCGTGCACAATCATTCACGGATCGATCCGAATGAGTTCGCCACGGCGAAGAGCCTTACCGACGCCTTGCAGTCGAGTCCCTTCATCGCGGTGAACCTCGATATCGGGCACTTCACCGCGGCGAACGAGGACGCCGTCGCGTTCCTGAAGCAGCACGACGCACGCATCGTCACGTTGCATTTGAAGGATCGCAAGCGCGACCAGGGTGCCAATGTGGCGTTTGGCGAAGGCGATACGCCAATTGCGGCGGTGCTGACCCTGCTGCAACAGAACGGCTGGCCGATCCCCGCGAACATCGAATACGAATACAAAGGCGGCGATTCGGTGGAGGAGGTGGGCAGGTGCCTCGACTATTGCCGAAAGACCCTCCTGGCCTGAGCGAGCTTGCGATGATGTGATCATCGCAAGCGAGTCGAACGGCTGGGTATATGATCCACGCCATGATGCGACTCGCGATTGCCGCTATGCTGATCCTGGGTGCGACCTTGCATGCGCAGGCTCCGATGCTCACTGCCGCCCAGAAAGCGGCCGGGTGGAAATTGCTGTTCGACGGCAAGTCGCTCGCCGGCTGGCGCAGCTACAAGACGGAAACGCCTCCCACGGGCTGGCGCGCCGCAAACGGCGAGCTGATTCGCGACGGTGAGGGCGGCGACCTGATGACGGTCGAGCAGTATGGCGATTTCGAGATGCGATTCGATTGGAAGATCACCGAGAGCGGCAATAGCGGAGTGATCTATCGCATCGCCACGACCGAGCCCTATCCCTGGCACACCGGCCCCGAATATCAGATCCTCCACAATGCCGGCCACAAGGACGGCGCCAATGCGATCACGTCAGCCGGATCAAACTATGCGGTGAACGAGCCCGTCAAAGACCTCACCAAGCCGGTTGGCGAGTGGAACGAGGGCCGCGTGATCGCGAGCGGCAATCACGTCGAGCACTGGCTGAACGGCGTGAAAGTCGTGGAATACGAGATCGGCAGCCCCGACTGGGAAAGCCGCGTCAAGGCCAGCAAGTTTGGCAAGATCCCGCCCTACGGCCGCACCAAGCGCGGCTACATCGCGCTTCAGGATCACGGCAACGTCGTGAGCTATCGCAACCTCAAGATCCGCGCATTGCCGGCCCCCAAGACCTTAGGACGTTAAGAGTTCAAGTCCTCAAGTCCTCAAGCCCTCAAGTCCGCAGGCTCTACAACGACCACCCTCGGCGATATTCGCGCTTGAGCAGATCGTTACCCTCGCGCGAGTTCGTGACGCGCATCTCGGCACCGTCGTAGTGGATCTTGCCGCCCGCGCGTAGCGCCACCACACCCAGCAACATCACTTCGGTCAGCTTCGCCGCATATTCAAACGGCGTCGATGCCTGGCCGATCCCTTTACACGCGTTCGACCAGTTCGTTTCGTGGCTCGTGGTGATGCGCGGCAGCGTCTTCGGCGGATCGCCGACCGACTTCTGCAGGGAATCCGGCAGCAGGCGCGAGCGCAATCCATAGGTGTCGTACATCACCTTGCCCTTGGTGCCGACCATGATCGCGCCGCCTTCGCCGTTGAGCTTTTCGCCTTCGCCGAGCTCGGGCGGCGTGGGCGGGAACATGCCGCCGTCGTACCACGTGAGCTTCACCGGCGGCTTCGATCCGCGTGCGGGAAATTCGTAATACGTCTTGGTGGCCATCGGGAAGCACGCCTTTTCCCACGGCGTCGACACGGTTTCGATGGACGTTGGATATCCGAGATCGAGCGCCCAGTAGGCGTGGTCCATCAGGTGCGCGCCCATGTCGCCGATCGCGCCGCAGCCCCAATCCACCCAGCCGCGCCAATTGAACGGGTGATACACCGGGTGATATTCCACGGCTGGTGCGGGACCGAGGAACAGATCCCACTCGAGATCCTCGGGCACCGAGTAAATGCCCATCGCATTGGCGAGCCGCGCCATCACGCCATTCATGTTCCAGCGCAGATCCGCGGAAATGCGGCGCGGCTCCGGCCGCGGAATGCCCTGCGGCCAGTAGGAAAGTGGACGGTTCGTCCACACGTGCACTTCGTGCACGTCGCCGATCGCGCCCGACTGCACCCACTCCACGGCCTTGCGGCCGTCATCCCACGAGTGGCCCTGGTTGCCCATCTGCGTGACGACCTTGGCCTGGCGCGCCTTGCGCGCGAGCTTGCGCGCTTCGTCCACCGACCAGGTCAGCGGCTTCTGCACGTAGACGTGCTTGTTGAGATCCATCGCCGCCATGGCAATGGCGGCATGCATGTGATCGGGCGTGGCGACCACGACCGCATCGATGTCTTTCTGTTCCTCGAGCATCAGGCGGAAGTCGCGATAGCGCTTCTGCTTGGGGAGGTCTTCCGCGATGATTCTCTTCAGCGAGCCCACCCGGTGCTCGCTGTTCTTGCGCGATTCCGGCGTGAGGTCCGTCCGCAACAGCCGGTCTTGTTCGCGCTTGAGATCCGCCTCCATGGTGGACGCCGCCCAGCCGCGGCCGGCATAGCCCCAGTCGACGTCGCACAGCGCGACGATGTTGTTGTCGAGGCCGAGGTTGAGGAGGTTGGTGCGGCCCATGCCACCGACGCCGACACCCGCGATGTTGAGCCGATCGCTTGGCGGGGTCTGGCCGCGGCCGAGCACGTGCCGCGGAACAATCGTGACCGCCGCGGTGGTGGCTGCTGCGTTCTTCACGAAATCGCGTCTGGATACTTTTGTCATATGCGCGGCTCCTCGGCCGCAACTTGCTTCGCTCCCGCGGCCGGATGCTACTACAATCGCCGCTACGGCGGTTCTCAAAACCTATGCAAATCATTCGCGGCAGAACGGTTCACGACGTCGTCATCATCGGCTCAGGTGCCGGGGGCGGCATGGCCGCGAAAGTGTTGACCGAAGCCGGCGCGAACGTGCTGATGCTCGAAGCGGGCCCGATGTTCGACACGCGCCGCGATTCGAAGATGATGGCGTGGCCCTACCAGTCTCCGAGACGAGGTCTGCCGCTCCCCGAACGCCAGTTCGGCGAGTTCGATGCCGGTTGGGGCGGCTGGACGCTGGAGGGCGAGCCCTATACATCCGCGCCCGGCGATCGGTTCGACTGGTTTCGCACGCGGATGCTGGGTGGACGGACCAATCACTGGGGCCGCATCTCGCTGCGCTTCGGTC
>CAZEMI010000123.1:0-71389 GCA_964513235.1 uncultured Acidobacterium sp.
GTCTGCCGCCACCATCAGCGGCATCGTGACCGACAGTACCGGCGCCGTGGTGACGTCGGCGAAGGTCACGCTTCGTTCCATTGCCACCGGCCAGGAGGTTCGCGTCGACACCGACGCCCAGGGCCGCTATCACTTTGACGTGCCCGTGGCCGGCTCGTATCTCGTGATCGTCGCCCGCGCCGGGTTCTCCCAAGCGGCGCGCACCGTGCTGGTCGGCCAATCATCCGCGCAGCTGGAGGTTCCGGTGTCGCTCGAGCTCGGCGTATTGAGGGCCGAGGTGAGCGTGACGGCGAGCCGTTCCGAGCGTGAAGTCCGGCAGATCCCGCTTCACGTGGAGACGCTGTCGCGGGCCGCCGTCGAGCAGGCCAACGCCCTCTCCACCGGCGACGCCGTGACCGCCGCGGTCAACGTGACGCCGGTCGGCAACGGGCCATTCGGGGTTCGCCCGCGCCTGCGCGGACTTGATTCCACGCGCCTGCTCGTCCTCGTCGATGGCGAACGCCTCAACACCGCCCGGCAGGCCACCGATCGCACCGGCGCCGAGGTGGGACTGATCGCGACCGACACGATCGATCGCATCGAGATCATCAATGGCGCCGGCACGCTGATGTACGGGTCGGACGCGCTGGCGGGCACGGTGAACATCATCACCAACGAGCCCACGTTTTCGCCGACGCGCCAGCTGCTCTACGGCTTCAACGGCTTCTACAGCTCGAATGAGAACGGCATGCGCGGCACGGTCACGCTCGGTGGCACCTCGCCGCGCGCCGCGGTTCGCATCCAGGCGGGCGCCGAGAGATTCGACAACTACCAGGCCGGGAAGTTCGACGGCGAGGATACGCGCCCGCTGTTTGCCAACGGCACGCTGCGCCAGGCCGACACGATCGATAACTTCGGCTTCAACTTCCGTGCCTTCCCCGATCCGTTCAACCAGCCGTTCGTGCGCACCGATGCGGAGATCCTGAATTCGCAGGCCGAAGGCAGGTTCGTCAACGCCACCGGTCTGTTCAAGGTCGGCGAGCGGCGCTCGGTGCGGGTCCGTTATCAGAGCCGGCGCATGGAAGACATCGGCTTCCCCGACTTCGAGCAGCCGTTCTTCTTCAACGACACGTCGCTGCCGTACACCAATCTCGACAAGGTATCGGCACGCTATGAAGCGCAGGCGATCACGCCATGGCTGGCGAACCTGTCGCTGACGGCGTACTACCAGCGCATCGAACGGCTGTTGCGAACGACGCTGCCGATTCAGTTCCCCGCGCCAACCCCCGGGGCGTTTTTCCCGATCGCCGTGATGCGGCTCGACGTCCTCTCGGATACCGAGCAGCGCGTGTGGACCCCCGGCGTGGATCTCCACGCGGTATTCGTGCCGGCCCCGAACCACCTGCTCACTGCCGGCCTGACGTTCTATCGCGATCGCAGCAGCGATCAGCGCACCACGACGACGACGACATCGCTGGTGGGGCAGGTGGTGATGGGGGCGAGAGGACCGGCGCCCGTGGTGTTCCCGTCGCCGGTGGCGCTTGGTCCGGCCACCATCGCGCATCCGGTGCGCGTGCCCGACGCCAGCCTGCGCAATGTGGCGGTGTTCGCACAGGATGAATGGCGCGTCAGGCCGGCGCTGTCGGTCGTCGCCGGCCTGCGCGGTGATTTCTATACGGTGGTCACCGAGCCGACCCCCGGCTACGACGTCCAGAGCGTCATCGGCAACGCCACGCCCGCGATCGATCAATCAAAGCTGCCCGATCCGAACGGCGCCCGCTACGCGCGCCAGGCCATGACCGGAGACATCGGCATCGTCTCGAACCCCGACGGCGCCATCAATCCGTTCGTCCGTCTCGGTCGAAGCTATCGGCACCCCAATCTCGAAGAGATGTTGTTCGCCGGTCCCGCCACGGCCGGGAGCCTCGTGCCGAACGTGACGGTCGAGCCCGAAACCGGCAACAACTTCGATGCCGGCGTGAAGGTCCGCTTTGGCAAGTTCAGCGGCGGCGCTTATTACTTCCTGAACCAGTATCAGAACTTCATCGCCCAGGACCTCGTGGTGGCGACCAACTCCTCGGGGGCGCTGGCCCAGTCGCGGAATTTCGGCAACGTTCGCGTCACCGGCGTCGAGCTGTCAGGTGCGATGCCGCGGTCTTTCCGGGCGGGCGTGATCACGCTGACCGGCGCCGCGGCGCTGATGCGCGGCACGGTGCGGGACGGAACCAACCCGCTCGACAACAGCTCGCTGGCAGGCACACCGTTCGACAACATCACGCCGTCGAAGGTGATCGCCAACGCCCGGTTCACGCAGGCGCGCGGCCGCTGGTGGGTCGAGTACGGCGTGCGCGCCCAGGGAGAGGTCACGCGGGTGGCGGAAACGCTGCTCGATTCGCCGTTTCTGATCGCGCAGGACCTGCTCTCGCTCGACGGGTTTGCCATTCACCGGCTCGGCTGGGGCGTGAACCTCGTGCGTGGCCGCGATCGCATCGGCCTGACCTTCGCGATCGAGAACCTCGCCGACCGCTACTATCGCGAGCACTTCCAGTTCGCGCCGGCCCGCGGCCGCAGCTTCACCGTGGGCCTGAACGTGGGAGCGTTCTGAGATGTCGCCTGCGCTCGTCCACTACGTTCCGATCGTCACGACGATCCTCACCATTCCGTTCGCGGCCGAGATCTTTCGCCGCTACCGCGAGCATCCCGAGCGCCTGCACCTGTTGTGGTGGGCGCTCGGCATTGCCACTTACGGCATCGGCACGTTCACCGAAGCGGCGACGACGCTGATTGGGTGGAACGAGCCGACGTTCCGCGCGTGGTACATCTCGGGGGCGCTGCTTGGCGGGGCGCCGCTCGCCCAGGGCACCGTCTATCTGCTGCTGGCGCGGCGTACCGCACACGTGCTCACGGTAATCCTGATGACCTTCATCACGATTGCGTCGGTGGCGGTGCTCATGTCGCCGATCGACTACACCCAGGTCGAGGCGCACCGCCTCACGGGGCGCGTGCTCGAATGGCAGTGGGTGCGTGCCTTCAGCCCGTTCGTGAACATGTACGCCGTCGTCTTCCTGATCGGCGGTGCAATCCTCTCGGCCCTCCGCTACAGCAGCAATCCCGCCACGCGCCATCGGGTGATCGCCAACGTCCTGATCGCCGTTGGCGCCATCCTGCCCGGCATCGGCGGCACCGCCACCCGCATGGGTTACACGGAAGTGCTCTACGTCACCGAGCTGGCAGGGTTGCTGTTGATCTGGATGGGCTACCGCATGAGCGTCAGGCCGGTCGCGATTCCCGCGACGGCTTGACGCGATAGGTCACGAGCACGCACCCGCCATCGAGCTGACGGCATTCCGTCAGCTCGAGCTGCACGCGCAGGCCGGGGTCGAGGAATGCCGGGACGCCGGCGCCGAGCAGCAGCGGGTGGATGTTGAGCCCGATCTCGTCGATGACCCCTTCCTTCAAGAGGGAGGTGGCGAAGTCGCCGCCGCTCATGACGATGATGTCCTTCCCGGGGCGCGCCTTGAGTGTGCGCACGAACTCGCCGGCGTCGCTCGTCACCAGTTCGGTGTCCTTACCCGACACGCTCTTCAACGTGCGGGAGAACACATAGGTCTTGTTGATCGAGACGCCTGGCATTTCGCCACCGCCCCCCGCGGCGATCGTGAAGTCCCACGTTTTCCGGCCCATCAGGATGGTGTCGGTGGTCGACCAGGACTTCCGCATGATCTCCTCGACGTCCTTGCTGTAGTGCAGCCAGTCGATCGCGCCGTCCCTGCCCGCGAAAAATCCGTCCAGGCTGCACGCCCCGCCGTAGATCACTTTGCGATGCGCCATCACCCCTCCACACCTGCCGCGCCGTCGCTTCCCAGGCCAAGCCAACGCGGCTATACTAAACGCAAATTTAGAAACAATCTAAACTATCATTTAGAAACTGTCAACTCCATGTGCGCCCGCCCCCGCAAAGTCACCGACGACGACGTGTTCATGGCTGCCTACCGGGTGATGTCGCGCGTCGGGCCGAACGAATTGACGCTCGGGCACATCGCTTCGGAAGCCGGCGTGACGGCGGGCCTCCTCGTGCAGCGTTTCGGCTCGAAACGCGACTTGATGCTGAAGCTGTCGGAGCGGTTCTCGGCGGGCACCGGCGAGATGTTCGCGCGATTGCGGCACGGCCACCGCTCGCCGCTGGCGGTGCTGCGCGCGTATGCGGAGTGCATGGCCGGCATGGCCGACACCCCGGCGGCATTCATGCGCAGTTTGTCGTACTTGCAGATCGACCTCACCGACCCCGACTTCCGCAGGCACTTCACGAAGAGCGCACGAGCCACGCGCGAGGAGTTGCAGAAGCTCATTCGGGAAGCCATCAACGCCGGAGAGTTGTCATCCACCACCAATCCCAAGCAACTCGCGCGCACCATCGAGGCGGTGATTGGCGGCTCGATGCTGAGCTGGGCGCAGTACCAGGAGGGGAGCGCCGCAAAGTGGGTCCGCGACGACGTGAATGCGATTCTGAAGCCGCACCTCGGGTAACCGCTCATCGCGCACTGGGACAACAAGAGCGAGAACCAGCGGCTGGTGTGCCTCTCGGAAGCCGATTGGCCGGTCGAGCCGCGGCTGCGCGCGCGCCTCGGAGGTCTGGCCGATTCAGGTGTTGCCACACGCGGTGGCAGACAGGACCGAGCACAGCAGCAAGACCTGGCGGATCATCATGTTCGCCGTGCATGATGTACACCAGCGGCGCTATGTAGTCCATGGCCTAGAATGGGCAGCCGGACACCTCGCGCCCGCAGGCCAGCTCAGCGGAAGATGACCATCGCCGGCCACCCCTAGGGGTTGCCCCATGCTCTAGCCACATGTGTGCCGCTCGCGTAAGCTGGCGGCAGTGGCACAGCACTTGAAGCAATTGAAGCTGCCATGACGATATTGCGTTCGGCGTTGCTGGTGCTTCTGGCCACCATTGCAGTGGCCTGCAACCGGGTGGACTCCGCGGAAACCAAGGCGGCGGCGGACACCGCCGACGCTGCGCGGGCCACCACCCGGAGTTCGCCGGCGCCGTTGCCGGCGACCACCGCCACCGTTGCACCCGACGGCCAGCCCGTCAACGCGATGGGCGCGGCGATTCTCGCGTTCCATGAGCACCTCGAGGCCTATATGAAGGTGCATAACGAGGCCGAGGGCAAGGTGCCGAACCTCAAGCGGACCGACGATCCGGTGGAGATCTCGGGCCGCGAGAAAGCGCTCGCCGAGACGATCATGACGCTTCGCGCCGGCGCGCCAGAGGGTGTCGTCTTCGCGCCCGACGTGCAGACGCATTTCCGGACGATCATCACGGAAGATTTCGCCAGGCGCAGCCTCGCCGATCGCCGGGCTCTCGTGCATGAGTTGCCAAAAGGCGCCACAGTGTCGGTCAACACGATCTATTCGACCACCATTCCGCTGCTCACGTTCCCGGCGGCGTTGCTGCAGAAGCTGCCGGATCTGCCACCCGAGCTCGAATACCGCATTGTCGAGCGCCACCTGATACTGCGGGATGTGAAAGCGAATTTGATCGTGGACGTGCTCCGCGACGCGATTCCGACCACCTAATCGACGCAGGCGGTAACAACATGACCAAGCGACCCGTTCGACTGTTCTCAATCCTGCTGGTACTGCTCGCCGTCGTGGTGGCGGTTGACGCGCTGGATCTGCAGCAGCGCCAGCCGGTGGCGCAAATGTCGGCCGCGCCCGCGGCGCGGCCGCCGGCGGGGAAAGACTCGGTCAGGTTCCTCGTCATCGGCGACAGCGGCACCGGCGATCGCGCGCAGGTCGAGACCGCGCAGCAGATGTGGCGCGCGCATAGCGTGTTCCCGTACGAGTTCGCCATCATGCTCGGCGACAACATGTACGGCTCCGAGCGTCCGCAGGACTACGCGCGCAAGTTCGAGCAGCCGTTCAAGCCGCTGCTCGACGCCAAGATCGAGTTCTATGCCTCGCTGGGCAATCACGACGATCCGAACCAGATGTATTACAAGCCCTTCGGCATGGGCGGCAAGCGGTACTACGCCTATCAGAAGCAGGACGTCCGCTTCTTCGCGCTCGACAGCAACTACATGGACAAGGACCAGCAGCGCTGGCTCGAGCAGGAGCTGTCGCAGTCGAAGTCCAAGTGGAAGATCGCCTATTTCCATCACCCGATCTACTCGTCGGGCGGCCGCCACGGATCGGAGCTCGACCTGCGCTCGATTGTCGAGCCGCTGTTCATCAAGTACGCGCTCAACGTGGTGATCGCCGGGCACGAGCATTTCTACGAGCGGTTGAAGCCGCAAAAGGGCATCCACTACTTCACCGCCGGCGGCTCGGCGAAGCTGCGCGCCGGCGACATCCAGGTCGGCGCGATGACCGCCAAGGGCTTCGACTCGGAGCAGAGCTTCATGATGATCGAGATCGATGGCGACGTGCTGCACTACCAGGCCATCTCGCGCCGCGGCCGGCTGGTGGATTCGGGGACCATCACGCGCGAAACGAACGGGGGAACGTCGTGATCCGGTTGCGGCGCCTGGTTCGCGTCGCCGCCGGAATTCTGCTGGCCGCCACGGCGGCGGCCGTGCTGACGGCGAGCCAGCCGGCCAATCCGAAATCCCGGAGCGCGACGCTCTCGGAGCTGTGGCGCGATCCCGGCAACATCGCCGCGAAGGATCTGCGATGGGGCCGCGGCGGCCAGTCGCTCGCGCCGTCGGCGGAGATTGAGTACCAGTTCACGGGCATCGACACCACCGGATACAGCGGCGGCTACGACGTCGTCGATCCGAAGGGCCGCAAGTGGGATGTGAAGACCGGCGAAGAAGGGCAGCCCGAGGTGATGGCAAGCCGGCTCCTGTGGGCGGTCGGGTATCACCAGCCGATCGTTTACTTCGTGCCCGAATGGAAAATGACGGGCGGTCCGGTCTCGAAGCCGATGTCGGGCCGCTTTCGTCTCAGCTCCGATCACGACGCGGACGGCGAGTGGTCGTGGACCGACAACCCGTTTCTTGGCACCCGCCAGTTGAAGGGCCTGGTCGTGGCGAACCTGATCATCAATAACTGGGACCTGAAGCCGAGCCAGAACCGCATCTATGCCGGGGTGGGCTTGCGAGCCGACGCGCCCGGCGCGAAGGCGGGCCGGAACCCGGCGCGCTGGTTCGTGGTGCAGGATATCGGCGCGTCGTTCGGCAAGACCGCGTGGCCGACCGGCAATCGCAACAACATCGCCGATTTCGAGACGCAGCGGCTGGTGCTCGGCGTCGAGGGCGGCCGCGTGCAGTTCGACTATCACGCGCGCCACAAGGAACTGCTCGAGAACATCACGCCGGCGGATGTGGTCTGGATCTGCCGGCTGTTCAACCGCATCACCGAGGCGCAGTGGGCCGATTTATTCCGCGGCGCCGCCGTGCCCGAAGAGATCGGCATCCGCTACACCCGCCAGATCAAGTCGAAGATCCAGGAAGGCCTGGCGCTTCAGTAGCAGGGAGTGACCCCCTAAATGGACCCGACCATCGATCTTCCGGGAGTGATGGACAATTTCCAGGAGGAGGTCCTGGCCTCGCTCATCAGGCTGCCGCTGGCAGCGCTGCTTGGCACGGTGCTGGCGCTGCGTCCGCGACGCCGCGGCACACCGGAGCGCCAGCCCGCGGTGGTGCAGACCCAGATCATCCTCGCCGTGGTCGGCGCGCTGATCATGCTGGTGGTCGGCTCCAGCCTGGCGCGCGCCTTCGGCATTGTCGGCGCCGCCAACCTGATCCGCTATCGATCGAAGATCGACGATCCCAAGGACGCGGTGGTGATGCTGTGCGCGTTGTCCGTCGGCCTGGCGTCCGGCGTCGGACTCTACGGCCTCGCCGTGATCGGCACGCTGTTCATCACGCTCTGCCTGTGGATCATCGAGGGCTTCGAGCCGCAGACCCGTCTCTTCGAGCTCACCATCAAGATGGGCGACAAGACCCTCGATGCGCGGCCGAAGATCGAAGAAGTGCTCCGGCGCTACAAGGCGCGCTACGAGCTGCGCACGGCCGGAGAGGAGGGCCTGGTCTACATGGTGACCAGTCCGCGCTCGATGCGGACCGATCGCGTGTCCAACGCCATCATGGAACTCGAGCCCGAGGGGAAGGGCTCCGTCGAGTGGGACGAGAAATCCAAGGACAAGTTCCCGAAATAGCAACAGCTCGAAAGCGAAACCCGCCGCCTAGTCGACTTGCTTGAGCATCACCAGGCCGCCGGTGGACACCTTGAGATGATCGCCAGTGGGCGCCGACTGCACGAACGACTGCCAGGCCGTGGCCTTGGCGGCGGCTTTCGCCGCCGGCTTCTCGATGATGCCGCCGCACCACAAGTGCCCCGGACCCGGCATCGCCACCCACACCCGCTTCACCCTCGTCGCCACGCCAAACGACGGCACCTTGAGAATGAAATAGGGCGGCAGCGCAGCGGGTGACGCGCCAGCGATCTCCAGGCGCACGCCCTCCGTGCTGATGTCGACGATCTTCGATGTCACACCGTCGACCGACGACAGTAACCGCGGCACCAGCTTCCGCGGGGATCGTCGTGCCGGCCGCCCTTCGGCAAGCCCTAACGCCACCGACAGCATCAGCGTCTCCCTCGTCACCGGGCGCTGCATCCACGTCGCATCACGTGGCACATCTTCGATTTGCTCGCCGCGCGCGCCGACCAGGATCAGCGGGCGGTTGTGCCCGAGAATCTTGACGATGCGCGGAAGGTCCGCGGCGTCGACGAGCGACACATCGGCGATCAGGGCTTCGATGGGTTTCGTGACCATGTCGGTCGCGAGCGCATCGACGCTGATCATGGGAACCGGTTCATAACCGGCGAGTCTCAACCATTCGAGAAATGCGGCGCGCTCGCCTGTCTTGGGGCATGCCACGCCGATCCTGACCGTGTTGGTTGCCATGCCGTGCAGCGGCTGCAATCGCGTTGCCACGAGAAAAACCGCGCGTTGTCGTTGATGGCGCGATCGCAACGGTGCGAAGAGATTACGGTTTCGAATCTCGGGGTGACAAAGATCGTCACCACCAACGCGGAATCAGGCCTGTTTGGGATCGAGCACGCGCATGATGGCGGCGGCGACCTTCTTCCACTCGCCGTGCTCACGTGTAAGTTCGGCCCGCCCTTTTTTCGTGAGGGTGTAAAAACGCGCCTTGCGGTTGTTCTCGGACGTGCCCCACTCGGCACTGACCAAGCGGCGCTCCTCGAGCCGCTGCAGCGCCGGATACAGCGAGCCATGCTCGACGATCAGCACATCGTCTGATTGCGCCTGGATGGCGCGGGCGATGCCCTGGCCGTGCTGCGATCCGTGCACCAGCGTCCGCAGGATCAGCAGGTCGAGCGTGCCTTGCAGATGGGCGCTATGCTCACGGTCCGATCGTTTTCGCATAGACATTCGACCCAAGCATGCCTACACTTGGGTCGAATGTCAACCCGGGGAGGGTGCGATGTGGGGTCAGCGACGACGGCCGGACGAAGACTTCGCGCGTGAAGTCGACGCGCACGTGCAGCTCGAAGCGGATCGGCTCGTCGAAGAGGGGCTCAGCCCCGAGGCGGCCAGGCTCGCGGCGCAGAAGCGTTTCGGCAACGCGGCGCTCGCGCGCGAGCGGTTCTACTACTCGAGCCGCTCGCTCTGGGTCGATCAGCTGAAGCAAGACGCGCGCACGGCGCTGCGCGGCATCCGGCGCTATCCGATCGCCTGCGCGATCGCGGTCGTCTCGCTGGCCGGCGGCATCGGCGCCACCACCATCACGCTCCTCCTGCGTAACGCCATCTTCCTCGCGCCGCCGCCGCTCTACCAGGATCCGGCCGCACTCTATTCGCTGCGATCACCGACGCCGGACAACCAGCGGCGGTTTGTCCCGGCCGGCTTGTTCCGGTTGTGGCTCGAGGTTCCGACGCTGGCGGCCACCATGGCCGGGGCCGCACCGCCGCGCCAGCAGGATATTCGTGCCGGCGACCAGGTGGTGTCGCGATCGGTCCGCCCAGTCACCGGCAATCTGTTCGCGCGTCTCGGCGTGGCTCCGGAGATTGGCACACCCATGCACGAGTGGCCGCAGGGCGGCGATCCGCCGGTGATGTTGAGCGCAGGGGTGTGGTTCAACATGTTTCAGATGCGCGAAGACGTCATCGGCACTTCGATCCTGATTGACGGCACGCCGCACACGATCATCGGCGTCATGCCGCGCCGCTTCTGGTTCGCGTCGATGGAGGGCCCGGTCTGGACGCGTTTCGATCCCGCCGCACTGCCCGCAGACACCCCGGTCGAAGTCGTGATCCGAAAGCCGGCGGCGCTGCCGGAGCAGGCGATGCTCGAACAGGTGACGGCGGGTGCCGTCCGGTATGCCGGCCAGTTGCCCGCCGATCAACGGCAGATGCGCCTCAACGCGTATCCCATTCGCGGCACACCGGTCGGCAATGGGGTCGGACCATTCGTGATCATTCTGCTGACCGGCGCGGTGTTGCTGACGCTCCTGATCGCGTGCACCAACGTCGCGGTATTGATGATGGCGCAGTGGACCTCTCGAGAACATGAGATTGCCATCCGCGCGTCGCTTGGCGGCTCGCGTGGACGGATTGTCCGCTCTCTGCTGACCGAATCAACGGTGATCGCGATTGCCGGCGGCTTGCTTGGCGTCGCCTTGACGTTCGCGTTGCGCGGCGTCGCAATTCGCAACATTCCGACGATGGACAAGTACGACTTGACGGTCGATTGGTCAATGATCGTGCAGTCGGCATTGGTGACAATTGCGGCGGGCCTGCTGACCGGTGTGGCGCCCGCCTTTTACGAGACCAGACGGCTGCACGTCAACCCGCTCAACGCCATTCGCGGATCGGATCGCGTGCGCCAGCGCTGGCGCCATGCGCTGGTGGTGTTCGAGATCGCGGCTACCGTCGCGCTGCTGGTCTCGACCGGCGCCATGCTTGCCTCATACCGGAAGAACCTGAACGACAGCCCGGGCTTCGACACGAAACCGATCTTCAGCGCCCGGGTCGACGATCCAAACGGCATCACGTCGGAAGTGTTGCTCGAGCGCGTGCGTGCGATTGCTGGCGTTGCCGCCGCTGAGTTCACGACTACGATTCCATACCTCGCGGGTGGCGTCGCCCGGCGTGCCGCTCCCGATGCCGCTGGCACGGCGCCGATCCTGGCACGTGGCGGATCGATCGGTCCTGACTATTTCTCGACACTCGGCGTGACCATGCGCGCGGGGCGCGTCTTCAACGCCGGCGACGCCGCGAACGGCGCACCGGTCGTCATCATCAACGATCTCCTCGCCGGCCAGCTGTGGCCCGAGGCGGTGGACGGTCCAGAAGCGGCGCTCGGTCGGGAGTTGTGGCTGGAAGGCCAGCCGCATACCGTCGTTGGGGTAGTCGCCGGTTATGCGGCGACTGCGACCCAGCCGGTACGTCCATCCGTGTTCACGCCGTTCGCACAATTACAGCCGCCGCCGAAGCGAGCCGAAGTTATGGTACGGGTGTCCGGCGATCCGGCGTCGCTCACGCAAACAGTGCGGCGTGAGCTCGCCGCCATTGGCGGCACCGCCACGGTGGCGGGCGTGACCACGATCGATCAGATCAAACGGATCATCGGCCAGGAGATCCTGGGTCTGACCTGTCCGCCGTAGCTTTAGCGGAGGCGGAAGTCCCGCCTATTTCATCCGGCGAAGGTCGGCTTCCGCCGCGATGTAGCCGAACGCGTTCCACCCGGCGCCGGCCACGATCTTCTCGAACACCTCGCGGGCTTTCGCGGTGTTGCCGGTCACGAAGTAGTAGTTGGCCACACCGTAGCCCTGCGTCGCAATCTGCGTGGGGTCTGGAGTCGTGGTATCGAGGAGCGCTTCGGGTTTTTCCAGGCCTTTGTACAGCAGCAGCCGGCGGTGATAGGCCGTGTTTTCGAGGATGTCCATCTTCGGCGTGATGCGCGCGAGCACCTTCGCGGCCTCGGCCTTGCGATTGAGCCGCATCAGCGTCATCCACATCCAGTCACTCGTCGCGACAATCGAGTCGTCGTTGTTCGACACTTTCATGCACTCGACCCAGGCGTCGTCGGCCCTGGCGTAGTTGCCCTGCAGGTAATGCGACAGCGCGAGGTGGTACCAGATATTGAACTGCAGCGTGCTGCGCGGCTTGCCGGCCGGGTTCGGGGCGCCGTCGGGCTCGATCTCGTCGGGCTTGCCCGTGATCAACTGCGCCGCCTTCGCGAAATCCGCCTGCGCCTTCGCAAATTGCCGGACGCTGATGTAGCGGTGGCCGCGATGCCGGTAGAATTTCGGGTTGTCGGGGTAGAGCTCGATGCCTTTGGTGAACATCGCGATGGCGTCGTTGTACCGCCACAGGTAGCCGAGACGCCGGCCCACCCAGATGATCGCCTCGGCGTCCTTCGGAGTCGCCGCCAGCGTCTTCTCGGCTTGCGCCAGATCGGCATCGAGTTTCTGCTGGTTCGGAATCGTCGCCGGCACGAACAGCGGCTTGCCCGAGAGCGACGTCGCTTCCGGCTTCACCGTTTGTGAGGCAACGGTCACGGTGACGGCCGTCAGAACGGCGGTGGCAGCGAGCACGAGTCGTCTCATGAACGATCTCCCGGAATTGTTTCGGTTTCGACGATAGCCTCGGGTCCGAGTAAGTTTGCCGATTGGAGTGTGCGCGGTGCCGTCGTGAGAACCTCCTGGACCGGAATCTCCTTGCCTGCGGTAGAGCCGAGATCTTTGAACTTGCGCGCCTGCACGAGGACGCGCCCTTCGAACGAGCCAATCAATTGGTTATAAGCCTGTACCGAGCCATCGAGTTTGCTTCGCAACTCGTCAAGATGACCGGTCATCGTCAAGACTCGGTGATAAAGTTCGCGACCCAGTTCGCTGATGTCCGATGCATTCTTCGCGATTCGTTCTTCGCGCCAGCCGTGTTCGACGGCCCTTAACAACGCAATCAGCGTGATTGGGCTGGCTGGAAAGACTTTTTGCGTGACGCCGAACTCAATCAGCGAGACGTCTTCGTTGAGCGCCGTTTGAAAGAACGACTCGCCCGGAAGAAACATGACCACCATTTCGGGCGACGCTTCAAACTGCTCCCAGTACGATTTTGATCCAAGCTTCTGCATGTGGTCGCGCACTTGGCGAGCATGCTGCGTCAGATGCTTAGCCCGAGTGGCATCGTCGGTCGCCTCTTGTGCATTCAGAAATGCGTCCAAAGGCGCCTTCGCATCGACGACGACCGTCCGGCCTCCGGGGAGATGCACCGTAACATCAGGCCGGAACCGTTGACCGCTATCGCCGAATAATGTGGGCTGTTCGTCAAAATCGCAGCACTCGATCATTCCTGCAAGTTCCACGACCCGGCGCAGCTGAATCTCCCCCCAGCGGCCCCGCACATTCGGCGTCCGAAGCGCCTTCACAAGACTCTGCGCTTCCCGCTCAAGCTTTTGGTTTGCCTGTTGGACCGCCTCGAGTGTGGTTCGTATGCCCGCCGTATCACTGACTCGCTGCTTTTCAACTTCCGACAGCTTCGTCCCTACTTGGGCGAGGGTGTCCCGAATCGGCCCTACGAGAGCGTCAAGTTCTTGATGTCGCCTGCCGAGATCGAGGGCAGCGTCCTTGTGGACGTTACCGATCTTCTGGTCGGCGAGCTTCAGAAACTCATCCGTGGTGGTCTTGAGGGTGGTGGCGGCCAGGGATTGAAAGGCGTCCCGCAGTTGATCCTGGTTCGAACTGCGGGTCCGCGACGCCAGCAGCCAGCCGGCGGCGAAGCCGGCAGCCAGGGCGAGCACAACGCTGATCGTCAAATCCAATTGTTCCGAGTGTAACCCGGATTGAATTGGCACCGGCGGTGTGAGACGCTTCGCGCCATGACGAATCAGCTGCGCGCGTCGCTCGCGAGCCTGGTGTTCCTGGTGGCCGCACCCGCGTCGATCGCCACACAGGGCCAGCCGCCGGGTCCGCCGCTCGCCGAGCCCGGCATCTCGCCCGACGGCCGCGAGCTGGCGTTGGTCTCGGGAGGCGACGTGTGGACCGTGCCACTCGGCGGCGCCGCTCCCCGCATCGCGCGCCTGCTCGTCTCCCACCCGGCCACGGAATCGCGCCCGATGTATTCGCCGTCCGGAAACGCGATCGCGTTCGTATCGAATCGAACCGGTAACGGCGACATCTACGTGTTGAACTTCGCCGACGCGTCTCTGCAGCGCCTCACCTTCGACGATGCGCCGGAGATGCTGGACGGATGGTCGCGCGACGGCCGGTCGATCTTCTTCTTCATGAACACCAGGGACATCGCCGGCATGAATGACGTGTTCCGCGTGCCGGTTGGCGGCGGCACGCCGATGCCCGTGACCAACGAGCGCTACACGAACGAATTCTTCAGCGCGGCGGCGCCGGATGGCCGGACAATCGCGTTCTCCGCCCGAGGCACATCCTCTGCGCAGTGGTGGCGGAACGGCCACAGCCACCTCGACCAATCCGAGATCTGGCTGTCCACCGAGGGCGCGCCCGCCACCGCCCGCTACAAGCGCATTGTCGAGCGCGGCGCGAAGGCGCTTTGGCCGATGTGGTCTGCCGACGGCAAGGGACTGTTCTATATGTCCGATCGTGGCGGCGCCGAGAACATCTGGCAGGTCTCGATCGACGGCGCCTCGCGTCCCGTCACGAAGTTCACGCAGGGCCGCGTGTTGTGGCCAAGCATCACCGGTGACGGACGCACCATCGCGTTCGAGCGGAACTTTGGCATTTGGACCCTCGACACCGCGAGCGGACGGGCCGGCGAGCTACCGGTCGAACTGCGTGGCGTCCCCGCGACGCCGCCGGTTGAGCACCAGCGGCTCACCAATCAGTTCAGCGACCTCGTGCTGTCGCCTGACGGCAGGAAGGTCGCGTTCATCGTCCGCGGCGAGGTGTTTGCCGGATCGGCCAGGGACGGTGGCGATGCCGAACGCGTCACCACTTCTCCGGCACGTGAATACGGTGTGGCATGGGCGCCCGACAGCCGGCGCCTGTTCTATGTCTCGAGCCGCGAAACGCAGCAGCAGCAGTTGATCATCTTCGACCTGACGTCGCGGCGCGAAACGGTTCTGCTGACGAGCGTGGAGGAACTGAGCGTCCCGGTCGTGGCTCCCGACGGGTTGTCGCTGGCCTTCGTCGAAGGCCGTCAAGCGCTCAAGATCCTTTCGCTCGACTCGCCGCAGCCACGCGTGGTGGCGCAGGGCTTCCTCCCCGGGTATCAAAGCACGGGCCGCATGGCGTGGTCGCCCGACGGCACGTGGATCGCGTATGTGTCGGTCGGTTCGCGCGGCTTTGCGAACCTGAACCTCGTCCCGAGTGCCGCGTCGCCCAAGCCGGTGCCCAGGCCAATCAGTTCGCTCGCCAATTTCAATGCCGATTCGCTCGCCTGGTCGCCTGATGGCACCTTCGTGATGTTCGTGACCGGCCAGCGCACCGAGCAGCAGCGGGTGGCGAAGGTGGATCTCGTGTTGCGCACGCCGAAATTCCGGGAGGATCGCTTCCGGAGCTTGTTCGATCAGGAAGCGCCGAAATCTCCACCCGCGGCCGAGCCGGCGGCAGAGCCGCTGCCCGCCGGTCCGGCGGCGATCGTGTTCGACGAGATCAGGCGCCGATTGAGCATGGTCCCGGTCGGGCTCGACGCGCAGGACCAGACGATGAGCCCCGACGGCAAGTCGTTGTTGATCACCGCGGGGGTTGCCGGGCAAACCAATCTCTACACCTATTCGATCGACGAGCTGGCGCGCGAGCCGGCGGTGGCGCGGCAACTCACCTCGACCCCGGGCAACAAGGCCAGCGCGCAATTCTCGCCCGACGGCAAGGAGGTCTACTTCCTCGACGCCGGCCGGCCGCAGTCGATCACCATCGATGAGCGCCGCACCCGCGGTCTGGATCTCACGGCGGAAATGGACGTGGATTTCGCGCGCGAGCGTCCCGTCGTGTTCCAGCAGGCGTGGCGGATGTTGCACGACAACTTCTTCGACGCCAGGCATAACGGCGTTGATTGGGCCGCGGCACGCACGGCCTACGGCGCGCGCGTGCAGCAGACCCGCACCCCGGACGAAATGCGCCGCGTCACGCAGTTGATGATCGGCGAGCTCAATGCGTCGCATCTCGGCTTCTCGGCGCCGGCCGGTTCCGCGGCGCCACCGTTCACCGGGCGGCTGGGCGTTCGCTTCGATCCTGCGGAGTACCAGAAGAGCGGGCGGCTGCGCATCGCCGAGATTCTTCCGCTGGGTCCGGTCGCCGTGGCCGGCTCGGTTCGCGCCGGCGACGTCATTCTGGCCGTCAATGGCCAGCGCCTCACGGCGGCGTCGAATATCGATGAGGCATTGCAGCACACCATCGGCAAGCGCGTGGTGCTTGGCGTGGCGGCCGACGGCTCCCCGACGCCGCCTGGGGGCGAACGCCAGGTGGCGGTGCGGCCGGTGAACCTCGCCACCGAGAAGGGCCTGCTGTATCGATCGTGGGTCGAAGACAACCGCGCCCTGGTCGCGAAGTTGAGCGGCGGCCGGCTGGGCTACGCGCACATGATCGACATGGGAGCGCCCTCGCTCGAGCAGCTGTTCGTCGACCTCGACGCCGACAATCACGGCAGGGACGGCGTCATCATCGACGTCCGCAACAACAACGGCGGCTTCGTCAACGTCTACGCCATCGACGTGCTCGCGCGCCGCAGCTTCTTCGACATGACGCGCCGCGGCGATGCGCGGGTTCCGTCGCGATCGATGCTCGGCCAGCGCGCGCTCGAGCGGCCGACCATCCTGCTCACGAACCAGCATTCGCTGTCCGATGCCGAGGACTTCACCGAAGGCTACCGGTTGCTGAAGCTCGGCTCGGTGGTGGGCGAGCCGACCGCGGGATGGATTATCTACACGTCGAACGTGCCGATGATGGACGGGTCGATCCTGCGCGTGCCCGGCACGCGGATTACCGCGAGCGACGGATCCGACATGGAGATGCGCCCGAGGCCGGTGGATGTGCCGGTCAGCCGCGCGCTCGGCGAGAGCCCGGAGGGGCGCGACACGCAGATCGAAACCGCCGTCAAGGAACTGCTGGCGCAGCTGGATCGGCGGGGCACCCAGCAGCGTTGATTACCGAATCGTCGGCGAAGGCGCAAAGCCGTCAGTGCCCACGGCAGCACGGCCCCAAGATATTTTCGGTAACTGGTTGGGCCGCTTCGGGTTAGCATATCGGCGGCACGTCCGTACATTTCTGGAAGGGCCGTTGCACCCATGGATCGAGTGCTCCCAACTGTCACACCCCCGGCGACGGTCACCGACGGGTTTGGCCGCCGAACGAATGGCATCGACTCCGAAACCGGCGACGAAGTCGAGCTTCTCGAATTCGTCCCGGAGCTTGTCGAGCATACCGGTTTCGTCACCGCGCTAGGCGAGCGCGTGGCGCGGTTTTCCACCGTCCGCCACGCGTCGTACGTGCACGTGCGCCGGCTCGACCGGCCGTCGGCCGATCGCCTGCAGCTGGTCTCCGATCTGACGCAAGGCTGGCGGCTGTCGGAGATGCTCGAGGAATCCGCGGCCGCCAACATTCCGATCGACATCACCGTCGTCATCGCGCTGCTGCGCCAGCTGCTGCCCGCGGTGGCGCTGTTTGGCCGCCACAATCGCGACGCGGCGATCGGTGTCATCTCGCCGCTGCGCCTGGTGGTGACGCCGCAATCGCGCCTGGTGATCGCCGAGCATACGTTCGGTCCGGCGATTGAGAAGCTGAACCTCGGCCGCGACAAGTTGTGGCGCGACTTCCGTATCGCCATGCCGCCGTCGGCCGGCCTGCCGCGCGCGAACCAGCGCGCCGATGCCATGGCTGTCGGCGTGGTCGCGTTGACCCTGCTGATGGGGCGATCGCTCGAACTCGATGAGTTCCCCGGTTCGTTGCAGTCGCTGGTCGAGGGCGCGCAGGAATTCCGTGACGGGCAGGGGGCGCCGCTGTCGGCGGCATTTTCGAACTGGCTCAAGCGCGCGCTGCAGTTCGACGTCACCAACGCGTTTCAAACGCCGTCGGAAGCGCAGGTCGCATTCGAGTCGGTGCTGGCGAGCGATCGCTCGTACGTCACGACGTCGCCGACGTTCATCGAATGGGTGTCGCGCATCGGCATCACGATCGAGAACAAGCGGCCGAAACCCGCGTCCGCCTCCGCTCGCGAAACGTCCAGCGAGCTACGGCGAGACCACGCCGAAGCGGCCTCCGGCCGCGAAGGCGGGCCGAAAGTTGTGGCGCCCCCGCCACCTCCGCCCG
Organism: uncultured Acidobacterium sp.; assembly: GCA_964513235.1. Classification (GTDB taxonomy): domain Bacteria; phylum Acidobacteriota; class Vicinamibacteria; order Vicinamibacterales; family UBA2999; genus 12-FULL-67-14b. Next base: position 18,234 of record CAZEMI010000123.1, read on the forward strand.
AGTCGAAGTCAGCGCCCGAACCCGAGCCGGTGGAAAATTTACTGGTCGGGTCGACCGGTGCGCCGCTGCACCAAGTTGCGGAACCGGAGCCGGTTCCCGAACCGATAGCGGTGGTCGAGCCGAAGCCCGAGCCTGTCGAGGAGGTCAATCTTCTCGAGGACCTCGAGGCCGACCTCAACAAGGTCGCTCAGCCACAACCCGTTGCCGAACCCGAGCCCGAGCCCGAGCCGGAGCCGGAACCGGAACCGGTGGCCGAGCCCGAGCCGGTTCCTGAGGCGAAGCGTCCGCAGCCACGCATCGAAGACGATCCGATCGCGCTGCAATTACTGACCTACAAGCCGAAGGACTTCGTCGAGCCTCCGCCGTCCGCCTCCGCTCGCGATGAATCTGGCGAGCTACGGCGCGACCGCGCCGAAGCGACCCCCGGTCGCGAAGGCGGGCCCGTGCGAGAACCCGAGCCGGCGCCCGAACCAGAGCCCGAACCAGAGCCGGAGCCCGAGCCCGTGGCGGAAGAACCGCCCCCGCCGAAGCCTCGAATGTATACGCCGCCTCCGCCCCCGCCCCCGCCGCCGGTGGAAGAAGAGGCGCCTTCCGCCTACGCTCGCGCAGAGTCGGGCGAGCTACGGCGCGACCGCGCCGAAGCGGCCTCTGGCCGCGAAGGCGGGCAAGAAGAGACACCGGAGCCTCAGGTCTACGAGGCGCCGGCACAATACGAAGCGCCAGCGTTCGTCCCTGAAGTGTCGAGCGAGCAGAAACCACGGCTGTATGCGCCGCCGCCTGCTGCGCCGCCAGACGAGACACCAGGCTACGAGGAAGCGCCGGCGCCTGCGACCTACGAACCGGCCGAAGAGCGTGTACCGGCGGCGTCCGCTGCGTACGCACCGCCTGCACCCGCCGCACCGTCCGTACCGGTTGCATTCGATGCATCCGATGCTCCCGCGAGACGACTCAACCCGATGGTCTTAGGGCTGGGCGCCGTCGTGATCGTGCTGCTCGGCGTCATGGGGTGGCTGTTGACGCGAGACACCGGCGGCGGCGGCATGCGCGAGGGCGAAGGCGAGCTCGTGGTGCAATCGCGGCCCGAAGGCGCGCAGGTGAAGATCGACGGCGAAGTCAAAGGCAACACGCCGCTGACAGTGCGGCTCGATTCCGGTGCGCACGTACTCGAAGTCCAAAGCGGGAAGTCGGAGCCCAGGGTGATTCCGCTCATGATTCAGGCCGGCGTGCAGACCTCGCAGTACGTGGAGCTGCAGGGCGTGGCCAAGACCGGCGCGCTCGAGATCAGGAGCGAGCCGGCCGGCGCGCGCGTCACGATCGACGGCCGGCCGCGCGGCACCACGCCGGTCACCGTGCGCGACCTCTCGCCGGGTGACCACACTGTTGTGCTCGAAGCGGGCGGCCGAAAAGTGCAGCAGGCAGTCCGCATCGAAGCGGGCGGCACGGCGCAACTTGTGGTCCCGATGCCGCGACGATGACCAATTGTTCACACGATTGCACGCCGCCCCGAGGCGCCCCGCCGGAGGCGGGGCAAGGAAACGCGGGGCAAGGAAACACTGTGCGTAAACACGTTCTGATTTCCGCCGTCGGCTTGCTCGTGGTCGCCGCGTCATCGGCCTTCTGGCTGGTGACCGCCGCCGACTCGTCGGCCACGCCCCGCCTGACCCAGGACGTCACGCTGGCCAAAGACTCCGACCTGCTTACCGGTTTCGTTCCCGCGCGCACCACGATCGCCCACTTGTTCGAGAACCACATGATCGAACATGCCGAGGGTGCGGTGCTGATCTCGTCGATCGCGTCGGCCATGGACGTGCGCCGCCTTCGTGCCGGCCAGCCGTACGCGATCGATCGGCTGCTCGATGGCCGTGTCCGCAGGTTCGAATACGAAATCGACGGCGATCGCCGGCTGATTGTCGCGCGCGCCTCATCTGAAGGCGCGCCGCGCTTCATTGCCACGGTGGATCGCATTCCCAAGCAGAGCGAGGTCGTCACCATCGAAGGTGAGATCAACCGCGACACCAACTCGCTGGCGGCGGCGCTTGACCAGGCCGGCGAGCGCATCGATCTCGCGCTGGGCATGGCCGATGTGTTCTCCGGCGAGATCGATTTCAATTCCGATCTGCAGCCCGGCGATCGCTTTCGCGTCCTGGTCGATCGGCAGACGCGCGAAGGTCGCCTCGCGGGTTACGGGCCAATTCTCGCGGCCGAGTTCCTCAACGACGGCCGCACGCTGAAGGCGATCCGGTTCACGCCCGAAGGCGGCTCGCCGGGGTATTACGACGAGCAGGGACGGTCGCTGAAACGGTTCTTCCTGAAATCACCGTTGAAGTTCGAGCCGCGGATCACCTCGCGCTTCTCGCGCTCGCGGAAACACCCGATCCTCGGCTACGCGCGCGCCCACAACGGCGTCGACTACCACGCGTCGACGGGCGCGCCTGTGGGATCGGTGGCGCCGGGCGTGGTGACGCTGGCGGGATGGACGGCGGGTGGCGGGCGGACGGTGAAGGTGCGGCACCCGAATGGCTACGAAACGGAGTACCTGCACTTGTCGTCGATCGCGGTTCGCGCCGGCGCGCGGGTGTCGCAGGGCGATCTCGTCGGACGCGTGGGCAAGACCGGCCTCGCGACCGGGCCCCATCTCCACTACGGCCTCAAGAAGAACGGCCGTTACGTGAACCCGATCGTCGAGCACCGCAACATGCCGCCCGGCGAGCCGGTGCCGGCCGCCTATGTCAACGTGTTCGCGTCAGAGCGAGACCGTTACTTCACGTTGCTCTATCGCCCCCGAGCCCTCGCAGCAAATAACTGACCCGTCCGTGATCAGTACGTCCGTGATCACCGCCAGGTGTAGCCGACGCCGAACTGCCAAACCTTCGCTCCTTCGGAGCTTCGGTTGGCGAGCAGGCCCCTCCTTCGCGCGGACGCTTCGGAGGGCAGGCCGCTCCTTCGCGCGGACGCTTCGGAGGGCAAGCCTATAATCAGAGGTTCATGTCTGCCATTTATCCCTTTGCCGCATTACGGCCTGTGCCGAACGCTGCTGCGGCGGTCGCTGCGGTGCCGTATGACGTCGTCAACACCCAGGAAGCCCGCGCCCTGGCCGCCGGAAATCCCCTCAGTTTTCTTCACGTGTCGCGGCCGGAGATCGATCTGCCGCCCGGCGCGAATCCGTACTCGGATGCCGTGTACGAGCGGGCCACCAAGAACTTCACCGAGCTCAAACGCGCCGCGCCGCTCGTGGTCGAGGAGGCCCCAAGCTTTTATCTTTATCGGCTGCACATGGGAGCGCACGTGCAGACCGGCATGGCCGCCTGCTATTCCCTCGACGAATACGATCGCGAGTTGATCAGGAAACACGAAAGGACACGTCCGGACAAGGAAGACGATCGCGCGCGTCACATGCTCGCGATCGGTGCGCAGACGGGACCGGTGTTCCTGACCTATCGCGCCGCGAAAGCGGTCGACGCGATCGTGGCCCGCGTGGCCCGGCAGGCGCCGCTGTTTGATTTCACCGCCGTTGATGGGGTGCGTCACGAGGTGTGGCAGGTGTCGGCTGGCGACAACCAGGCGATTGTCGACGCGTTCGCGACGATCGACAGCCTCTATATCGCCGATGGCCATCATCGCGCCGCCTCCGCGGCCCGCACGCGCCGGTCGCTCGCCGCCCGGGGCAGTGGTGAACATGATCGCGTGATGGCGGTCGCGTTCCCGGACAACCAGATGCAGGTGTTGCCGTACAACCGCGTGGTCGCCGATCTGCGCGGTTTGGCGCCGGCGGCGTTTCTAGCCGCGCTGAAGAAGTCACTCTCGGTGCGCGACGGCGGCCCCGCCGTGCCGGGCGCCAAGCGGAGCATCGCCATGTATCTCGACGGCGCGTGGTACACGATCGCGATGCCTGCCGGCCGTGACGCGCTCGACGTCGACCTGTTGCAGACCTCGATCCTGGAGCCGCTGTTGGGCATCGCCGACGTGCGCATCGATAAGCGCATCGATTTCGTCGGCGGCATCCGTGGCACCGCCGAGCTCGAGCAACTGGTGAACGCCGACACATTCGCCGTCGCGTTTTCTCTCTATCCCGTGTCGGTCGGGGATCTCATGCGCATTGCCGATGCCGGCGGCATCATGCCGCCAAAGTCCACCTGGTTCGAGCCCAAGCTTCGCGATGGCCTCCTGTCACATCTCATCTAAGATGAGGTCTTGAGGTCTTGAGGTCCTGGGGCCCGCACATATGAAGGTATTAGTCGCAGACAGATTTGAGCAGTCGGGCCTGGACGCGTTGAAGGCGTGCGGCTGCGACGTGCTGTTCCTGCCCGAAGCTAACGGCGACGCGCTCGCGGCCGCCATTCGCGAGTCACAGGCGCCGGTCCTTGTCGTCCGATCGACGCAGGTCACCACGGCCATGCTCGATGCCGGTGCGCTGTCGCTGATCGTGCGCGCCGGCGCCGGCGTCAACACCATCGACGTCGCGGGGGCCTCCGAGCGGGGCATCTACGTGTCGAACTGTCCGGGTAAGAACTCCGTGGCGGTGGCCGAGCTCACCATGGGCTTGATGCTGGCAATCGATCGGCGGATTCCCGACAACGTGGCCGACCTTCGCGCCGGCCAGTGGAACAAGAAGGAGTACGCGCGAGCGAGGGGCCTGATGGGGCAGACACTCGGCCTGCTCGGCTTCGGGCACATCGGCCAGCAGGTGGCGCGCCTTGCCCGCGCCTTCGGGATGCCCGTGCTGGTGTGGAGCCGCCGCTTCGACGAGAGTCCGCCGGCGCGCGACCAGGCCGCCGAGAGTTTCGACATCGAGATCGTGCCATCGCCCGAGGATCTGGTTGAGCAGTCGGACGTCATCAGCGTGCACCTGGCGCTCACGAAGGCAACGCGAGGATTCGTGAACGGCGCGTTGCTGAGCCACGCGAAGCAGGGTGCCAGTTTCATCAACACCGCTCGTGCCGAAGTGGTCGATCACGAGGCGCTCGCCAAAGCGGTGAAAGACAAAGGGCTTCGGCTTGGCCTGGACGTGTTTGCCAACGAGCCGTCCGCGTCGACCGGCGCCTTCGCGGATCCGCTGGTGTCGCACCCCGGTGTCTACGGCACCCACCACATTGGCGCGTCAACCGAGCAGGCGCAGGAAGCGATCGCCGATGAGACCGTCCGTATCATTCGCACGTTCAAGGAGACCGGCAAGGTCCCGCATGTGGTGAACCTCGCGAAGCTGACGCCGGCCACGCACATGCTCGTCGTGCGGCATCGCGACAAGCCCGGCGTGCTCGCGCACGTGTTCGAGTACTTGCGCGTCGCCAAGCTCAACGTGCAGGAAACCGACAACATCATTTTCGACGGCGCTCATGCGGCGGTCGCTCGTATCAACCTCGACGGTGCGCCGTCCGCGCGGGCGCTCGATGCCATGCAAGCGGGCAACGCTGATATTCTCGATCTACAACTCGTCAAGCTTGGATGACTCAAATGGCCACTACCACTCATCGCGTTCATAACTTCTCCGCCGGTCCCGCCGTGCTGCCGCTGCCCGTCCTCGAGGAGGCGCAGCGCGACCTCGTGTCACTGCCCGGCGTCGGCATGTCGGTGCTCGAGATCAGCCACCGATCAAAAACGTTCGAGGCCATCCTCGCAAACACCGAGCAGGATCTGCGCGCGCTCGGCAAGGTGCCCTCGAACTACAAGGTCCTGTTCCTGCAGGGCGGCGCGTCCCTGCAGTTTTCGATGGTGCCGCTCAACCTGCTCACGCCAGGCGCCACCGCGGACTACCTCGTGACCGGCGGATGGGCGCAGAAGGCGGTGAAGGAAGCCCAGCGCGTGGGCACGGTAAACATCGCCGCGTCGACGGAGAGCGAGAATTTCTCGCGCATCCCGAGGCAGGACGAGCTGACGCTCACCCCGAATGCCGCCTACGTGCACATCACGACCAACAACACCCTGTTCGGCACCGAATGGGCGAAGGAGCCGGCGGTGGGCGATGTGCCGCTCGTGGCCGACACCTCGTCCGACATGTTCAGCCGGCCGATCGACGTGTCGAAGTACGGGTTGATCTACGCGGGCGCGCAGAAGAATCTTGGCCCTTCCGGCGTGACGGTGGTGATTATCCGCGAGGATCTCCTGTCGCGGTCGGCGAGATCGCTGCACACGATGCTGAACTACGCCGTGCACGCGGAAAATGGATCGATGTACAACACACCACCGTGTTTCGGCATCTACCTGATCGGCCTGGTCATGAAGTGGGCGCTGGCCGAAGGCGGCCTCGACGCGATCGGCGCGCACAACGAGCGCAAGGCCGCGAAGCTCTACGCCGAGATCGATCGCAGCGGCTTCTATCGCGGCACGGCGGAGAAGGGCGGCCGCTCGCGCATGAACATCACGTTCCGGTTGCCGAGTGAAGAGCTGGAGGCGGCGTTCGTGAAGCAGTCAACGGCCGCGGGTCTCGACGGCCTGAAGGGCCATCGCTCGGTCGGCGGCATGCGTGCCTCGATTTACAACGCGTTCCCGGAAGACGGCCTCGACGCGCTCGTCTCGTTCATGCAGGAGTTCGAGAAAAAGAACGGCTAAATCTGCAATCAGCAATCTGAGATCTGAAATCAAGACTCTGGCGGGCGATCGTATCCACGGCCTCGACCCCGGCGGCGGCCGCGCCGCCGGCGGCGTCGCGGGCGATCGCCTGGCGCCGGCGCTTCGTCGCCCTCAGCGGCCGCGTGGAGCGCATTCGGCCCGAGCGCTTCCATGAAGCCCTTCCAGTGTTCGAGCACCGCCGGCGCCTGTCCGTGAATCTCGAACCACGTCAACGCGTCTTCGAACGGACCGCGATGCATCAGCGCGCGCTTGGCGCGCGGCGACATCTCGAGATCGGCGATACGCGATTGCAGCGACAGTAACTGGCGCAACCGCTCCGTATCACCGCGGGCAATCGGCAACAGGCCGATCTTCAGGATGGGTTCCTTGGGCGGCCGCCGGAACTTCGGTTTCGCACGCGGCCTCAGCTCGTTGCCGGTCTCGGGACTGTCTCCATGTTCTCCATCTTCTTCTCCATGTTCTCGGAACGTCCGTTCATGCCGAGGCATGAGGCCAAGCGGCACGAGCAGCGTTCCGAGCAGCACCGGGTTGTGCAACGAGGCGGGGGCGGCTTCGAATTTCCGTCGATACGCATCGAGCGACGCCAGGCCGTCCCACAACGCCTGGTTCTTCGCGCCGCGCTGCAGTTCCGGCGTCACCGGATCCAGCAGCCGGTGTTCCGCCAGCGACCGGAAGGTCTGCTCGGCGGCCCCGGAGCGCAGGATCTTGTAGTACTCCTCGATCAGCCGCGGCGGCGCGGAGGTGGCGATGAGCGAACGATGCCGCTTGATGGCGTCCTCGATCGGCGGGTCGAGGCGGAACCCGAGCCGCGACGCCATCACGATGGCGCGCAGCATGCGGACCGGATCCTCCTGGAAGCGCCCGTGCGGATCGCCGATGCAGCGAATCAGGCCGTCCTTGAGATCCTGCAGCCCGCCGACGTAGTCGATGATCGAGTAATCGGCGATGTTGTAGAACAGCGCGTTGATCGTGAAGTCGCGCCGGAAGGCATCCTCTTCAGGTGTGCCGAACGTGTTGTCGTGGCGGATCTGAAGTTCCTGATCGTGTCCGGCCGGCAAAGCGGCCACGGCCTCGCTGGGCTCAGCTTCGGTCCCCGCCGGCACGTTTTTCCGAAACGTCGCGACCTCGATGGTCTTGGTTCCGAAGCGCACGTGCGCCAGGCGGAAGCGGCGGCCGATGATCCAGCAGTTCCGGAAGAGCTTCTTGATCTGGTAGGGATGGGCCGAGGTGCCGATGTCGAAATCTTTGGGCCGACGGCTGAGCAGCAAGTCGCGCACGCTGCCGCCGACCAGATACGCTTCGTAGCCCGACTCGCGCAGGCGATAGAGCACCTTGAGCGCGTCGGCATCGATGTCCCGCCTCGAGATCGGGTGTTCAGCCCGCGGGACAATAACCGGTTCTGTCATCCAACACTAGATTGTAAGCTGCGCCGCACCAATTCCCCCCCGTTTCTGTGTTATCTGTGTCTAACTGTGGCGTTGATGAGGACGAATGCCGCTGTGCCTTTTGTGGCCCTTGTCAGAATGAACGCCTCTGTGCCTGCTGTGGCCCTGGTGAGAATGAAGGCCGCTGTGCTTTCGGTGGCCCTGGTGCTCGTGTTCTGCGGTTCCGCGGCTGCGCAGCGGGCGGAACTGGCCAAGGCACGAGCGGCGTATAACCAGCTGCAGTTCGATGAGGCCATCGAGGCGGCCCAAGTCGCGCGAAAGTTTCCCACCACGTCCGATGCCGCAACCGTCGTCCTCGCGCGCGCCTATCTCGAGCGCTATCGGCAGCGCGCCAATCCCGGAGATCTCGCGGCCGCCCGCGTGTCCCTCGGCACCGTGCGTGTCACCAACCTCGATTCCCGCGACCACGTCGATTTCCTGATGGCGCTCGGCGAAGCGTTGTTCTTCGAAGACGAATTCGGCGCCGCGGCCGCGATGTTCGAAAGCGCCATCGGCAGCGCCATCGCGCAGGGACCCGTGACCGGCGAAGCGATGCTGGACTGGTGGGGCAGCGCCCTCGAGCGCCAGGCCGAAGGGCTCGACCGCGAGCCACGGGCCGCGGTCTTCGTCCGCCTGCGCGACCGCATGGCCCGCGAGCTGGCCAGGAATCCCGGCTCCGCCGCCGCCGCTTACTGGGTGGTGGTCGGCACGCGCGGCGCGGGAGATGCGCAGGCCGCCTGGGAAGCGGCCGTCGCCGGCTGGGTCCGGGCCCGATTAGCCGGCAGCCGGTCGGCCACGTTGCGCGCCGATCTCGATAAGTTAGTGCTCGAGGGGATCATTCCTGATCGAGTCAGATCGTTACCCGCGGAGAAACGCGGTCGAGCCGAATCCGATCTGAGAACGGAATGGGCGGTGGTAAAGGAACGGTGGAAATGATTCTGGAATCTGCCACTATCCCTTAGCTTCGCGCCAGTCTTTGCCAACACCGACATCCACATCCAACGGCACGCTGAGCTTCACGGCGTTGGACATCTTCTCCCTGACCAGCGCCGAGACGTCATCGGTTTGTTCCTTCGGCGCTTCGAAGAGCAATTCGTCGTGCACGGTGAGAATCATCCGCGCCCGCGGGTTGGCGCCGGCCAGCGCCGCGTGGACGTCGATCATCGCGCGCTTCAGGATGTCGGCGGCCGTGCCCTGGATCGGCATGTTCACCGCGATGCGCTCGGCGCCGGCGCGGATCTGGAAGTTGCGGCTGGTCAGTTCGGGCACCGGCCGGCGCCGGCCGAACATGGTCTTCACCACGCCGCTGGCCTGCGCGTCGGCCAGCGTCTTGTCGATGAACGCGCGCACGCGCGGGAAGCCGGCGAAGTAGGCGTCGATGAACTGTTGCGCCGCCTGCTGCGACACGCCGATGTCTTTCGCCAGCGTGAACGCCGTCTTGCCATACAACAACGCGTAGTTGATGATCTTCGCCCGCCGCCGGAGCTCGTGCGGATCGATCGTGCTATCGGCACCGAAGACCTTGGTCGCGGTCTGATCGTGAATGTCGTCGCCGCGCGCGAAGGCCGCGCTGAGCGTCTCATCACCGGACAGGTGCGCCAGCACGCGCAACTCGATCTGCGAGTAGTCCGCCGAGATCAGGACGTGGCCTGGATCGGCGATGAAGGCACTGCGAATCTGGCGGCCGATCTCGGTGCGAATGGGAATGTTCTGAAGGTTCGGGTCGCTGCTGCTGAGCCGGCCGGTGGCCGCCACCGCCTGGCTGATCTGGGTGTGCACCCGGCCGGTCTCGGGATTCACCAGTGATGGCAACGCGTCGATGTACGTGCCCTTGAGCTTCGACAGCTGCCGCCAGTCGAGGATGAATCGGCAAATGTCGTGCTGTTGCGCGAGCTCTTCGAGCACGTCCACCGCCGTCGACGGCGCTCGCGAGGTGCCCGTGCGCTTGAGCACCGGCAACTGCATCTTCTCGAAGAGGATTTCGGCGAGTTGCTTCGGCGATCCGATGTTGAACTCGCCGCCGGCCATCGCAAACACCTGGCGGCTGAGATCGGCCATCTCGCGGTCGAGGACCACCGCCTGCGAGGCGAGCGCGCGGACATCGACGCGAACGCCGGTGCGCTCAATCTCGGCCAGGATCGGGACCAGTGGCAGCTCGAGGTCGCGATACACGGATTCGAGCTCGTCTTTCATCAGCACCGGCCGCACCCGCTCGGACAGCTGGAACGCGATGTCGGCGCGCTCGCCGGCGTAATCGAGCACGCTGTCGACCGGCACCTGCGCGAACGGGATCGCCTTGACGCCTTTGCCGCGGACCTCGTCTTCGGTCAGCGCCTTGTAGCCGAGCTGCTCGAGCGCGAGCGGCTCGAGGGCCTGGCTCGAACGATTCGCGTCCACCAGGTAGCTGGCGATCATCGTGTCGAACCCCTTGGGATTCTGGACATCGACGCCATGCCGGCCGAGCACGATCAAATCCGCCTTCAGATCGTGGCCGATCTTTTCGATCGACGGATCGGTGAGCAGCGGCGCGAGCAACGCGAGCGCCTCGGCTTTGGGTAACGAAAAGCCCCCACCGAACCCTTCGTGACCGAGCGGGATGTAGCGCGCCTTCGACGCCGTTGTCGAGACGGCGATGCCGACCAGTGTGGCGCGCACCGGCGCCGTGCCGTCGGTGATCACCTTCATGCTGAACCTGCCGGCCGCCTTCATCTCCGCGACGAGCGCGTGGAGATCCGCCGCCGATTCGATCAGCGCATAGTCCTTGTCCACCGACGAGGCCGTCGGCGCGAACTCCGGCACCAGGGTGCGGAACTCCATCTTCGAGAACAGCGCGTAGCACCGCTCGCGGTCCGCGCCTCGAAACCTGAACCGCTCGAGCTCGAACGGCACGTCGACGTCGGTGTGGATGGTCACCAGTTCGCGGCTTTGCCTGGCCTGATCCGCGTAGGTCAGCAGCCCCTCGCGATACCGCTTCTGTTTGATCTCCGGCGCGTGCTGAAGCAGTGACTCGAGCGAGCCGTAGGTGGCGATCAACTCGGTGGCGCCCTTCTCGCCAATCCCTGGCACACCCTTGACGTTGTCGATCGAATCCCCCATCAGCGCGAGCACGTCGCAGACCTGCGATGGCGCGACCCCGAACTTCTGCTTCACCCCCTCCGCGTCGTACCAGGTGCCTTCATCCTTGGGGTTGTAGACACGGATGCCATCGCCTACGAGCTGGAAGAAATCCTTGTCGCCGGTCACGATCGCCGCCTGCAGTCCGTGCGCGGCGGCGTTGATGGCGAGGGTGCCAATCACGTCGTCCGCTTCGTAACCCTCGGATGTCAGGATTGGCACGCCCATGGCCTCGCACGCCTCGTGCACCCACGGCACCTGCTCGGCGAGATCGCCGGGCATCGGCGCGCGGTTGGCCTTGTAGTCGGCGGCCACCTTCGAGCGAAACGTCTGGCCGCGCAAATCGAACGAGGCCACGATGTACTGCGGCTGATGATCCGCCAGCAGTTTGCGGAGCATCGTGATGAAGCCGTAGGTGGCGTTGGTGGACTTCCCGTCCGATCGCGTCAGCCCGCGAATCGCGTGATAGGCGCGATACATCTGGTTGCTGCCGTCGATCAGGAAGAGCGTGGGAAGGGACAAGCCTCCTATAATATTCGATCGTGCGTGTTGCGTTCGCGCTCCTCCTGCTCACCGCATTCGTGTCGCTGGCCTGCGAGAACGTCATCACCAGGAAGTACGAATACGAAGAGGAAGTGTTTCTCGCGCTCGATGGATCGGCGACCGTCTACGTGAACGCCTCGGTGCCGGCGCTGGTCGCGCTGCGCGGCTTCACGCTGCCGCTCGATCCGAACGCGCGCCTGGATCGCATCGTCGTGCGCGATCTCTACAACACCCCCGTCTCTCGTGTTGAGAGCGTGACCACGTCACGCAAGGAACGACGGCGCTACGTGCACCTGCGCCTCGCGGTGCCCGACATCCGCCGCCTGAGCGAGGCGGCGCCGTTCGCGTGGTCGACCTATCGCTACCTGGAGGGCGATGCCACGTTCGAGTTCGGCCAGGACATGACGGCGGCCGCCGGCCAGGACGTCGGCAATGTCGGCTGGGACGGCGATGAACTGATCGCGGTGCGGGTCCATCTGCCGAGTATTGTGACCTTCCAGAACGCGCCGTCGCGGAAGGTCGAGCGCGGCAACATCGTTGTCTGGGAGCAGCCGCTGGCCGAGCGGCTCAAGGGGACCCCGCTCGAAATTCAGGCGAGCCTGGAAAAGGAATCGATCCTGTTTCGCACGCTCACCCTGTTTGGCGCGATGGCGGTTCTTGCGGCCGCCACCTTTGTTGGCTTGATCTGGTTTGTGAAGACCCGGAAAACCTAGTCGGATTTCCGTTCCATCTCTTCGCGCACTTCAGCGTCCGTTTTCAACGCGTTCTTGATCTCGAAGGCGTTGAAGCCCGACGCCAGCGACCGCGCCAGCATCCGCTCGAGGTTGCTCTGCACCACGCCTTCCAGCGACACGTGCCCGCGATTGACGACGATGCGGATCGGCGGGTTGGCCATGTTGGCGTAGTTCCAGAACAGCGAGTGCCCGTAGATGGCGCGCGAGATGCGGAACCGCAGGTCGTCATCGAACTGCGACACCGGCAGCACGCCGATCTTGTTGTCGACCGCCATCACGCCCTCGACCTTGCGCACGCGGCGTTCGAGGTCGTCGCGCTTGTACGGCATCGTGACCCAGCCGCTCAGCACGACGCGGCCCTCGTCGACCGACGCCGAGATGCTGTCGAAGATGGTGAGTTGCGTGTAACGATTGACGCGATCGGCAATGTCGTTGAATACCTGCAGATCCTTGCGTTCCGCCGGTTGAGAGAACGCAGGTGCCGCGCTCAGGACCAAGAGAGCCGCGACCACGGTTGTGAACAGTGACTTCATGTGGAACCTCCCCACGCGTGACGTCACTGCCAAGATTGTGCCAGCCAAATGTGTCCTCTATCACGGCAAACGGCAAAAGGCAAACGGACAGAAAACGTTTTGCCTTCTGCCCTTTCTTTACGGCGTAGCGACGTATCCCTTGCGGGCTCTCACCTTCAGTGAGGGGTCGCGGACTTCGACGCGGATGGTGTGCCAGCGGCCGTCCTTGAGACCGTGGCTCGGATAACCGAGGTAGTACTGCTGGCTCAACTCATCGGCGATGCTGGCCACGGCCGGATCGAGATCGCGGAAGTCGCGCACGATCTCGGTGCGGCCGCCGCTATCGTCGGTGATTTCACGCAGCGCCATCACGTTCACGCGATCGTCGGCGCCGCCGCCAACCGAATAGGTGCCGCCGCCACCACCACCGCCGATTGGTGGATAGCCGCCGGGATTCGGCATCGGAATGCGTCCCGTGCCGCCCCGTCCGCCAGGGAAGGGGAACGGAATCGGCAGCCGCGGTTGCGGCTGGCGGATCGGCGGCGCCGGGCGCTGGAACGTCGATTGTCCCTGGCCGTCGATGCCCACCGCATACACGAGCACTTCGGTCTCGCGCACGATCTGCTTCACTTCCGACACGCCCACGCGGCTACTGGTATCGTTGCCGTCGGAAATGATCACGACCGCCTTCTTGCGGTTCTGCCCGCTGTGGGCCATCGGCACGGCTTCCGCGGCGGCGTCATACATCGCCGTGCCGCCGTTGGGATGAATCCGTCCCAGCACGTTGGCCAGGCGATCGCGATCGGTCGTCCAGTCCGCCACCAGATCCGCGTTGGCGCTGAACCGATAGAGGAAGAACTCGTCGAGTTCGTCGTTCATCATCCGGAAGAACCGATCGATCGAATTCACGGCGGCCGACCACTTCTCGCCGACCATGCTGCCGCTGGTGTCGACGACGATGCCGAGGCTGACCGGGGTGCGTTCGGCGCTGAAGTGCGTGACTTCCACCTGCTGGTTGTCTTCGTAGACGATGAAGTCTTCCTGGCGCAGCCGGCTGTAGAAGCGGCCGGACCGATCCGTGACGGTGGCCGTCACGTTGATCAGCTCGACACCGCTCTTGAAGCGGAAGCCATCCGGCTTCTGCTGCGCCAGCGGCGTCGTGCCCGCGAGCGCGAGTAGCGCCGCGGCTATCGCGAAGCCTTTTTGCGTTTTGCCTTTTGGCCGCCTACGAGGCGTAGCCGCTCCGGCGCGCCATCGCGCCGTAGCTCGCGTCGATCCAGAGCGAGCGGAGGCGGATGCTTTGTGTGTCGCCATCTCAGCCCTCATTTCAGTGTCACATTCACCGGCCGGTCGCCCCCGGCCGGCGCGGGTGACTCACCGCGTCGATCGATGTGCGGCACCACGCCGTCATCGGTCCGGAAACTCACGCGGTATCTCGACACCGTCGCCGGCGCATCGAGCGACACCACGAACGGCGATTCATCGCCGGCGCCGAGCTTCAGAAAATCCACGTGCGCGCGGGAACTGGTCACGAACGTGCCCATGCGATCGAACAGGAACACCACCGCCGACAGCTTCTCAACCGGTTTGCCAGAGACCGGATTCCTGACCAGTCCCGAGACCGCGAGCGTGTCGTTCTGTCGCGCGTGACTGAGCGACACGAGCTCGAGCGGCGAGTTCGGACCCACCGCCACCGGGGTGGTGCCTTCCGGGCCCGACATCATCCATACCAGCCCGTCGGAGAGGACCACGAACAACACCACCGCCGCCATCGCGAGCGAGCGCTGGCCGCTGCCGCTGTCGCGATCCTCCGTGACGGCACCGAGAAACACGGCGGCATGAGAAACGGTCGGCTCGCTGTCTTTTTCCGAGCCGACCCTGAGCGAGAATGCGTCCGCCGGTTCGGCGGACGCATTCGAGTCGAAGGGAGCCGGTGCCCAGGGAGCTCTCGTTCTCACGGGCGCCATTTGAATCTCCGGAACCGGCTTCTCGATCACATCGTCTGACGCTGCCGCCGAGAGCGCGGCGATGCGGGCCGCCGATCGTTGCTTTTCATCGCGCATCAATCGCCACGCCGTAACGCTCATCACGAGCGCGACGATCAGCGAAACAACGGTGATTCCGAGGAGGAGAGTATCCATGTTCATTCCTTCAAGACCTCAAGACCCCAAGACCTCAAGACCTCAGCGAAGCCGGAATTCAACACCCACTTCGACGACCACGTCGACGGGTACACCCTTCATGCGGCCGGGCGCGAAGCGCCATTGCCGCACCGCGTTCACCGCGCGCTCGCTAAGTCCGCCGCGCAGCCCGCGAAGAATCCTGACGTCGCCGACCGTGCCGTCGCGGCGCACGACGATCTCGAGCTCCACTTCGCCTTCGACGTTGGCGCGGCGCGCTTCGTCGGTGTAGTCGGCGCGCACTTCGCGCAGCAGCCGCGGCGGCTCAACACCGCTGCCCGGACGGAACGGGCCGCCGCCGTAACCGCCGCCGGATCCTTCGCCCACGCCGGTGCCGTCGCCCTGGCCAAGGCCCGTGCCTTGACCCGAGCCCACACCGCCGCCTGTTCCGGGGCCCTGGCTCGGCGGCGTTTCCGGCGCCTTGGCCAGCACGCCTTCGCGATCCTGCGGCTCGGCTTGCTTGGTCGGGATCGGCGCCATCACCGGAGGCAGTTGCTTTGCCTCCAGCGGCTTTGGCGGTTCCGGCGGTTTCGGTTGCGGCCGCATCGGCGGCGGGAGTTTTCGCGCCGGCAGCGGGCTGCTGATCTTCTCGATCCCTTTGCGCGCGGCCTTCGGCGGAGGGGTCTTCATCTTCAAGCCACCGCCGCCGCCACCGCCGCCCGGTCCGGGCTGCACGAGGAACACCATCCGGACCGGCTCGGGATCCTTCAACACGTCCGTGCGCTCGTCGGCGACCGCCAACCCGAGGCTCGCGACAAACAGCACCGTCGCCACCGCGAGACCGTGCAGGCTCGTCGACACGATCAGCGGCACGGTCGTCGATCGGTGGGCTTGATGGCCTTGCGCGAACAGCTCACGGCCCAGGCCCAGGGCGCCAGGCACCGCGACGGTGGTGCCGTTCTTGAGCGCCTTCACCGCGCGCACCGCTTCGGCCTGGCTCACGAAGGCGGCAAGGCTGGGGTCGCCGGCGATCGGCAGTTGCGCGGCGATCGAGCGGATCTCACCTCGCGCGAGCAACGCCAGCACGCGGGATTCAACAACCCCAGCGGCTGCCGCAATGTCGCGGGCGCTGTAAACGTCGGGAGGAAGGGCGCCTAGCATGGCTGTCTGCCGAGTCATTCGCAAAAGCCTTGCCGTGGGCGCGCTCCTGGGCGGCGGCCGCATGATCCGGTTTTTCGGCCGGAATTCATGAATTCTTTGACCTGTTGCTCCAGGCCAGGTGTGGTGGTTTAAGGACGGGCTGTAGCCTCAAGACTGCACTCGGCCTTTGGTAGGATTCCGGTCGATGGTTCGCTCGCTCCGAATCGGCCATCGGCGATTCGTCCTGTCCAACGGCGTCAATACGATCGGCCGCGAGCCGACCTGCGCGGTGTGCATCAACGACCCGAGCGTCTCGCGCGGTCATGCACGTATTGTCATCGATGACGGCCGGGCGACGCTTGAAGATCTGAACAGCAAGAACGGCACGCAGCTGATGGGCCAGGTGATCAAGGCGGCCACCGTTCTCAACGACGGCGACGAGGTCGAGTTCGGTCACGTGAAGGGGTGGTACATCGTCGAAGCCGGCGAAGATCCGCCGACCACGACGCATCTCTGAAATAACGAATAACGAATAACGAAAGGGTCTCGCGCTCCGTCATTCGTTCTTCGTTATTCGTTCTTCGTTATTCCCTTGAGTCCTTCGGAAAATCGGAACCCGTCGCGCTCGGCGAGCAGCCGCACGGGCGTGAACCCCGCCGCTTCGAGATCGCGCAACATGCTGTACGACGGCGGACGCTTGGCTTCAACGCCTTCGATGATCTCGATCCGTCCGCCGCGCCGCACGGTGCGCTTCGCTTCGCGCAGATAATCGGCGCGGACATCATCGGCGATCGCCGCGAAGCGGCCGTTGGTATCGTCGACCACCACCATGTCGAACTGATTGCTGTCGAACGGCAGCGCGCGCCCTTCGATCTTGTGCGTCTCGATCAACGCGCCAATCTTCGCCCCGACGCTGCCGGCGCGCCTGGCTTCGGCGTCGTCGAATGCCGCCAGGGCGGCGGTGCCGCTCAAGCCGACCTTGGCCGCGAGTCCCGAGAGCAGCGTGCGATCGTGACAGCCGATCTGCAGGAACCGCTCGCCCATGCGCACGCCGGTCATCGACACCTGCAGCGGATCCATCGCGCGGGCGCGCGAGCGCAGCAGCATGCGCAGGAGGAACATCATCCGACCATCCTAGCTGAACCAGCGTGATATATTTCCAAGGTGAAACAAGGCTTGGAAATCGCCCCTGTAGAGGGCAAGCTCGGCATCCTCCTGGTCGGGCTCGGCGCGGTCAGCACCACCACCATCGCCGGCGTGATTGCCATCCGCAAGGGTCTCTCGCAACCGATTGGATCGCTGACGCAAATGGCGACGATCCGTCTCGGCAAGCGCACCGATAACCGCACCCCGAAGATCAAGGACTTCGTGCCGCTGGCCGACCTGAACGACATCGTGTTCGGCGGCTGGGACATCTTCGAGGAAGACTGCTACGCCGCGGCGTGCACCGCCGGCGTGCTGGAACGCTCGCTGCTCGATTCGATTCGTCCGGAGCTCGAGGCCATCAAACCGATGCCCGCGGTGTTCGATCAGCGCTACGTGAAACGCCTCTCCGGACCGAACGTCAAGAAAGGCAAGAACAAGAAAGACCTTGCCGATCAGTTGATCGCCGACATCCGCAACTTCAAGCAGACGCACAACTGCGCGCGGCTGGTGATGGTCTGGTGCGGCAGCACCGAGGTCTACATGAAGGAAGGGCCGGTGCACCAGTCGCTGGCCGCGTTCGAGAAAGGCCTGGAGTTGTCGGACGACGCGATCCCGTCGAGCATGGTCTACGCCTACGCCGCGCTGAAGGAAGGCCTCCCGTTCGCAAACGCGGCGCCGAACCTCACCGCCGACATTCCGGCGATGCTTGAGCTCGCCGCGCAAACCAAGGCGCCGCTGGCCGGTAACGACATGAAGACGGGGCAGACGCTGATCAAGACGGTGATCGCGCCCGGCCTCAAGGCCCGCATGATCGGCGTGAAGGGCTGGTACTCGACCAACATTCTCGGCAACCGCGACGGCGAGGTGCTCGACGATCCGGAATCCTTCAAGACCAAGGAGGAGAGCAAGAAGTCCGCGCTCGACTATATCTTCCAGCCGCACCTCTACCCGGAGCTCTACAAAGACATTTCGCACGTCGTCCGCATCAATTACTACCCGCCGCGCGGCGACAACAAGGAAGGTTGGGACAACATCGACATCGTCGGCTGGCTGGGTTACCCGATGCAGCTGAAGATCAATTTCCTGTGCCGCGATTCGATCCTGGCGGCGCCGATCGTGCTCGATTCGGCGTTGTTCCTCGATCTCGCCAAGCGCGCCGGCATGTCGGGCATCCAGGAGTGGCTGTCGTTTTACTTCAAGGCGCCGATGCACGCGAAGGATCTCTATCCGGAGCACGATCTGTTCATCCAGCTGATGAAGCTGAAGAACACGCTTCGCTACATGATGGGCGAAGAGATGATCACCCACCTCGGCCGCGAGTATTACGACTGAGCCATGACGCCCAAGGTCCAGCCTGCGCTTCTTGGCGGTGTGACGATCGGAGTGCTGTCGGCACTCCCGGTCGTGAATTGCTGCTGTTGTGCCTGGATTCTGTTCGGCGGTGCGTTGGCGTCGTACCTGATGCAGCAGAATCACCCCGAACCGATCGAGATCGGCGACGGCGCCATCGTCGGGCTTCTTGCCGGTGTGATCGGCGCCTTCGTCTGGTTGATCGTCTCCATTCCAATCAACACGGCGATGGCGCCCATCAATGCGGAGCTGGTCCAGCAGGTGCTGCGAGAGTCGACGGACCTGTCGCCTTGGCTCCGCGCCGCGCTCGAGGCATCACCGAGCAATTCCGGAATCGGGATTGGGTTGGTGTTCGGGTTTTTCGTGATGATCGTGTTGACGACGACCCTCGGCATGCTCGGCGGCATCTTTGGCGCGATGTTGTTTAGAAAGAATCAGCCGCCCGCTGTCCCGCCTCCGATCCCGATGCAATAGAGGAGGCGGTCGCGCCGTAGCGGCGCAGCCGCGAAGGCGGACTATTCCTCAATAGGCACTTCACACAAGTGCACAAGGTGCCACAAGGTGCACGATGTGCACTCTGCGCACCCTGTGCACCCCGTGCACCCCGTGCACCCCGTGCACCCTTGATCCGATAGATCCAGTGAATGACCCCCCCGGACTACGAGGCGTTCTTCCGCTTCTCGCAGCGGCCGTTCAGCCTGACGCCGGATCCCAAGTTCTATTTCCGCAGCCGATCGCACGGCCGCGTCTTCGACACGCTGTCGGCCGCCATCGCGCGCCGCGACCGCCTGATCCTCGTGATTGGCGATCTCGGCGTCGGCAAGACCACGCTCTGCCGCACGCTGATGGCGTCGCAGGAGCGGAAGTCGAGGTCGGCGCTGGTCGGCAATGCCTTGTTGTCGCCGGAAGATTTGCTGCGGCTGATGCTGCAGGATCTCGGCGCCGTTTCGAAGGGCGACGCGTCGCAGGGCCGGCTTGGCCACGCGAAGCTCGCCGAGCTCATGCAGCAGTTCGACCAGTTCCTCGGCGAGCTGGAGCGGGCCAACGACGGCGCGGTGATGATCATCGACGAAGCCCATAGCCTGCCGCAGGCGACGATGGAACAGATCGTCGAGATCGCGAGCCTCGAGTCGAATCGCCACAAGGTGCTGCAGTTCCTGCTGGCGGGGCAGCCCGCGGTGGGCGGCGGCGTCACGCTGCCGCGTCTGGTGGACGACGGCCTTGCCGTGCGTGCGCGGCTGTTGCCGCTCGAGCGCGATGAATGCGAGCGCTACGTGCACCACCGGCTCACCATCGCCGGCGGCGCCGCGGTGACGTTCAGCGCACCGTCGATCGAAGTGCTCTACGCGTTGTCGGGAGGCGTGCCGAGGCTCGTCAACCTGCTCTGCGAGCGCGCGCTCCAGCAAGCCGCGTCGGCGCACTCGAACCGCATCGAGCCGGCGATGATCGAATCGGCTGCCTCCGCCCTTGACCTGCTGAGGATTCGTCCGAAACGGTTCCGCTGGTACGGAACCCGATAGCGCGGCATTGCCGATCGACCGAATGCCAATTTGGCGACTGTTTGGCGATGGCCAATCGCCAGATCGAATCATTCGATTGACCAATCGTCAATCACTCAACAGTCGCACAATTCCCAATCGGTCATTCGACAATGTAAACTCCGCCTCATGCCCGAGCCGGTGTCTGCCGAAATTGAAGCCCTCCTGAAGGAAGAGCGCAGCTTCGCTCCATCCGAAGAGTTCCGCGCCAAGGCCCTCATCAACGATCCCGCTATCTACGCACGAGCGGCGCAGGACCCCGAAGCGTTCTGGGCCGGCTTCGCGCGCGAGCTCGAGTGGATCAAACCGTTTTCGAAGGTGCTCGACTGGAACCCGCCCGACGCGAAGTGGTTCGCCGACGGCACGCTCAACGTGGCCGCCAACTGCCTCGACCGGCAGGTGCGCACGTGGCGCCGCAACAAGGCGGCGTTCATCTGGGAAGGCGAGCCCGGCGACAGGCGCACGCTGACCTATTTCGATCTCTACCGCCAGGTCAGCCAGTTCGCGAACGTCCTCAAGTCTCTCGGCGTCAAGAAAGGCGATCGCGTCGCTCTCTATCTGCCGCTCGTCCCCGAGCTGGCCATCTCGATGCTCGCCTGCGCGCGCATTGGCGCCATCCACTCGGTGGTCTTCGGCGGCTTCAGCGCCGAGTCCCTTCGCGATCGCATCAACGACTCGAAATGCAAGCTCCTCGTCACCGCCGACGGCGGCTGGCGCCGCGGCCAGATCGTGCCACTCAAGCAGATGGCCGACGAGGCGTTGCAAGACACGCCGTCCATCGAGCACGTCATCATTGTCCAGCGCTTGCACGGCTCGCCGCTCCCGATCCATGTCAAGGAGGGCCGCGACCATTGGTATCACCGGCTGATGCAGGAGGCGCCGTACGAATGCGCGCCGGAGGCGATGGATGCCGAGGACATCCTTTACATCCTCTACACCTCCGGCACCACGGGCAAACCCAAGGGCATCGTCCACACGACGGCCGGATACCTCACGGGCGTGTATGCCACCACGAAGTGGGTGTTCGATCTGAAAGAAGACGATGTGTATTGGTGCACCGCTGACATCGGCTGGGTGACCGGCCACAGCTACGTGGTGTACGGACCGCTCGCCAACGGCGCCACGGTGGTGATGTACGAGGGCGCGCCCGACTGGCCGGAGAAAGATCGCTTGTGGGAGATCGTCGAGCGTCACGGCATCACCGTGTTCTACACCGCGCCGACGGCGATCCGCGCCTTCATGAAGTGGGGCACCGAGTGGCCCGCCAAACACAACTTGAGCACGCTGCGGTTACTGGGCTCGGTCGGTGAGCCGATCAACCCCGAAGCCTGGGTCTGGTACCACTTGCACGTTGGCGGCAGCCGCTGTCCGATCGTCGATACGTGGTGGCAGACCGAGACCGGCGCGATCATGATCACGCCGCTGCCGGGCATCACCCGGACCAAGCCCGGCTCAGCGACCCAGGCGTTCCCTGGTATCAGCGCCGAAATCCTCAACGACAAAGGCGAGGCCATTCCAGTCGGCGGCGGGTTGCTCGCGCTCACCAAGCCGTGGCCGTCGATGCTGCGCAGCATCTACGGCGATCACGATCGCTACGTGAAGCAGTACTGGAGCCGATGGGGCCGCGATGTGTATTTCACCGGCGACGGCGCCAAGAAGGATGACGAGGGCTACTACTGGCTGCTCGGCCGCGTCGACGATGTGCTGAATGTGGCCGGTCATCGCATCGGCACCATGGAAGTGGAAAGCGCGCTGGTGGATCATCCGAAGGTCGCCGAGGCGGCTGTTGTGGGTCGTCCGCACGACATCAAGGGCCAGGCGCTGGCGGCGTTTGTCACCGTCAAGCACGGCGTGACGCCGTCGGAAAGCCTCGCCGACGAGTTGAAGAAGCACGTGGCCCAGAAGATCGGCGCCATCGCCAGGCCCGACGACATCATCTTTGCCGCCGACCTTCCAAAGACCCGTTCGGGCAAGATCATGCGCCGGTTGTTGCGGGACATCGCCGAGGGCAAAGCGCTCGGCGACACGACGACGCTGGCCGATCCAGCGGTGGTGGCGAAGCTGAAGGATCAGTACGAGTCGCAGGAATAGCCGTCAGCGACGCCAGGCGTCCGGGAAGGCGTCACGGGGTCCCTCTGGCGCGATCCGTGATCTCGAGGAGGCGTGGAGCCAGCTCGAAGTGCTGTGCCCCGGCGCCCTGGTTCATGATCACGGCGACGTGACGCCCGTCTCGGGATCGTGCATCAGCAGGCCGCTGCCGGTGGTGGCGCCGCCGCTGTGGCCGTACTGCGAGCGGTCGAGATACTGATACGCGCGGATGCCCAGGCCGGCGCCGCTTTCCCCAGGGATGTTCCCCGCGGCCGGCACCAGCGCGCGCATCGCCGCCTGCATCTCGGCCGAGATCACGTTCCCGCGGAACAGCGCATGCCCCCACCGGGCCACCGTCCTCGCGTTCGACAGGAGCCCGAACGCGCTGTGGCCGATCGAGATCAACGACATGCGCTCCAGCGGCACGATCGCAGTGGCGCCGCTGTAGGCGGTGGCCACCGCAGACGGCGGCTCTTCGAAACCTGGCAGGAAGATCTCCGTCATCGCCAGCAGCTCCCAGAGACGCCAGCGATAGAGCTCGACGATCGATCGGCCGGCCGCCCGCTCCGCGATCAAGCCAAGCAGCAGGAACGCCGTGTTGGGGTACTCGGTGCCGGCGCCCGGGGGCGAATCGCGGCGGCCCCACGAACGCGAGCAGCTCGTCCGGCGTGAAGACGCGCGCCGGGTCGGCCGCGATCGCCGCGCCGAGAGCGGCCGTGCCGGTGTAATTCGCCAGCCCGTTAGTGTGGTTCAACAGCTGCCGGATCGTGATCGCCCGATCGACGTTCGGGCGCGGCGCCAGCCAACGGTCGATCGGTATCGTCCAGGCGAAGAATGCCTTCGTCCACCAGCTGCAGAATCACCGCGCCGGTCATCGTCTTGGTGATGCTCGCGATGACGATCAGGTGATCGTCACGCAGCCGTTCGTCACCCGCATATCCCGCGGCACCGCCCCACTGCGCGCCGTTGGCCAGGATCACCGAGGCACTGACACCGCGATGCCCAGGCTCCGCCGCCCACGCGTCAATGGCGTCACGCAATGCCCGCGCCACGTCGGGCGGCACTTCCGCCGGTGCGGGCGGCGGCGACTGCGCGGACGGGCGCGAACACTGGATCACCGCCAGTATGGCGACCAGCAGTACGACGACACGTCGAAGTGCCATGTTCCCTCTGTGTCTAATCTGTGTCTAATCTGTGGCCTGCGGCTCAGAAACGATACCCCACCAGCAGCATCAACGCCCGCGACGTGATCGACGGCGGCCCGCATGAGGACTCCTCACAAGAAAAACGTGAAGGTGGTACTACGGTCTGGCGCCGACCGGACGGCCGAACAGCCACCCGATGTCGATCGTGATCTCCCGGCCGCGATAATCATCGTGCCGGGCGCCCGCCCTGGACGATGTGGGGAAGCCGTTGTAGCCGGCCTTGAACCCGAGCGAGAACGAGCGTGAGAGGTGCAGGTCGGCGCCGGCGCCGACGTTCAGGCCCACACCGTAGCGGCTCGACTCGATCTGCGAGACCGGGACGATCCCGGCCGCCAGGAACGGCTTGAGGCGTTGCGCCGCCAGGTCGCCGTGGCGCGGGTCCCAGCGCACGCCCAGCGGCGCGGCAAAGCCGCCGAGAATGCCCATGCCGGCTTCGGCGCCGAAGGCCTGCATCGAGAACGTGATCGCGAAGTCCTCGCGCAGGAACCTCGCGTACGACGCTCCACTCACGAGGTCCAGGTCGCCGAACATGACGTGGCGCAGCACGCGGCCGTTGTTGCCCCAACCGCCTGCCGTGACCGCCAGGCGGCCGCGACCGGCCACCGAGAATCGCGCGGTGTCGTCCCGGCCGCGCCGTCTGGTGGCCTCGAGGGCCACCGCGCCGAACTGCCGCAGGCCCAGCACCGTGCGCGCGCCGTCGGACACCCGCGCCTTCGCCAGCAGAGCCGCCTTCTCGACTTCGACGCGCACCTCGTACTGGCCCGGCTCCAGCGCGGGCCCGATCCGGCGGCCCTTCGACTTGTAAAGCTCGACCACCAGTGCTTCGGCGCTCGACGAGCACGCCGGCGATCCGCTCGGCGTCGGAGTCGCGGCGGCCTTGCGCGGCGCCGGCCGGAAGCCGTACTTCGCGGCGGCCATGTTCTATTTCGAGAACGGCCTCGACCTCGAGCAGGCGGCTGTCTGGATCGCGGCGGCACTCACCGAGTCGCCGGGGCACATCGGGATGCTGCAACGCCAGGCGCTGATCCTCGAGAAGAAAGGCGACCGTGACGGCGCGCTCGCTGCAGCCCGCGCGTCACAGGCCGGCGCGGCGACATCGCCGCCAGAGCTGAATGACGAGTACACGCGCCTCAACCACGCACTGATTGCCCGCCTGACGGCGCCACGGTAGAGCGAGGTGCGGACGGGAGCGACACTCCATCGCCGTGCTGGGGATTGCGGTCGGCGCCGCCGCTGGCGTGGCGTTGACGCGGGTGGTGGGCGCATTCCTCGGCGCCGCGGATCCCGTGGCAATTACGCTGGCAGCGGTCCTGCTGTCGCTCACCGCGGTGGCGGCGTCTCTCGGCCCGGCGCTCCGTGCCGCCCGCGTCAACGTGGCGGAGGCACTCAGAGCCGAATAGCCGCGGATTAGCCGCAGATTAGACGCAGATCAGACTTCGGCTGGACAGATATGATCGGCCGCGATGGCCTACATCGCCTACGTTGCCGAGTCGGCGCTGGACCCGAACGAGCGGGTCGCGGATCCCGACAACATCATCCAGATCCACGCCATTCATCCCGCGGTCATGCGCCAGCACTACGAGCTCTACAAGCAGCTGATGCATCGCGCCGGGCCGCTATCGCGACGCGAGCGGGAGTTGCTGGGCGTGCGCGTCTCGGCCCTCAACCGGTGCCACTATTGACTGCACCATCACGGAGCGGGTCTCCGTGCCATTCTTGCCAAAGACGGCGTCCCACCCGCCGATCAGGAGGCGACGATCGCAGGCCTGCAGTCGACGCCGCTTGCCGGGCCGAGCCTCAGTGACAAGGAGCGCGCGTTGCTGGCGTACGCCGACCTGCTCACGGTGACCCCGCACGCGGTGAGGCGCGAGCATATCGATGCCCTTCGCGCCGCGGGTTACGACGATCGCGCCATTCACGACGCCTGCGCGATCATCGGCTACTTCGCGTTCGTGAACCGCGTTGCCGACGGCCTGGGTGTGCAGTTGGAAATGGACGCGAGGAACACGTGAGCCGATGGGTCCGCGACGGCGCCGTCGGCTGCGGCGGCTAGGAGCGTGTCCGACTGGTCGGTGACTAATCGGTGTAAATCGGTCTAGCGTGGCGGCACCAGCCGCTTGAGCGCTTCAGCGGCAAGGGCGTTGCCTCGCTCAGCCGACCGTCGGTACCACCGAACCGCTTCGGCAAGATCCTTCGCGACACCCCGACCTTGTTCGTACATCTGTGCGAGACGCACCTGCGGAATAGCGTCGCCGGACTCAGCGGCCTTCCGCCACCAGTACACGGCCATTGCATCGATCTTCGCTACGCCGCGGCCATCGGCGTAAGCGTTGCCCCGTAACAACGAAAACTCTGCATCACATTACCGTTCGCGACCGTTCGCGATTCTAACCGCGCGCCTACCGGTCCGGCGAGCGAACAGCGTAGGACTGTGGGGCCCGGCAATGCGCGGTAAGATGCAGCGCCGGAGGTCCCCATGGTCAACCTCGAACACGCTCTGTCTGAAAGCCGTGCCGCCGTCGATCAGATGATTGCTGCCGCCGAGCGCACCGGTCCCGGCTGGACGACGCCGCGCGCGCCGGGCAAGTGGTCGCCGAGCCAGGTCGTCGAGCACGTGGCCCGCGCCATCGAGGAATCCGCCAACGCCGCCAGCGGCAAGCCGACGAAATTTCCAACGTTCCCCCGGTTGGTGCGGCCGGTCATTCGCAAGATCTTCTTCGACCGCACCGTGCGCAACGGCACGTTCCCGCGAGGCAAGACCAACCGGGCGATGAACCCGGAGTCCGGGTCACCGACGCCCGCCGACGCGCGCGTGCGGCTCGAGCAGGCCCACGCCGCGTTCGAGCAGGCCTGCCGGCAGTGCGGCGGCACGTTCAGTCACGGCATCTTCGGAACGGTCACCGCGGCGGATTACGCGACGTTCCAGGCGATGCACACTCGGCACCACACCAGGCAGATCGGGCAATCGTAGCCGCCGCTGAAACGGCGCGGCGGCCGAGGCATCTCAACCATGATGACCACAATGCGTGCAACGTCCCTGGTAGTGCTCCTGTGCTGGACGATCGGCGCTGCTGCGCAGACGCCCGCCACGCCGGTCGATACCTCGACAGTCGGTCCACAGGTCGGGGCCCGCGTGCCGCCGATTGCCGGCGTCGATCAGTTCGGGCGCTCTCACACGCTTGATTCCATCTACGGACCGAAGGGCGCGATGCTCGTGTTTTTCCGGTCCGCGGATTGGTGACCCTACTGCAAGACGCAGCTCGTGGAGCTGCAACGCCGCATTCCGGAAATCACGAAACAAGGCCTCGGCATCCTTGCGGTCAGCTACGACTCGCCCGATACGCTGAAGAGGTTCGCCGCTTCGCGCGCCATCACGTTCCCGATGGTCGCCGATCGAGAGTCCGCGATCATCCGCGCCTACGGCATTCTCAACGAGACCGAGAAGCCCGGTGGGCGTGCCTACGGCATTCCGCATCCCGGCACGTTCATCGTCGACCGGAAGGGGGTGGTGGTGTCGCGGTTCTTCGAGGATGCGTACCAGGAGCGCTACACGGCGGCGACCATTCTCGGTACGCTCGGCGCGCGCGTGGGCGGCGGCACCGTGTCGGCCGACACCGCGCACCTGACGCTGACGGCCACGATCAGCGACACGGTGGCCGCGCCCGGTGAGCGGCTGTCGATCACCGTCGATGTGACGCCTCGGCGTGGCATGCATCTCTACGCGCCGGGCAAGCACGACTACCAGGTGGTGCAGCTGGCGATCGATCCCCAGCCGTGGCTGCGGCCGCAGGCCCCGGTGTATCCGGCCTCGGAGATCTATCACTTCAAGCCGCTTGACGAGCGCGTCGAGGTGTTCATGAAGCCGTTCCGCCTTCGCCGCGATGTGACGCTGCTCGCCACTCAGGCGGCGCAGAAGCAGCTGGGCGCCATGACGTCGGTGACGATCGCTGGCGCATTCGAGTACCAGGCGTGCGACGACAGGGTGTGCTTCAATCCGGCGCGCGTGCCGATCAGCTTCACGATTGCGCTCAACACCCTCGACCGGCGCCCACCAGGGCCCGGCCTCCAATAAATAGATCTCTCCGGGTTATCGCCTGAGGATGTCCACCGGGTTGATGCGCGTCGCCCGCCACGTCGGCGCGACCGTGGCGATCACGCCGATCGCCGCCACACCCACGAGTACCGCGATCACCGTGAGTGGATCGGTCGGCGTGACGCCGAACAGCATCGCTTCGAGCGCTCCGCTCGCGGCCCAGGCGATGCCCAGGCCGGCCGTCAGGCCGGCGACGATCAACCGCACACCCGAGCGGGCCACCGAGCCGATCACCGTGGAGGTGTCGGCGCCGAGCGCCATGCGCACCGCAATCTCGCGCGCCCGCTCGCGGACGCGTTGCGACAGCACGCCGTAAATACTCAACACCGCGAGCGCGATCGCCGCCGCCGCGAACACCAGCAGCGTGATCATCGCCTGGCGATCGCGCGCGTAGGTGGCGCCGAGCAAATCCTCGAGCGCATACATGCCCTGCGCGGGCACCTGCGGATCGACACCCTTCATGGCCTCGCGCACCGCAGGGATCAGCGGCCGAGGGTCGCCGGCGGCTTTCACCACGACGTTGAGAATCAAATACGAGCGCTGCGCGTGCGGCAGGTAGATTTCCGACAGCGGCTCGCTGCGCGGTCCGCGGAACCGCAGGTCGCCGATCACGCCGACGATCTCATACGGATACGTGCCCGTGGTGCTGTAGTCGACCACCAACTGCTTGCCCACCGCCGACTGGCCGGGCCAGAGGCTCGCGGCCAGCGTGCGGCTGATCATGATCACCCTTGGGGACTGCGGCGTATCGCGCGTGTCGAACGCGCGCCCGCCCACCAGCTGCAGGCCAAGCGTCTTGAGGTAGCCCGGTGTGATCATCCGGACCGCCGCCTGCACCCGGGCAGCGCCATCGTTGGCGCGATCGCTCGGCCAGACCGGCCGCTCGAAGTCGGGACCAAGCGGGCTGGTGGGCACGGTCGTGGCGCCGCCGACTGATGTCACGCCCGGGATCGTGGCCAACCGCTCGAAGAGGGTCCGGTAATACGTCCGCGTCCTCTCACCGGAGTTGTATTGAAGGTTGTCGAGAAAGATCGGCGCCACGAGCACGCCGCGTGGGTCGAAGCCCGGCGCGGTCGATTGCAGGTGTTGAAAGCTGCGGACCAGCAACCCCGATCCCGCCATCAGGATCACCGCCAGGGCCACTTGCGCGATCACGATCGCGTCGCGGAGGCGATGCGTGCCGCCGGCCGGCGTTGTGCGGAGCGTCGCCGACGTCAGGCCGGTAATGTCCGTGACCCGCGTGCGCCGCCACGCCTGCGGAAGGCCCGAGAGCACCGCGGTCATGATGGTCATGGCGGCGATGAACAGCACCGAGCGGACATCAAACGCCACTTCCTCGACGCGGGGGAGATCGGTGCCGACAACCGGCAGCCATCGCAGGCCGGCGAGCGTGAGCGCGGCGCCCAGCAACCCGCCCGCCAGTGAGAGCAGGAGCGACTCGAGCAAAAATTCGCGGACCAACCGCCCGGACGAGGCGCCAAGGGCGATGCGGACGGCGACTTCATCCTGTCGGTCGAGGCCCCGCATCAGCGTCAGCAACGCCACGTTCGCGCACGCCACCAGCAAGACGAGACCAACCGCCGCCAGCAACACCCACAGCACGGTCGCGGCGCTGCCGACGGTCTCGACCGCGAGCGGCGACAACTCGACGCCCCAGCCGCGATTGGTGTCCGGATAGAGTTCGCCGAGATCGCGCGCGACCGCAGCCAGTTGTTCCTCCGCTTGCGCGCGCGAGATGCCGTGGTTCACGCGCGCGATTGCGCCGAGGTAATGCTGATCGCGCGGCCATCCGATCGCGATGTGCCACGGAATCCAGAGCTCGACCCTGCGTTCGGGCACCGCGAAGCCCGCTGGCATGACACCGACCACCCGGAACGGGCGCCGCTCGAGCGTCACCGTTTGCCCGATCGCGTTTGGGTCAGCGCCAAACCGGCGAAGCCAGAAACCGTGAGAGAGGATCACCACCGGATCCGCGCCGATCGGAGCCGCCGCCGTATTGAATTCGGCCCGTTCGGTTTCCTCCGGCGTGAACGTGCGGCCGAGAATCGGCGACACGCGCATCACTTCGAAGAAGTCCGCGCTCACTTGCGCGGTGATCAGCGCCTCGGCGGAGTCACCCAGGCTGACCGTCCGGCCCATCGTGTAATAGCCGGTGATGCCATCGAATGCGGAGGCCCGCAGCCGCCAGTCGGCGATGTTGCCGCTGGCGGCGCCTCTGCGCGCGATGCCCGCCTCGCGATTGACGTCGAAAATCCGGACCAGCCGATCGGGCTCGGGGTAGGGGAGCGGTTGGAGCAGGATGCCGTTCACCAGTGCGAACAGCAGGCCGCTGACCCCGATGCCGACGGCCATCGTCACGACCGACAGCAGCGTCAACCCGGGCGATCGGCGCAGCACGCGCGCGGCGTAGCGCACTTCGCGCACCCGCTGATCGAGCGCAAAGCCGGTTCTCTCCTCGGCCACCTGTTCGCGCGCCGAGGCCACGCTGCCGACTTCGAGCCGGGCCTGGCGCCCCGCTTCCCCTTCATCCAGACCCGCGGCGATCTTCTGCGCCACCGCCATCTCGATGTGGTGCGTCATCTCGTCGACCGACTCGTGATCGAGCCGGCGCGGGCTGACGACCTCATGTAACCGGCGCCAGAGACCCCTGCCCATCAGTGACCCTCCCCGTGCAACACGCGCAGCATGGCCGCGGCGGTGCGTTCCCAGGCCTTCTGTTGGGCGGTCAGGCGGCGCCGGCCGGCGGCGGTCAGCGCGTAATACCGGGCCCGGCGGTTGTTTTCGGAGACGCTCCACGACGCCTTGACCAGGCCCAGTCGCTCGAGCCGCTGCAGCGCCGGGTACAGCGCGCCGAGCGTGATGCGGAACACCCCGCCGGACATCTGCTCGATCCGCTGGCCGACGCCGTAGCCGTGCAGCGGCGCCAGGGCGAGCGCTTTGAGGATGAGAAGGTCGAGTTTTTCGGCAGCCACCGCGTCTCCTATCGAAATCGATAGGAGTGTAGCACTACTCGGTCCGGCGCCGCAGCGCCTCGACCGCGGCGCGCTCGAGGCGCACGTAACGGCCGGTGTTGACCGGGTCGAGCGTGCCGGAGGACACCAGCTGCTCGATCCCTTCGACCGTGGTCTGCAGAACTTGAGTGGCTTCTTCGATCGAAATCAGCCGCGGCAGCAACTCGGTGTGCTCGACGCGGTTGCGTCCGGTGGTCTTGGCCCGCTCCAGCGCCGCTTCGGCTTCCTCGACGAACTTGACGTGGTCGATCGGCTCGCCCACCAGCGCCCGGGCGCTGGTCACCGCCACGCTCACCGTCACCACGATGCGCTGCTCGGTGCGGTAGTCGCGGAACGTCAACCGCTCCTCGATCATCGCCCGCGTGCGCTCGGCGAGCGTCATGGCGTCGGCCGGCGTGGTCTCGGGCAGCAGCACTGCGATGGTGTCTTCCGCGTAGCGTCCCACCCAGTCGTGCTCGCGGAAGAAGGTGCGCATCAGGATGCCCATCCGCTCGAGGATCCGATCGCCGACGCCGTAGCCATGGGCCTGGTTGATCGCCGACAGGTTGTCGATGTCCAGCAGCATCATCGAGAACCAGTGTTCGAACCGCTCGGCGCGGCAGCATTCTTTCGTCAGCACCGCATCGAGCACCGGCCTGGTCACCAGGGTCGTCAGCGGGTCTTCGATCGCGGCGCGTTGCGGCGTGCGCACCTGGCGCGTGGTCCACGCGCCCAGCACGTCGAACGCGGCGCGCCGGACGGTTTGCGCGGCCTGCGGCCGCGGCTCGGTGTTCACACCGACGCGCTCGTCGAGCGACAGCTCGTCGATCGACGTGCTCATCGCGATGTGCACGAAGGTGAACAACTGCTCGGCCGACACCTCGCGCTGGGCCACCAGCGTGGTCAGGTCGCTGATGCCGGAGCCGCGCGAATCCATGTGGCCGTCAAGCACCGCCTCGCTCAGCAGCCTGACCACCAGCGTGCCCAGCCGCACGCAGTAATCCGCGTCGAGCCGCCTCGATTCAGTGGTCAGCGGGAACGCCGCCACCGTATCGGCGACGATCACGTCGTGCCGATCCATCAGGTGGTCGGCGACGTGGCGCCGGATTTCGAGACTGACGTTTGAACCGGTCCCCGCGAGTCCTCGTTCTTCCACTTAGAAGGTCCTATGCGCACAGGGTAACTGAGAAACCGCCCGGCCGCGCAGGCTGGCTCGGCGCTGTGTTCGGTCCCCACGGCCTACGGCGTCAACCCATACAGACCGAAAGATTTAGCGGGGCGACCCTCAGTCGAGGCCCTCCCTGCGCGGATTTGCATACAATGGCGGCGTTCGGCCATAAGGAAGAGTTTGAATTGGGTATTAACCCTACCTATGATCGCCGTCTGCCTAAAAAAATCTGGGTTGATGTGAGCTTTCTGAGGAGCGATGCGCAAGAAGCTCGGTGAGTGCCTGATACAGGCAGGCCTCATCACTGAGGACGATCTTCAATCGGCGTTGACCGAGCACAAGCGCACCGGCGAGCGCTTGGGCGCGGTACTCGTCCGCCTCAATCTCGCGACCGAGCGGCAGATCGCCAAGGCCCTTGCGTACCAGCTCGGCTTTCCCTATCTCAATCTCGGTGAGACGCCTCCGGATGCCACGATCGTCACGCTGATTCCCAGGGACGTCGCGCTCAAACGATCCTGCGTCGCCATCCGTCTCGACAAGAACCTGCTGACGGTGGCGATGGCCGACCCGCTGCTGTTCAGCCTCGTTCAGGATCTCGAGTTCCAGACCGGCTATCGCATCAAGCAGGTCGTCGCCACTCGCGCCGACATTCTCGAGGCGATTGCCACCGGCTATCCCGACAAGGCCCTCATCAAAGCCACGCCGATGACCGGCCAGGTCCCGGCGCCGCGCGCCAAGGCCTCCCTGGCCGGCCACGAGGCGCTGGCGCGGCGCGCGGACGAGGACGGCGGCTTCGAGCCGATTGCCGGCCTCAAGGAACGCAGCGAAGCCGCGCCGATCATCGACCTGGTCGATCTGGTCGTGAAAAGCGCCATCAAGGCCGGCGCGTCGGACGTGCACGTCGAGCCGATGGAAAAGGGCGTTCTCATCCGCCACCGCCTCGACGGCATGTTGAAGGAAGTGATGGACCTGCCGAAGTGGGTCCACGAGGGATTGATCGCGCGCCTGAAGATCATGGCGGGCATGGACATCGCCGAGAAGCGCCTGCCCCAGGACGGCCGCGTCCGCGTCGCCAACGAAGAAGGCAAGGACATCGACTTTCGCGCCTCCACGCTGCGCACGCTGCACGGCGAGAAGATGGTGCTGCGCGTCCTCGATCAGAACCGCGGCGTGCCGCCGCTCGAGGAACTGGGCTTCTCGGCCGCCGCCTTCAACGATCTCAAGGGCTTCCTCAAGTACCAGCACGGCATGATTCTCGTCGTCGGACCGACCGGCAGCGGCAAGACCACGACGCTCTGCTCGGCGCTGATCTCGCTCAAGTCCGAGCGCACCAATATCATCACCATCGAAGATCCGATCGAGTATCAGCTGGCGGGCATCAACCAGACCCAGATCAACGAGAAGATCAAGCTGACGTTTGCGAGCGCGCTCCGCTCGATCCTGCGCCAGGACCCGGACGTCATCCTGGTCGGCGAAATTCGCGACCAGGACACCGCCCGCATCGCGATGCAGGCCGCGCAGACCGGCCACCTCGTGCTGTCGACCCTCCACACCGACGACGCGCCGTCGGCGGTGACGCGGTTGACCGACATCGGCGTCGAACCGTTCGTGATCGCGTCGGCCACGCTCGGCGTGGTCGCGCAGCGCCTGGTGCGGCGGCTCTGCAGCGCCTGCCGCCGCCAGTACACGCCGAACTCGGAGACGCTGCGCGCCCTCAATATCACCGAGACCGACGCCGCCAACATTCCGTTCTATCGACCGGTCGGGTGCGAGGCGTGCCATCAAACCGGCTACCGGGGCCGCATCGGCATTTACGAGGTGATGAAGATCAGCGATCGCATCCGCCGCATGATCTCGCAGCGCGCGGGCGAAGACGCGATTCGCGAAGTGGCGCAGTCCACCGGCATGCTCACGCTCGGCGACGACGCGCTGGCCAAGGTGAAAGCCGGCGTGACGACGGCCGAAGAGCTGTTGCGCGTGGTGACCGAAGTGCGCGAGATGCGCACCGTCTGCCCCGGCTGCAGCGGGCCGGTGGCGCTCGATTTCGTGGCCTGTCCGGGCTGCGGCCGCCGCTTGAGCGGTGCGTGCCCGGGCTGCGGTCGCACCCTGCAGCCCGGTTGGACGTTCTGTCCCTATTGCGCGCGTGGCACCGAGGCCCGCAGCGAGCGCCGGTTGCGGGAGCGCAAGGAGCAGCGCGAGCTGCCGGCAGCCAACGTCACCAACGTGACGGAATTCAAGAAAGGAATGCCGTGAGGTTCTGTCACAATCTGCACTCTACAATCTGAGATCTTAGATCCTCCACCTCCCCCCTCCCCCCGTGAAAACGCATTACGAGCTATTGGGCCTCGAGCCGACCTCGAACGCCGACGCGATCAAGAAAGCCTTCCGACGCGAGATCGCGCGGTATCACCCCGACAAGGTGATTCACCTCGGCATCGAATTCCAGGAGATGGCGGCCACGCGGGCCGCGGAGCTCACGGTTGCGTATAAGACCCTGACAGATCCGGCGTTGCGCGCGGAGTACGACGCCCACCTCGAGGCCGGCGTGCCGCCGGCGCACATGCCGCCGCCGCCGGCGCCCGTACCCGAGGAACCGGACCAGTCGTTGCCCTTCAGGCCGCCGACCATCGACGAGATCAAGACACCGCCGTCCCCGGGCGGCAATGCGTCGCGGTTTGCCTCGGAGCGCGCGGATCGCGATGTGATCCTGCGCCGCGCCATTGCCGCGCGCGTCCACGCCACGATCGAAACGTTGTACGGCAGGGTCGAGACGCCGACGGTGCGCGGCTTCGATCTCGCCATGGTGCCGGTGGCCAAGGCGCGGTTCCTCGGCACGCCGCCGCCGCGCGTGCTGGTGCGGGTGGTGGGACTGGTGGATGCCGCGGCCGTCGCCGATGCGTCCAACGCCGCGTCGCGGGCCAGGGTTCACGTCGGAAAGTCGCCGGTGGTGGTGTTGCTGTTCTCACGGCGCATGGCCCCGGCCAGCGAGCTGTCGAAGGCGTGGGAAGCCGCCGCGAGGCAACGCAAGGCGCCCGGCGCGCCTGAAGAGCTGACCGTGGTCGTCGTTGACGTCGCCGATTGGTCATGCCGGCTGCCGCCAAATCCGTCGACCGCCGCCCGGAAAGTGGCCGATCAGATCTGCGCCTGACGGGATCCGGGATCCGGGATCCGGGAGCCGGGAGCGAGAGCCGGGAGCCGGAACAGACAGTCGCGAATGCCGTAGGATCAGGACATGGCTCTCATAGAAACCAGGGACCTGTGGAAGACCTACGTCATGGGCGACGAGGAGATTCACGCGCTCAAGGGCGTGTCGATTTCCATCGAGCGCGGCGAGTATGTCGCCATCATGGGACCTTCGGGATCCGGCAAGTCGACGTTGATGAACCTGATCGGCTGCCTCGATACGCCGAGCAGAGGCACCTACCTCCTCAACGAGAAGGAGGTCAGCCTGATGAACGACAACGAGCTGGCCCGCATCCGCAACGAGGAGATCGGGTTCGTCTTTCAGACCTTCAACCTGTTGCCGCGCGCCACCGCGCTCCATAACGTGGAGCTGCCGCTGGTGTATGCCGGCATGTCGAAGAAGGATCGCCTCGAGCAGGCCAAGGCGGCGATCGAGAAGGTCGAGCTCACCCACCGCATGACCCACAAGCCGAACGAGCTGTCGGGCGGCCAGCGCCAGCGCGTGGCCATTGCGCGCGCCCTCGTCAACAACCCGTCGATCCTGCTCGCCGACGAGCCGACCGGCAACCTCGATTCGAAGACCGGCATCGAGATCATGGCGCTGTTCGCGCGCCTGCACCAGGGCGGCAACACCATCATCGTGGTCACGCACGAAGCCGAGATCGCCGCCTACGCGCACCGCGTGATCGCCATCCGCGACGGCCAGGTCGAACGCGACGTTCGCCAGCAACCCCACGCGCACGCCCCCGCCCCCGCGTAAGGCAGAAGGCAAAATGCCAAAACAGACACCGACCCTGGTTGTGCTCCTGCCGTTGGTTTTCTGCCTTACCGTCGGCGCGCAAGCGCCGGTATCCCAGCGCCTCGTCGGCGCGTGGGAACTCGTGAGTTTCGAGAGCATCGCCGCGGACGGGACACGCCGGCCCGGCGCCTATGATCGCGGCCAGATCGGCTACGACGCCTCGGGCCGCATGTCCGCGCAGTTGATGCACTCGTCGAACAAAGCCGATCGAACGCCGCAGACCGACGAGGCCCGCGCCACGGCGTACCGGCGCTACCTCGGATACTACGGTCCGTTCGTGGTCGACGAAGCCAGGGGCACCGTGACCCACATCGTCGAGGGAGCCTCGAATCCGAGCTGGGTTGGCTCGCGGCAAGTGCGGTATTACGAGCTGACACCTGACAACCAGCAGCTGACGCTCTCGGTGCGCGATGCCAGCGGCCGCGTGACCGGGTCGCTCGTCTGGAAACGCTCTGTTCTTCGCTGAATCTGTTGATCTTTGGAGCTGGTGATCTATTGATCTGATTTCCCGAGATAACTAGATCACGAGATCAACAGATCAACAGATCAACAGATCAACAGATCAACAGATCAACAGATCAACAGATTCTCACCCCTGCGGCACGATCCTCGCTGCCGTCTGGAAGCGCCGGTAGTTCGAATAGGTGGCGTCGCCCCACCCGCGACGATTGGCGCCGGCAAAAAACTCCTCGTGCATCTGCGCCGGCACCAGCATCTCCAGTTTCCGGTTGTTCTGGAACTCCACCGAGATCACATGATCGAATGCGAAGCCGCCCTGGCTCGGATCGCGCGTGATCACGTCCGCCCGCCACAGCCGTCCCGTGTCGGGTTCGATGAAGGCGCTGACGATGCTCCGCATCTGGCTGCCGTCGAAGGCGCGAATGATCGTCGGGGCGACGTTTTCGACGAAGACCAACTTCGTGGTGTTCTTCCCTCGGACGTGTTCCTTGCCGGCGATGCGCACCGTAAAGCGGGACGCATGGCGGGTGTGGAGCAGTTCCAGCGGAAGGTTCGGTAGATTGATCGTGCGTGGTGAACCCAGGTTGAACCGCGCGCTATCGGCCAGCATGGCGCGCGCTCTCGCGTAGTCGTCTTGCGATCCGCCGGCCAATCCAGTCGTCAGGGCGCCGAGCTCATCCGCCACGAGATTGCTGCCGACTTTGGTCACCCGGCGGAATCCCATCCATCCGGCATCGCCAGGCAGTGCAATGAAGGCGACCTCCGATCGAATGGTGCGGAACTCCGGCGGACCAATGCCGCCGCCGGCGGTCCGGTTGCCTCGCACGTTCTGCTGAATCATGACTTCGTCGGCGATGAGCTCGCTCAGCTTCGGCTCGTAGTCGGCGAGATAGGCGGTGAGGCGGGCGCGCAGATCGTTGGCCGTCGGCGCCTGCGCGAGCACGGTGATGGCGAGCGCCGCGACAGCGAGCTTCATGGTCATTGAGGAACCATCCGCGCGCTCGTGCCGAAGCGGCGGAAATTGCGATAGGTGGCCCGACCCTCGCCACGGCCGACCAGCACCGAGAACACTTCCGTCATGAGGCTGGGCACCATGATGCCCAACTCCTCGTGCCGTTCAAAGTCCACGCGAAGCCGTGGCGGCGGTGGTGCGTCGGTCCGTCGATCCTCTGCCTGGTAGACCCATTCCACGCGCCACACCGTTCCCGAATCCGGTTCCACCCACACGCGGCCGCTGCTCACCAGGTTCTGACCGGATGGTTCCCGCACGCGGGTCGGGCGCGCGGTTTCAGTGAACGCGATCCTCGCGGTCCGAACGCCGCGGACCTTCTCGTCTCCCTGCAGCTCGTGGCGGAGGGTCTTGCGGTGCATGGGGTGAATGATGTCGAGCGGCGCGGTTGGGACGTTGATCGTGCGCGGTAATCCCAGGTTGTGCTTCGCGCTGGCGTTGGCGATGGCCTGGGCTTTGGTGAGGTCGCCGGCTGCCGATGTCAGCACCTCGCTGATCGAGGGTCCGCTCGTCTTCAGCGGCTTCCAGTTCAAGCGTTTGACCTCGCGAAACCCGAGCCACTCCGCCCCGCCGGGAAGACGAATGAACGCGACATCCGATTCGAGCAGTGCGCCCGTCCGGCCCCGACGGGCGTAGATGTTCTGTTCGAACCGTTCCTCGGCGACGACGCTGCTCAAGTGCGTTTCGTATTCGGTGAGGTAGGCGCCCATCCGATCGAGCACCTGCTCGAGGGACAGTTTCGATTGGGCAGAGGTCGAGTAACTTGTGAGCAGGGCCGCGGCGACGAGGACCACTGATCGCCAGATCAAGAGATCACCAGATTCAGACCGCAGCAAAGTGCCCATCGGAAATCTGTCGAAGAGGCGCCTCGCGGTTCACCAGCGTCGGGTCGAGCTCAATCCGCGCCCGTGGCGCGTCCGGATCGGTGGCCGGCACGGCCGACAGCAGCGCGCGCGTGTAGGCATGTTGCGCGTTGCCGAAGATTTCCGCGGTGCTGCCCATCTCGACGATCCGGCCCAGATACATTACGGCGGTGCGGCTCGCAATGTGACGCACCAGCCGGAGGTCGTGGGCAATGAACAAATAGGTGAGTTTCAGCTGGTCTTGTAAATCCATCAGCAGGTTGATCACCTGCGCCTGGATCGACACGTCCAGCGCCGACACCGGTTCGTCCGCGATGATGAACGACGGCTTCAGCGCCAGCGCCCGCGCCAGGCCGATGCGCTGCCGTTGGCCGCCACTGAACTCGTGCGGATAGCGATCGAGATGCGCGGGGTCCAGGCCGACCAGCCGGAACAGCTCGGCGACGCGAGCGCGGCGTTCGCCCTTCGATCCGATGCGGTGAATAATCAGCGGCTCCTCGACGATCGTCGCCGCCCGCATGCGCGGATTGAGCGACGAGTAGGGGTCCTGAAACACCATCTGCATGTCGCGCCGGGCGGCCCGCATGCGCGCGCTCGAGAACCCGAGCACGTTCTCGCCGCGGAAGGTCACTTCTCCCGAGGTCGGCTCGATCAGCCGCAGCAGGCACCGGCCCGTCGTGCTCTTGCCGCTGCCGGATTCGCCGACGAGCGCAAACGTCTCGCCCTCGTTCACCGAGAAGCTCACATCGTCCACCGCCGTGACGACGGTCTTCGGCCGGAAGAGCCCGCCGCCGCGCTCGAAGTGTTTGACGAGGTGTCGAACTTCCACTAACGCCATCAGTTCGACACCTTGTCGGGATCCGGCCCGCCTTCGCTCGCATCGCGAGCTCCGGCGAGGTCGCGCCGTAGCGGCCTTTCGGCCGCGGCGGCGGAGATCCGGGATCCGGGATCCGCATGCAAATGGCAACGAGCGCTGTGACCGACGTCGAGCATGAACTCCGCGGGCACCGAGTCCGCGCACACACCGATGCGCTCGCCGCATCGCGGCTCGAACGCGCACCCCTTCGGCAAGTGCGCCAGGTTCGGCACGGTGCCCTCGATGGCTTTCAGCCGCGACCCCACCGCGCCGCCGGGAATCGAGGCCAGCAACCCGCGCGTGTAGGGATGCTGCGGATTGCGGAAAATCTGCCGCACCGGTCCTTGCTCCACGATCCGTCCCGCGTACATCACCGCCACGCGATCCGCGGTCTCGGCAATCACGCCGAGGTCGTGGGTGATCAGCAGCAGCGACAGATCGAACTCGCGCTTCATGTCGCGCAGCAGCTCGAGCACCTGCGCTTGCACCGTCACGTCCAGGGCGGTGGTCGGCTCGTCGGCGATCACCAGGGGCGGCTTGCAGGCCAGCGCGATCGCCATCATCACGCGCTGCCGCATGCCGCCCGAGAGCTGGTGCGGATAGTCGTCGATGCGCTTGTCGGGATCGCTGATCTTCACCGCGCGCAGCAGCTCAATCGCGCGCTGCCGCGCCGCCGCTCTCGACGCGAGGCCATGCACCGTGAGTGCTTCGGCAATGTGCGCGCCGACGCGCATCACCGGATTGAGCGCGGCCATCGGTTCCTGGAACACGAACCCGATGCCCGCGCCGCGGACCTGCCGCATGTCGCGTTCGGGCAGCGACAGCAGGTCGCGGCCCTGGAACAGAATGCGCACGGCGGTGATGGCACCCGGCTCCTGCACCAGCCGGATGATCGAAAACGCTGTGACCGACTTGCCGCTGCCGGATTCGCCGACCAGGCCCAGCGTTTCCCCCTTGCGCACCTCGAACGACACGTCGTCCACCGCGACGACCGGGCCGAACACGGTGCGCAGATTCTGGACGGACAGGAGCGGTTCCATCAGTCGAGGCTGACCTCTCGATATTCACCGAATACGCCGCGCAGCGTATCAGCGATCTCGCCGACGGTGGCCTGCGATTCCACGGCCGCGATGATCGGCGGCACGAGATTGTCCGTGGTCTTGGCGGCGCGGGCGATCTCGTCCAGCGTGGCCTGCCACCGGCCCTGGTCGCGGGCCGCGCGCACCGCCTGCACGCGCGCCTTCTGCTGCGCCTCGAGCGCGGCATCGACCTGGAAGACCTCGATCGCCGACGTCTCGCCGGTGAGGTAACGGTTGACGCCGACGACCACGGCTTCACCCGAATCGACCGCCAGTTGCGCCTGGTACGCCGATTCCTGCACCTGCCGCTGGATGTAGCCCGCCTCGATCGCCGCCAGTGTTCCACCCACCGACTCGATCCGCGTCAGCAGCTCGCGCGCGCCTTCCTCGATTGCGGTCGTCAGCTGCTCGATGTGATACGACCCGGCAAACGGGTCGATCGTGTTGGCGACGCCCGATTCGAAGCCGATGATCTGCTGCGTCCGCAGGGCAATGCGGGCCGCGTTTTCGGTGGGGAGCGCCAGCGCTTCATCGCGGCCGTTGGTGTGCAGCGACTGCGTGCCGCCCAGCACCGCGGCCATCGCCTGCACCGCCACCCGCACGATGTTGTTGTCGGGTTGCTGCGCGGTGAGCGTGCTGCCGGCCGTCTGCGTGTGAAAACGCAGGTGTTGCGCGCGCGGCTGGGTGGCGCCAAAGCGATCCTTCATGATCCGTGCCCACAGCCGGCGCGCCGCGCGGAACTTCGCGACCTCCTCCAGGAAATCGTTGTGCGCGTTGAAGAAGAACGACAACCGCCGGCCGAACGAGTTGACGTCAAGGCCGGCATCGCGCGCCGCCTGCACATACGCGATCGCATTCGCGAACGTGAACGCCACCTCCTGGATCGCGGTCGATCCCGCTTCGCGGATGTGGTAGCCGCTGATCGAGATCGTGTTCCACTGCGGCACCTCGCGCTCGCAGAACGCAAAAATGTCGGTCACGATCCGCAACGACGCCGCCGGCGGGTAGATGTAGGTGCCGCGGGCGATGTACTCCTTCAGGATGTCGTTCTGGATGGTCCCGGACAGCTTGCGGGGCGCCACGCCCTGCCGCCGGCCGACCGCCACATACAACGCGAGCAGGATGATCGCGGTGGCGTTGATGGTCATCGACGTCGATACGCGGTCGAGCGGAATGCCGTCGAACAGCGCCGCCATGTCTTCGATCGAGTCGATCGCCACGCCCACGCGCCCAACTTCACCCGAGGCGAGCGTGTGATCCGAGTCGTAGCCGATCTGCGTCGGCAGGTCGAAGGCCACGCTCAGTCCGTCCACGCCTTGCGACAGCAGATACCGGTAGCGGCGGTTCGACTCGAACGCGGTGCCGAAGCCCGCGTACTGCCGCATGGTCCAGAGGCGGCCGCGATACATGGTCGGCTGGATGCCGCGCGTAAAGGGAAATTCGCCGGGGAAAGAGAGGTCGCGTTCGGAATCGAACGCGGCTATGTCTCCTGGGCCCATGAAGGCTTTCATGGGCGGTGAGCTGGGCCCACGAGGATTGCTCATGAGCCCGATTCTACTAATTAGTCTCTTCGACTTTGGCTTCTTCCGCCGCGATGCGGAGGGAGCGCAGGAACCGCCGATCGTTCACCGTCATGTCGAACGGTTTTCGTGGCACGAGCGCCTTCGACTGCGGCACGCCCTTGGACGCGGCATCGGTGGTTTCACCCTGGGCCTGTCCGCGGTTGACGAACCCGACGACGGCTTCGAGGTTCACTTTCATCTCGTAACCGGCTGCACGCGCGCGTTCACGACACGCTTCAACTTCAGCACTCTCAGAAACAGCGGCGGCAATGGAGTCGGCCAGCTCTCGCGCGAACCGGTTTACGACGTCATCCATAGGACGGCTCCCTCCCGTTTGAGCAAACCTCGCGGCGTGCCCGATTTGCGCCAAGCGGCTGGGACCCTCGGCATCGGCCGAAGCTGGGCCGACCGGGCGGCTGGCAGAGCATCGGCACAAGTCGTCATCAGGCGGGCGTTTCTTTAGGGAATTCGCCGTCATTCTATGGTTCCCCTTGGGGTGCTGTCAAGCTGGGAACGCTATAAGTTGTGCTTTTTCTGTAACTTGGGCGGATGACAGAGGCGATCTACTGTCGGGCTCCCTGCCTGGCGACGGCCTCGGCGGCCTTCCGGGCGGCGTCCGGATCCCCCAAGTAGTAGTGCCTGAGGGGTTTTAGGGACTGATCGAGCTCATAGACGAGAGGAATTCCCGTCGGGATGTTCAGCTCGACAATTTCCTCATCCGAGAGGCCGTCAAGATACTTGACGAGCGCCCGTAGGGAATTTCCGTGCGCGACGATCAAGGCGCGTTTGCCCGCCGTGATGCGCGGGGCAATCGACTCATGCCAGTAAGGAAGAAAGCGTTCGACGGTGTCCTTCAGTGATTCTGTCAGCGGCAGCAGTGACGGCGGAACATCCCTGTAGCGCGGATCGCGAGCCGCGTGCCGCTCATCCTCGGGCGCGAGCGGCGGTGGCGCTATCGCGTAGGCCCGCCGCCAGATCTTGACCTGCGCGTCGCCGTGCTTCGCCGCGGTTTCCGCCTTGTTCAAACCCTGCAGTGCGCCGTAGTGCCGCTCGTTGAGGCGCCAGCTGCGCTCCACGGGCAGCCAGAGTTGATCGCACTCGTCCTGCGCAATGAAGCTCGTGCGGATGGCGCGCTTCAGCACCGACGTGTAGACGACATCGAAACCAAAGCCGCCGGCCTTGAGCAGCTGACCGGCGACCTTTGCTTCCTCACGGCCCTTCTCGGTGAGGTCGACGTCGGTCCAGCCCGTGAAACGGTTCTCCTGGTTCCACGTCGATTCACCGTGGCGGAGCAGAACGAGTGTGTGCATGGCTATGCGCGTTGCTTGATCGCCGAGCGTCCGGCGTACGTCGCGGCGCTGCCGAGTTCTTCTTCGATTCTCAGCAGCTGGTTGTATTTGGCCACCCGGTCGCTGCGCGATGCCGATCCGGTCTTGATCTGGCCCGCCGCGGTGCCGACGGCGAGATCGGCGATCGTCGAATCCTCGGTTTCACCGGAGCGATGCGATACCACGCAGCGATAGCCCGCGCTCTTCGCGATCGCCATCGCGTCCAGCGTTTCGGTGACCGTGCCGATCTGGTTGACCTTCACGAGCACCGCATTCGCGATCCCGGCGCTGATTCCTTCCTTCAAGATCGTTGGATTGGTCACGAAGACATCGTCTCCGACCAGCTGCACTTTCTCGCCGAGCGCATCGGTCAGCAGCTGCCAGCCTTGCCAATCCTGCTCCGCGCAGCCGTCTTCGATGGAGATGATCGGATATTGCCGGCACCAGTCGACGTAGAGATCGACCATGCCTTGCGAATCGCGCGCCAGCTCGCCGGACTTCTTGAATTCGTAGCGGCTGCCTGCCCAAAATTCGCTGGCGGCCACGTCGAGGGCGATGAACACGTTGTCGCCGGCTTTCGCGCCGGCCTTGCCGATGGCTTCCATCACCACGTCCAGCGCTTCGCGATTGGACTTGAGGCTCGGCGCAAACCCGCCTTCGTCTCCCACGCCCGTGGACAACTTGCGTCCTTTCAGGATCGATCGGAGCGCGTGAAAGATCTCGGTGCCGGCTCGCAGACCCTCGCTGAACGAG
The DNA here is from genome assembly GCA_964513235.1 of uncultured Acidobacterium sp. Classification (GTDB taxonomy): domain Bacteria; phylum Acidobacteriota; class Vicinamibacteria; order Vicinamibacterales; family UBA2999; genus 12-FULL-67-14b. The sequence continues at coordinate 61,857 of CAZEMI010000123.1, forward strand.
GGAAAGCCGATTGGCATCACCATGAATTCCTGGAAGTCGACGTTCGAATCCGCGTGGGCGCCGCCGTTGAGGATGTTCATCATTGGCACGGGCAATACAAACCGGGATCCGGGATCCGGAATCCGGGATCCGGAAGGGGATGCGAGGTCGGCGATGTGCGCGTAGATCGGTTTTCCCAAACGCGCCGCGTCGGCGCGCAGCGCCGCCATCGACACGCCGAGGATCGCGTTCGCGCCCAGCCGGCTCTTGGTGGGCGTGCCGTCGAGCGCGATCATCGCTTCGTCGAGGGTGCGTTGCGTGAACTCCCGGCCTCTGACTGCCGCCGCGATCTCGCCGTTGATGTTCGCCACGGCCTTCTTCACGCCTTTGCCGAGATAGCGCGACGGGTCGCCATCGCGCAGCTCGAGGGCCTCGCGCTCGCCGGTGGACGCGCCGGACGGCACGCCGGCCCGCCCGCGCGCACCGCCATCGAGCGTCACGTCCACTTCCACGGTCGGATTGCCGCGCGAATCCAGAATCTCGCGTCCTCTGACGTCAATGATTTTCATCTGATCCCTGAATCGCTATTCTTTCCCCCACGATCGGCTTGCGCTTCCAGCTGCAGTGCATCGACGGCGATGTCGGCCACGAATGGCTCGTCGCCCGGCGCCACCACCACCACGCCGCCCTCCGACACCGTGTGGCGCCGGCGATCTTCCTCGGGATTGAAGCCAATCATCGCGCCGCGTGGAATATCGACGTTGCGATCGATGATCGCTTTCCGGATCCTCGCATGGCGGCCCACCCGCACGCCGGGCATCAGGATCGACTGTTCGACGTGGCAGAAGCTGTGCACCCGCACGTTCGGGCAGAGGATGCTGCCGTGAATGCGGCTGCCCGAGACGATGCAGCCGTGCGAGATCAGCGAGTCCTGCGCCTCGCCCCGCCGCCAGTCTTCCGCGAACACGAACTTGGCCGGCGGCGCCTGCGGCATGTAGGTGCGCAGCGGCCACTCGGGGTCATACATGTTGAACTCGGGATTCACGTGGCAGAGGTCCATCTGCGCTTCGTAATACGCATCGATGGTGCCGACATCGCGCCAGTACTTCGCCGTCTTCTTGTTCTCGTCGTAGAACGCGTAGGCGTAGGTGCGGCCATGGCCGATGAGCGCGGGGATGATGTTCTTGCCGAAGTCGTGCTGGCTGTCGGGCCTGGCCGCATCCTCTTCGAGCGCGCGAACCAGCGCCTCGCTGTCGAACACGTAAATGCCCATCGACGCGAGCGCCAGCCCCGGATTGCCGGGCATGCCCGGCGGGTGCCGGGGTTTTTCGAGAAAGCCGGTGACGCGATCGGTTTCGTCCACCGCGACGATGCCGAAGCGGTAGCCGTCCTCGACCGGCACCTCGATGGCGGCCAGCGTCACTTCGGCCGCCGTGTCGATGTGGAACCGCAACATTTTCTGGTAATCCATCTTGTAGACGTGGTCGCCGGCCAGCACGACCACATAGCGCGGACTCTCACGAATGATGGAATACAGGTTCTGATACACCGCGTCGGCGGTCCCCTGATACCAGTGCTCGCCGACGCGTTTCTGCGGCGGGAGAATTTCGATGAACTCGCCCAGCTCTTCGGACACCACCGTCCAGCCCTGGCGGATGTGGCGGTTGAGCGACAGCGATTTGTACTGCGTGGCGATGAAGATGTGCCGCAGGCCGGAGTTGATGCAGTTGCTCAGGACGAAGTCGATGATGCGATAAGGCCCGCCGAAGTAGACCGCGGGCTTGGCGCGATCCCTTGTGAGCGGCGCGAGCCGTTCACCCGCGCCACCGGCGAGCACGATAACCAGGACGTTGTCGCCCAGCATGGGAGTCTACGAAACATACCACCACGAAGGGTCAGGATTGCTTGTAAACCTCCACGGTGATGACATTTAGAGTTGTTTGACTTGGCTCGGCCGCGCACCTATGATCGATCGATCTGAAGTGGCTGAAAGCTACGAGCTGACGGCTGAAACTTGATGGCAACAAGCGCTTTTCAAGGGGACGTGATGATGGCGATTCGGCGTGCATTGGCCATGGTGGTCGCGCTGGTGGTTTCGGCAACGTTTGCCGCTTCTGGAATAGCTGCGCAGCAGGCTCCGAAGAAGGACGATCGGAAGCGCAGCAAGCAGGAACAGCAGGAAATTGAGCAGGTGGTGAAGCTCGTCGACGGCGTGATGGCCGGCCAGCCGGCGCCGGCCGACATCACCATGTCGCTCGAGCCCTTCTTCATGAAGTCTCAGGAAGCACGCACGTTCGTGCCGTTCGTCCTGACCGTCAACAATGCGCCCGCCGCTCCGGCCGCGCTCTACATTCGCGTGGTGAATCCCGCCGCGGAGCCCGACCCGAAGGCAAAGAAGGTCGAGTATCCGTGGGATGACATTCATTTCCTTCCGCAGGAAAAAGTCGCGCCGATGCTGCACCGCGTGTTCATGGCGCCCGCGGGCACCTACGACGTCTACGTCGCCTACAAGGAGCGCACGCCCGAGAAGAACGCGCCGCGCGGCTTCGTGCCGAAAATGGGTGTGCTGAAAACGCAGGTCACCGTGGCCGACTATTACAACGGTGAGCTGAACACGAGCACGGTCCTCGTGGCCGAGAAGGTGAACGTGCTGACCGCGCCGCTCTCGATGGAAGACGCGCGTGAGCGGCCCTTCGCGTTCGGCTTGCAGGAGCTGCTGCCCGCGGTGGACATGGAGTTCAAGAAGAGCGAAGAGCTGTCGATCTTCTTCCAGGTGTACAACGCCGGCCTCGACCCGGCCGGCAAGCCCAACCTCGTGCTCGAGTACGAATTCCACAAGACCGAAGGCGGCGCGGAGAAGTTCTTCAACAAGACCAACCCGCAGACCGTCAACGCCGGCAACCTGCCTCCCCAGTTCGACCCGACCAAGTTCCCTGTGCCAGGCGGCATCACGGTCCCGCTCGCGTCGTTTGGCGAAGGCCAGTACCGCCTGGCGGTGAAAGTCACCGATAAGGCGGCCGGCAAGACCATCAACCGCGACGTCAAATTCACGGTTAAGGGGTAAAAACCCCGGCTCCCGGCTGCCGCCCCTCGACTCCGCTCGGGGCAGCCCTGAGCCTGTCGAAGGGCCGGTTCCCGGCGGCCGGATTGAGGCTTGCCCAGCCGTAGCCTTTTGGCGCAGGCGGGCGTAGACTGGTTCGAGCGCCCGTCCCCTTTTCCGGGGACGGGCGTCTAACACACGTAGGATGGGGACCCCCAGTCGCGTGATCGCCCCGGTCGTCATGGTGTGCCTCTCGGCGCTGCACTCGAGCTACGCCGAGGCCCAAGGGTTCAGGCTTCAGCCGGTCGCCACCCTTGCCTCCGCCGAGACCGGGCTGATTGAAGGCAAGGTCACCGATGAGCTCGGCAAGCCGCTCGATGGCGCTGTCGTCTCGGCGCTAGGCGGCACCACGGCGTTCGCGGTCTCGGACAAATCAGGGAATTACACGCTGAAGCAACTGCCGCCGGGTCCGTACCTGGTGCGCGTGCACCTGGCCGGTTTCCTCGCTGGGCGCAGCACCATGGTGAACGTGCGGCCCGCCGCGCGCAGCGCCTCGTCTTTCACGATGCGCCGAGAGGGTGAGGCCAACGCGCCGCGCATTGCAGAAGCGGCGGTGGCCGCCATTGGCGCCGCGCCCGCGGACGCGCCGAAGACCGACGATCGCAACGAGACCGAGCTCGGCTGGCGGCTGCGGCACTTGAAGCGCGGCGTGCTGCGCAATACCACCACGCTTGCCGGCATTCCCGACGACAAGGATTGGTTCATCATCGATTCGTTCGAGTTCCTTGGCCGCGCCGTGGGCTCGTCGGCCAAAGCCGCGACGGCCCTCTTCTCCGACCTCTCGCTCGGCGGCCAGGTGAACCTGCTGACCACGGGCGCGTTCGACAATCCGCTCCAGCTGCTGCAGCTCGATCGCACCAGCAGCGTCGCGTTCTTTTCGGTGGGCGCGCCGGTCGGCTCGCACGGCGACTGGACCGTGCGCGCGGCGATGAACCAGAGCGACCTGAGCTCGTGGATGCTGGCCGGCAGCTACGTCGTCAAGGCCCAGGTCCCGCATCGCTACCAGTTCGGCATGTCCTACAGCCTGCAGACCTACGAGGGCGGCAACACCGCGGCACTGATGGCCGTGGCCGACACGGCGCGCAACGTCGGCTCCGTGTTCGCGTACGACGAGTGGCGGATCTCACGCTACGTCTCGATCGGCTACGGCGCCAACTACGCGCACTACGATTACCTGCCCGGCCCGTCGCTCTTCAGCCCGCGGGTCTCGGCCACCTTCTCGCCGTCGAACGCGTGGCGCGTGCGCGCGGCCGCGTCGCGCGAGGTGAGCGCGCCCGGCGCCGAGGAATTCATCCCGCCGACCAGCGCCGAATATCTCCCGCCGCAGCGCACGTTCTCTGGCATCTCGAACGCGGGCATCCGGACGCAGGCGCTGCAGAACTACGAGTTTGGCATCGAGCGCGTGATGAACGGCGCGGCGCTGGCCGTGCGCGTGTTCGATCAGCGCATCAACGATCAAACGGTGACCGTGTTCGGCTTGCGCCGCGAGACCGTGTCGTCGCTCGGTCACTATTACGTCGGCGCCGCCGGCGATGCCGCGGTGCGCGGCGTCGGCGTCACGTTCACCCATGCGCTCGCGTCGAACGTGCGCGGCTCGGTGGACTATTCGTTTGCCTCCGCGGATTGGACCGCCGTGTCGGCACCGGGCGAGTACGCGGTGTTGAGCCGATGGGTGCCGTCAGCCGTGCGCGCGAAAGAGCGCATGCACGACGTGACGACGTCGCTCGAGACCGAGATTCCATACTCGGCCACGCGGGTGGTGGTGCTCTACAAGTTGAACGATGCGTTTGCCGCGGCTGAGAGCGTCGACCCGCCGGGTTTCGGCGCACGGTTCGACATCAAGGTCACGCAGGCACTGCCGTTCATGAACTTCCGCACCTCGCAGTGGGAGATGCTGGTCGGCGTCCGCAACCTGTTCCACGAATCGCTCGCCCACGCCTCGGTCTACGACGAGCTGCTGGTCGTCCGTCCGCCCAAGCGCCTCGTCGGCGGTCTCACCGTCAAGTTCTAGGTCCTACGATTCCGCCAGCCCGGCGGTTTCTGTGGCATCTGTGTCATCCGTGGCTCATACTGGAAATTGGATCGGTCGCCCGGACCTTTGGATTCATTGCCAGCAGAGACAATCGTAGACATAGAAGGTCCTTTTGAATCAGCGGATTAGGTCAGACGAGCCGTATGCGAGCGCGGTATACCGTTTGCTCTCAACCGCATGGATCGATCTTCCTTGTTCGGCGAAACCAGAGACACATGCCCCGCCGGAGGCGGGGCCTAGAAATATGACCGTGTACGACCGCGAATCCTGGTGGCGTGAATGGCGGCAAACGGCCCTGCCCGTCGCGGTGACGCTCGCCTTGCTTGCCCTCGGCCTTGCCAATGTCGTTTTGCGAGCCACCTCGAACGAAGTCGAAGACGGGGTGCTCTGGGTTGAGCGCGCTGTCGGCGTCGTCGCCGCTGAAGTGGCGTCGCCGTCGGCCGCCAGCCGCGCCGGCGTGAGGCCGGGCGACATCCTGCTCGCCATCGACAACCAGCCCGTTGACGCGCGGCTCGACGTGCTCACCCTGCAGCACCAGGGGCGGCCGGGCGATCGGCACATCTACACGCTGCTGCGGCTCGGCTCTCAGCAAGTGGCCAGCGTGTCGTTGTCGCCGATGCCGAACGGCGCCGGCCTGTTCTATTACGTGCTGGCGGCGGTCGGCATCTTCACGCTGCTGGTGGGCGCGGCGGTGCGCGCGCGGCGGCCGACCGACCAGGCCACGCTGCACTTCTTCTGGCTCTCGGTCGCGTTTTTCGGTCTCTTCACGTTCTCGTTCAGCGGCCGGCTCGATCGCGTCGACTGGGTGTTCTATTGGGGCGACGCCATCGCGGTGATCGTGCTGCCGCCGCTCTTCCTGCACTTCGCGCTGGTGTTTCCGGAGCGTCCGCACATGCCGGGCTACTCCGCGACGCTGGCGCGGTGGCTGCCCGGGATCTATCTGCCGGGCGCGGTGCTGGGTTCGACGCGTGCGCTCGCGGTGCTGCGGTCCGGATTCGATCCCGAATACTTCGTGCGCGTGATCTCACTGCTGGATCGCCTCGAATACATCTACCTTGCGATCTACCTCGGCGCGGGACTCGCGGTGCTGGTGCGCGCGTTGTCGCGCGCCCGGTCGGTGACCGTCAAGCGCCAGCTACGCTGGATCGTGTGGGGCACCACGCTCGGCGCGTTGCCGTTCGCGGTCGGTTACGCCATTCCGTTTGCGTTGGGCGTGGAACCGTCGATTTCGATGGGCCTGTCCGCCGTTCCACTAGGCTTCGTCCCGCTCGCATTTGCCTCGGCGATCATCCGCTACCGCCTGATGGACGTCGAGGTCATCCTCAAGCGCCTGTTGATCTACATCTCCGCCGTGGCGGCCATCGTCGCGATCTACGTGCTGATTCTGCGGGCCTCGGGCGGGTATCTGGTTGAAGGCGAGGGCCAGCATCGCTGGATCATTGCGTTTCTCGCCACCGTGGTCGTGATTCTGCTGGCCAAGCCGGTCAAGGACGGCCTGCAGAATGCGATCGATCGTGCCTTTTACCGCGATCGGTATGACTATCGCCGCGCGCTGGTCAGCTTCGCGCGCGAGTTGAACAGCGACCTCGATCTCAATCGCCTCGCCGATCGCATGGTCACGCGCGTGCGCGAGACGATCGAGCTGGATCGCATGGCGTTCCTGCTCGCCACCGACGAGGGTGATTTCGAATCGATCAGCCACGAAGGCTTCGAGCAGGCGCCGCCGAAGCTGTCGGGCGCCTCCGGCATCGGCTCGCGTCTGCACAGCGCTCATACCGTCCGGCTCGACGATCCGATGGCGGCCACCAGGTTCACCGCCGAGGAGATCGAGTTCTGGCGCGACAACGGTCTGTTCTATTTCGTTCCGTGCGTGGCCAAGGATGCCGCGATTGCCGTGCTGGCACTGGGCCGGCGCGCCAGCGGTGAGCCGCTCAGCACCGAAGACACGGCGCTGGTGACCGCCGTGGCCGCGCAAGCCGCGACGGCCATCGAGAACGGCCGCCTGTACCGGCAGCTGCATCTGAAGGCATCGGAGCTCGACCGCCTCCACGCGTTCAACGAGAACATTCTCGAGTCGCTCGACGATGGGTTGCTCGTGATCGGGCCGGGCGACAACGTGATTCGCTGGAACGCGTCGCTCGAGCGCCTGTCTGGCCTGAAGCGGTCGTCGGTGATGGGGAAGACGGTCGATCGGCTGTTCGACGCGCACGTGGTCGAGCTGTTGAACGCCGTCCGCAAGGATCACCCTGACGGCAAGACGGCGTTCCGGGTGCCGCTCGCGGGCCGCGGCACGCGCCAAGGCCAGTCGTTGCTCGTCAACCTCACCACCGTGCCGCTGCAGACCATCGCCGGCGGCTCCGCGGCGGGTACCATCGTCATCATCGAAGACATCACCGAGCGCTCGCAGATGGAAGAGCAGCTGCGCATCTCCGAGAAGATGGCGTCGCTGGGCCTGCTCGCGGCCGGCGTCGCGCACGAAGTGAACACGCCGCTGACGGGCATTTCGAGCTACACGCAGATGCTGCTCGAGAACGCCGATCCGGCGGACCCGCGCACGCCGCTGCTCGAAAAAATCGAGAAGCAGACCTTCCGCGCCGCCCGGATCGTCAACGGCCTGCTGAACCTGTCGCGGCCGAGCACCGCGGATGCCGCGGAGCGGTCGGTGGTCGATCTCAACGAGGTGATCGCCGACGTGTTGTCGCTGCTCGAACACCAGTTCGAGAAGGCCAGCATCAAGGTGCGTCGCGGGCTCCACGACGGCCCGTGCCACGTCGTCGGCTACGAATTCAAGCTGCAGCAGGTGTTCCTGAACCTGTTCCTGAACGCGCGAGACGCGATGCCGAGCGGCGGGTGGCTGGCCATCGCGACGCGCGTCGACCGCGGCGAAGTCGTGGCGGAGGTTGCCGATACCGGCAACGGCATCGCCGCCGAGCACCTGGCGCGCATTTACGATCCGTTTTTCACCACCAAACCGATGGGCCAGGGCACCGGCCTCGGGCTGTCGATCACCTACGGCATCGTGCGCGAGCACGAAGCGACCATTCAGTGCGATAGCACACCGGGCAAGGGCGCGCGATTCGAGATGCGATTTGCGGCCGCGCCGGTTTCCAGCGCGGTCGTCCCCCAACGCACGCAGAGCGCAGGCAGCTGACCATGCGACAAAATGCCTCAGTACTCGTCATCGACGACGAAGAAATCATGCGGGACATCCTGGGCACCCTGCTGGAGCGCGAGGGCTACAGCGTGCGCCTGGCGTCGAACGGCCAGGAGGGGCTCGACCTGGCGAAGTCGTTGCCCTTTGACGCCGTCATCGTCGACGTGATGATGCCGGGCCTCGACGGCCTGCAGGTGCTCGACGAGCTCAAGAAGCACGACGAAGAGCTGCCGGTGTTGATGATCACCGCCTACGCCTCGATGGAGAGCGCCATCACGGCGATGAAGAAGGGTGCGTTCGATTACATCACCAAGCCCTTCAAGAACGACGAAGTGCTGGTCGTGCTGCAGAACGCCATCGAGCGCCGCCAACTGGTGGCCGAGAACGTCTCGCTGCGCCAGAACCTGCAGGCGCGGTACCACAAGTTCGCCGGCATCATCGGCAAGAGCAGCCGGATGAAGCAGGTGTTCGACCTGATCATCCAGGCGGCGCCGAGCCGCTCGACGATCCTGATTACCGGTGAGAGTGGCACCGGTAAGGAACTGGTGGCGCGCGCCATTCACAGCAACTCGGCGCGCAGCGAGAAGTCGTTCGTGGCGGTGAACTCGGGGAATCTGCCGCCGGATCTCCTCGAATCGACGCTGTTCGGTCACGTCAAGGGTGCATTCACGGGCGCGGTGTATCCCAAGAAGGGGATGTTCGACCTCGCCGATCGTGGCAGCGTCTTTTTCGACGAGATCGGCAACGTCCCGCTCGAGACGCAGGCCAAGCTCCTGCGCGTGATTCAGGAGCGGGATTTCATGCGCCTCGGCGGCATGGAGACGATCAAGGTGGACGTCCGCATCATCGCGGCCACCAACGTCGATCTGCGCCAGATGATGGAGGAAGGGAAGTTCCGGGAAGACCTCTTCTACCGTCTTCACGTCATCTCCATCCACCTGCCGCCGCTCAGGGATCGCAAGGACGACATCCCGCTGCTCGTGCAGAGCTTTCTCGGAAAGTACGGTGACGAGAACCGGAAGTCGGGCCTCGAGCTCGCGCCAGAGGCGCTGGATCTGCTCACCGAGTACGACTGGCCGGGCAACGTCCGCGAGCTGGAGAACGTCATCGAGCGCGCGGTCGTGCTCACCTCGGGCTCCCGAATCGACGTGGACCTCATCCCGGAGCACGTGCGCAAGGCGCCGAACTTCAACGTGCCGCAGTTCGCCATCCCGCCCGAAGGCATCTCGTTCAAGGACGTCATCACCGACTTCGAGAAGCGGCTGATC
>CAZEMI010000124.1:0-66293 GCA_964513235.1 uncultured Acidobacterium sp.
CGCGTGAGCGTTGTCAGTACGGTCCGAATCGTCATGCCTTGTCCGAAGGCAACGCCGATGCCAGCGCCAACTGTTCGCGAATTCGAGAGAATGCGAGGGTTTCTTCGCGCTCGCCGCGCCATCGACTGTCTGGTTTCGCACGAAGCGTGTGACAACACGCGGTCGACGGCACGGCCGCACGGCATAGTTCCGCGAGATTCAGCCCACAGCACGACGGCATCACCTTTGCCATTGCCTTCAATGGGAGAGGTGAATGACACGCGAGAAGATGCTAACGACGATGGGCTTCGTGATCGCATTCGCATTCGTGGCGAATGCAGGCTTTGCGCAAACGCAGGCGACAACCACCAACGGAACACCGACATCTGGAAATGGGGGTCAGTCCGCCGCCGCAATGGCCCAGGAGGCAAGTAATCCCTTCGCCACGAGTTGGCTGTTGCAGCTGCAGCAGAACAACAATTGGACGGAGATGCCCCGCGGCGACGATCACACTCGGGTGCAGAGTAATCTGGTATTCCAGCCGTTGATCAGCCTCAGGCTGACCGAGAAGCAGGGGCTGATTATCCGCCCCATGGTGACGATGGCTAATTCCGTCCCTCATTTCGATCAGAGCGGCGAGAATGACCGGACCGTCGGGTTCGGCGACACCGTTCTCGCATTTGCGCTGCCGCGTTCGCTCTTCGGCGGACGGCTCATGGTCGGCGCAGGCCCGACGTTCATCTTCCCTACGGCATCGAAGGATCTGCTCAGCCAGCACACCTGGCAGGTGGGGCCTGATGCGGGAGCCACGTGGCTCGGCAAGCACTTCATCTCCTACGGCTTCGTGCAGCAATGGTTCAAGGTCGGCGGCGAGGGCCGGGACCAGAACCACATGAACGGAACGTTCAACTTCACGTACATGTTCGCCAACGGGTGGACGCTCGGGACGCAGCCGAACCTCTCGGTCGATTGGAAGGCGCCCGAAGACAACCGAGTGGCATTGTCGATCGGACCTCAGATAGGAAAGCTCTGCCGATGCGGGAGCACGCCGACCCTGTTCCAGTTGCAGGTGCAGTACTACGCGGTTCGTCCAGGCGGCGCGGGTCCGCAGTGGAATATTCAGGTGCAGGCGACTCCGACGATTCCGGCGATGCTCAAGAAAGCGATCTTCTAACCGTGAGCGGAGAGGAACGCTATATCGCCTGCGCACCGGCTCTGTAGAATCCGGTGTCGAGGACATATCGAAACTGCTTGATCCTACTGCCGCGATTCCTGCAGCTATTCGCGGCTGTGTCGCGCAAGGGCGTCATGCAGCTTCGTGCGCAATTCATTCTCAAACGCTGACCGATCGGATCTGGTGACATTCACCATGAATCGGCATGGCCCATCGTGGCAGCCCTCGATGGCGACGACAATCTCCGCGCGTTCGCTGCCACCGTCCGTGGCGGTGACGGCGACCACGCGAAAGGCGCCAGCCAGTTCACGCGCAATGCTGCGGCTGAGGCCGGTCAGTTCCGCGACACCCAGAGACATCTGCCTAGCCTGTCACAGGGATGCAAACAATCGGCGACGGCCGTACTCTTCATCCACAAGGCGGTCGTGGGTGTGGTTCGCGGCATCACCTCGTCGTGCCTCGGCGGCGATCGGGCTTCACCCAGGCCAGAAACACCGGCAGATCGCCCTGTGTCGTCCACTCGAGCGCGCAGACCCCGCATCGCAGTGCCAGCACGATCGTTGTCGCTGTCTGTGACTCGACGCGCAGGGGAACACCAATGTCCCCACACTGGCGGCATTTCAAAGAGAATTTGGGGTCGATCACACCGATGGCCATCCGCGTACTCTATGGGCCGGATCTTTCCACCGTTTGTCGAACGCGCAACGTTCGTGCAGCGAGTTCATCGCCACTCGCGGCCGTCGCACGAACTTTACCCTCCCGGATCACTGCATTGGGCTGATTCGCGATGCCATTCGCGAAGCCGGTGTGGCCGACACCACGACGATCGTGGTGACCGCTGATCATGGTTTCGTGACGGTGCGCGACGAGATCAGCCTCGCGTCGGTGCTCGACGCTGCGGCGTTGAAAGGCAAGGTACGCTGGATCGTTTGCGAAGCTTGGGTTTCCCGAGTACTCCGACAATTTCTATGTGCCCGGCCAGTATCTGATCGCGGGAGACATCGCGACGCACTTGACGCTCGATCCGAACTTCGATACGGCGCGGCGTCGTCGCGCCCACCATCGCGCGCCTGCTGGGCGTCGAGGGCCAACTGTACTCAACACGTTGGGACCGGGGAGCCTAAATTTCGCGAGTTGGAACCAGATCGCCGAGTGGCTGAGGCGGCTGGGGGGGCTCCGAGGCACGGCGTGAGGCTAATCTTGCGACGCTTCCGTTTCCGCCAAACCCAGGAATACAAAAATGGCGCGGTTGAGCGCCTTCACTTCTTCGGAGGCCAGTGAGCCGACCAGCCTTCCGAGGCGTCTCCTCGGCACGGCAGTTAATTTGTCCACCATCATCCGGCTTGGTGCACGCAGTCCACTCTGGGCACTGGGTTGGACGGAAAGCCTGAAGATCGGCGCTGGCGTCGGATCGGTGGTCAATGGACACACGACGATCGAATCGTTCGCGTCGAACCGATCGTCCTGGACGATGACGGCGGGTCGCGGCTTGCCGGCATAGGCCGCTCCACCCGCGACGGTCCAGATCTCGCCACGTTTCATTCTTCATTCCAGGCAGAAATTGCGTCGACGAACGACTGGTCCCGCTTGGCGTGAGGACTCTTCGCGACCGCCAGCGACTGACGGTGTGCGGCCTGGGCGAAGGACTTCGACCGCACGTCCGGAACCCAGATCTGAACGGGACGAAGCCCGGCCTTCCGCAATCGAGTGCGATGGGCGCGGACCTTATCGCGGGATCCGGATCGAGCGGTGGTTGGCATTGAAATTCCTCAGGTTACATGTAACCTAGCACATCGCGGATGGGCCGCGCAAACATGCACCGATCAGACCGCGACGTACGGCGCAATCGAAGAGCTGGGACACACTCAGCAACGGCGCGCTCTTGAACGCCGCCGAGGCGGCAGGGTTCGAGCGGCTGCTCGCGACCGACCGGCGCATCCGCCACCAGTTCGCATTCACCTGTCCGAAGTTGCCGATCTTGATGTTCGAGACGTCGGTGACGCGTCGAAGGCGCCCCTCGCCTTGCGTCGTAGGAGTTGGAGGAAGTGACGGAAGCAGCGTCACGAATGCATGGGGCATCCGACATATCCGACATCCAGGCTGCGTTCTTCAGCAGCCTGTCAGGGCGCCTGCCTGCGCCAGCGGCCGACCGAGGTCGGATTGCCCGCGTCGTCTTTCGTGCCCAGCGTGAGCACGTCGCCTTCGACGGTCCAGTACCGGGGGTGGATGGCGGCAAGGGGTCCTGAGGGCGGCACGATCAGCGGCTGGCCCTGCGGCAGGAAGGTCAAGGTCTGGTGTGCCATGTCCACGGCGGTACGCCCCTTCACCGAGAGCCGTCCCTTCTCGAGGGGGATGCCCGCCTCCGAGAGCGCCTGTCCGGTTGCCTCGTCCGTCCGGATCTCCATCTCGAGGTTGCCGAACCCGTCGAACAGCAGCGTGCCCTCGCCCCTCACCTGGATCACGTCGCGCCCCGGGGGATGCACCTCGAACGAGAGCAGGCCCCATCGGCCCTCGAGGTACTTCCGCGCGACGGGCAGCGTGCCGGCGCCGGTGTCGACCCGCGCGAGCCCGATGGGCTTGGGGGCACAGCCGCCGATCGTGACCGACGCCGCCGCAACCGCGGCGAGCGTCATCGAACACAGTAGGTGACGCATGTCGTCCTTTCGCTTCCCACGCCGGGTTCATGCACTACGTGGGGCACGTTGCTGTCGCGACCGGCTTATGGCTGGACGCGTACCGCCGCCGTCAGCTCGAACTGCAGGCGGGTCTCGGCCGGCAACTTCAGGTGCTCCTCGCCGGATGCGGCCACGACCGTTCCCGTGATTCCTCCGACCACGGCCCCGATGGCCGCGCCGTCACCCCCGCCGGCGATAGCGCCGATGATGGCCCCCAGACCGGCGCCGCCGCCGACCTTGCGTGCCGTGCGACTGCCCTCACCCTTGCCTTGTGCGACGGCGTACCCGGTGACGACCTCGTACACGCGCCCACCGAACGAGATCGAGTTCACTTTCAGGCTGATCTGGTCGCTGCCCTTCAAGGTCCCGGACTGCTTGACGCTGGCGACCTGGATCACGGCCGCCGCCTCGCGGGGGATCACCACGCGACCGTCGATCAGGATCGGGTCGTCGACGCGGCCTTTGAAGGTGGCTCCCGTCTGGGTCGCGTCGACGTCGATCCCCTGGCTGAGGCGCACGTTCAGCACCGTGCCGGCGGGAACCATCACCGTCTGCGGCGCCGGCGCCTGTCGCGGTCGGAACGTGAGGTCGGCCGTGTCGATCACGGCGTACCGTTCCGTCATGCCGTCAGCAGACTGGAAGCGGACGGTCCTCTGGTCGCCGCCGGCGTAGGGGCCGTCGACGACGGCGGCGGTGCGCATCTTCAACGGGTCGGCCTGGAGCGCCGGCGCGACGGCCACCACCACGAATAGCGCGAGCCAGCGGGATTCTTTCGTCATCGAATGCTCCTCGGATTTGACTGGGCGTGCGGCAGCGCCGACGCGATCTGCTGATCGATGAGCAGCAACTGCACTGGGCCGCGCATCGGAGTCCATACGGACGGTCACAGCAAAGATGGCGCCATTCTGCTGTGGCGTTGCGGCCCACATCGGACGCGCGGAATCGAGGCGTGCCCGCCGACACTCTGCGCGACGGCGTGCAGAGTGCGTTTAGCCACACACCGCGTGGTCGCCTGCCAAACCGCACGGCTGCGGACGGCGGCCACACGATGAGCGGCATAACCTTTGCCAAGGCCCTGACCGGAGGCAGGAGGTGCAGATGCCGCGCTTGGTCCCCTTTCTCGTTCTCGCGCTCGCCATCGTCGGTACGTCCGTCCGCACAGCCAGTCGAACTGATTCGTGTCGATGGCAGATCGCGTTCGTCGATCCCACACGCGAGCATCTCGAGCTGCGATATGGATCGAGTGATGATGGAGACTGGGACGACTGGGTACTCGTCGCACGTGTGGGTCGGCCTGTGAATCGAGTCTTCCCAGTGCACTTCGTGCTGCCTGATGACGACGGCGAAGACGCGGAGGCGCGCGAGGCGGTCGGCCGGAGTCTCGACTACTACCTCGTCGAGCTCGGCAAGCCCGACCCCTGGGAATACGCCACTTATCACACGATGACACTGGCCAACTTGTACTCGCGGGTGCACTGGGGCTGGATCCGCCGAGGGGTCGAATCTGGACGTCCCGAGGACGCGATCGTCGGCGAGCAGATGGTGGGGCGGAAGGTGCAGACGCCGCTGCAGGCGAGGACCGGCGGGTAGCCTTCGCGTGCAATCACCAGCGAAGGCTGGTGAATCGCGAAGGAATCGAACCCTCAACCCCGCCTGGACTGCGCAGATGCCGAATCAACCCACCACACCACCGTACCTGTGGTGGGGCGGATCCCCGCCGCTGGGTAGACGTGCGGATCGGAATCTGCCGCCAGGGCATGACGCAATGCGCTTGCTTTCGTGGCGCCGGCGACCAAAAAAAAGATATTCCTCGAGCGCGACAGGGCGGACAAGGTCAGCGTGAGACGCCATTTGGGATTGGCGGTCGTCTGCGCGTCGAGCACCCAGCGCTCTCGTTCATCCACCGCCGGTGACCCGGGAAACACCGACGCCGTGTGTGCGTCTTCACCCAGGCCCATGATATTCAAGTCGAACGCAGGACCATCGCCGTCGCCGAAATACTCCCTCAGCACCTTCTCGTACATAGCCGCAGCGTCCGCGGCCGGCGAAAGATGCGTCGGCATGCCGTGAATATTCGAGGCAGGGCACGGCACATGATCCAACAGCGTTTCGCGGGCCATCCGGTAATTGCTCTCCGGGTGGTCGGCGGGAACATAACGATCATCGCCCCAGAAGATGTGCACCCGCGCCCACGGAACTTGCGCGCGAAATTGCGAGCCGAGCAGGCGATACAGCCCACGAGGCGTCTCACCGCCCGATAACGCCAGCGAACAGCGTCCGTGAGCCGCCACGGCACCATGGATGATGTCCACCGCCGCGGCGGCGGCTTGCGCGCTGAGCGCATCGACATCAGCCAGGACACGCACCCTCACCCCCAGTGACAGCTGCCGCAAGATCGTTTCAACGATCACGTCAGGCGGTGCCGCGGCATCGATCACGATCGCGTTGGATGGCTCCTCCAAGGCGTCGAACTGGCTGGCCAGCATGTCGGCCTTCATGAAATGCGAGGTGCGCTGCTGCAATCGCGATCGGAATAGAGCCTCTGACCCCTTCAAGTAGACCCAGGTGAGCGCCACTCCTCGTTCGAGTGTCTGCCGGTACTTCTGCTTCAGCGCTGAACACGCGACCACAAGGTCCACACCTCGACTGGAGGCGTCGGCGATACGCGCCTGGATGTCGGCAAGCCATGGCCCGCGGTCGTCGTCGTTCAACGGAATGCCGCGGCTCATCTTGTCGATGTTGGCCGGGGAATGCAGCGTATCGCCTTCGAGAACCTGGCAACCCATCGCGCGGGCGAGCCGCGTTCCGATCGTGGACTTGCCCGAGCCCGATACTCCGATGACGACAACAATCATGGCTGCAAGCTCCGGTTGAACATGCTCGTCACATCATCTGCCACGCGGTCATCGGAAGATGCCGCGAATGCGGCGGCCGGCTTCGCCCATCCAGCCTTGCACGGTGCGCGTCAGGCGCTGGCGGATGGAGCCGCTGTGGATCGTGCACAGGCGATCGGGAACAGCGTCACCTTCCTTGAAGAACTCGGTATACACCGGGCAACCGTCCACGGGTTTGCGGTAGCTGATCGTGCAGAGCGCTTCTTCTGCCAACCCCGCGGGGCGCTCGAACTCCGTGGGGGGCCGGATGCGCGCGGCGCGCTGCATGAAGTCCGCCCAGATCGGCAACGCATAACGGGACCCGTAGGCGCCGGCGCCGATCGGCTTCGGCTGATCGAAGCCGACCCAGACACCGGCGACGATGGCCGAGGAGAAGCCGACGAACCAGGCGTCTTTGAATTCGTTGGTCGTTCCGGTCTTGCCACCGATTGGAAAGCGAATGCCGAGTTGCCGGGCCGGCGCGCCAGTGCCGCGATCGATCGCGTCGCGCAACATCGAGACCATCTGGAAGGCGACCTCAGGTGCAATTACGCGCTCGGTATCAACCGGCTG
The DNA here is from genome assembly GCA_964513235.1 of uncultured Acidobacterium sp. Lineage (GTDB taxonomy): Bacteria > Acidobacteriota > Vicinamibacteria > Vicinamibacterales > UBA2999 > 12-FULL-67-14b. The sequence continues at coordinate 7,275 of CAZEMI010000124.1, forward strand.
CTCGAATGCCGTGCCGCCGTTGGCGTCGCGCACCAGAGCGAGGTCGCGCGGCCGCACCGACAGTCCGCCGTTCGGAAACATCGCGAACGCCGCCGTGATCGCCAACGGCGTCACCAGACCCGAGCCGAGCGCCAGCGAGGGCACGTCGGGGAGATCGGCAAGGCCGGCTCGTGAGGCGACGCGTAACACGCGGCCGGTGCCGACCTGCTGCTGCAGCAGCGTGGCGGCGCGATTGTTCGATTCGAGCAATGCCGCCCGCAACGTGAGCTCGTCGGGGGCAGCGTCATGCACGTTCCTCGGCGTCCACTCGTCCGGGCCCTGCGGCGCGATCTGATTGAGGCCGGTCAGGATCGAGACCGGCGAGTGCCCGCGTTCGAGCGCCGCCGCAAACACGAACGGCTTGAAAGCGGATCCGGGTTGACGCCGGCTCCGGCTGGCGCGATTGAACGCCGAGCGCTGGTAGTTGCGGCCGCCGACGAGGGCGAGGATGTCACCCGTCGCCGGATCGATGGCCACCAGCGCCGCCTGCAACGACGGCTTGCCCGTCGTTCTCAATCCCTTCTCGACCGCCGCTTCAGCGGCATCCTGCAGTGCGGCGACCAACGTCGTCTGCACGCGCCAATCGGGCGGATGATCGCCGCCGAATTGATCGCGGAACCGCTGGCGGAGATACGCCTTCGCGTAGCCGTGGCGGGAACCGCTGTCGCTTCGATAGGGACGGATGCGCAATGGCGCCTGGCGGGCGGCGCGAAATTCCTGCTCGGTGATGAACTTCTCATCGCGCATGCGCGCGAGCACCACGTGACTGCGCGCGCGTGCCTCATCGAGATTCGACCACGGCGAGAGCGCGGCCGGCGCGCGCGCCAGGCCGGCAATGAGCGCGCTCTCGGCCAGCGTCAGCGATTGCGCGGGTTTCCCAAACACCCGTTGCGACATCGCCTCGACGCCGTAGATGCCGGCGCCGAGAAAAATGCGGTTCAGGTACAGCTCGAGGATCTGTTGCTTGCTGAGCTGCCATTCAATCAGGAACGCGAGCACCGCCTCGCGCGCTTTGCGGCCGTAGCTCTTGCGATTGGACAGGAACAGCGTGCGCGCGAGTTGCTGCGTCAGCGTGCTGCCGCCCTGGACGGCGCCACGTTCGCGCACGTTGCGAACCACCGCGCGCGCCAGCGAGATCGGATCCACCCCCGGGTGGAGGAAAAAGCGATGATCCTCGACGGCGACGAACGCGTGCTGGAGATGCGGCGAGATGGCCGCGATTGGCACGTCGTGCCGCTGTTCATCAAGGCGAAACCAGCGGCGGCCATCCGCTGTGTGAAACCAGGTATCGCCGACGCCGCGGGTGAGCCGATAGACGGCGTGACTCTGCGTGCCGAGCCAGACCAGCCCGACGGCGCCGGCGATGATGAACGCGTACAGCAGGTACCGCGCCCTGCCGAGATCGGTGCCCAATATCGCACGCATCATTTCCATCGTCCCATATCAGACGGCGCCGCTGACGACTCGGCCGCACGGCCGGCAACTTAGCGCCCCCTGATCTCCGCGCGTTTCTGTAAGATGGCCCGAACGACATCTGTCTGAGGTTCCCATGACGTTATTCCTTCGAGCGGTCTTTGTGTCGGGCGTCGTGATGCTCGCTGCCGGGGCGATCGGAACCAGCCTCGAGGCCGGTGCGTCCGACACGTCTGGATGGGACGCGAAGGCCGCCGCGAATTACCTCGATGCGCGCGCGGAGTGGTGGACGACCTGGCCGAACGCGGCCCGCGATCGCGGGACTTACTGCATGTCGTGCCACACAACGTTGCCGTACGCGATCGCGCGGCCGGCGCTACGCGCGCCGCTTGGCGAGCGCGGGCCATCGGCGGCCGAAGCGAAGATCTTCGGCAACCTCCTGATGCGCGCGCGAAACTGGCGCGATATCGAGCCGTGGTATCCCGATCAAACGCGCGGCATTCCCAAGACCAGCGAATCGCGAGCCATCGAGTCGGTCATGAACGCGCTGGTGATTGCTCGTCGCGACGCGTCGGCCGGACAGCTGAGCGACGATGCGCGCACGGCACTCGGCGTGATGTGGAAGCTGCAGATGAAGACCGGTCCGAATTCCGGCGCGTGGACCTGGCTGAACTTCAATTACGAGCCTTGGGAATCACCCAACTCGCCGTACATTGGCGCCTCGCTCGCGGCGCTTGCCGTTGGCTCGGCGCCCGACGCCTATGCCGCCGCGCCCGAGATTCAGGAGAACCTCACAGCGCTGCGCGGCTACTTCAATCGAGAACACGGCAAGGTCGCGCTGCACAATCAGTTGATGGGCATCTGGGCGTCGGGACGTATCCCGGACCTGCTGACCGGCCAGCAGCGTCAGACGACCATCGACGCGACCTTCGCGCTGCAGCAATCTGATGGTGGTTGGATCACCTCATCGCTCGGCTCCTATAAACGCGTGGACAACACACCGAACGAGATGCGGTCGGATGGTTACGCCACGGCTCTCGCGACGCTTGCGTTGCTGGAAGCGAGTGTCGCCGGCACCGATCCGCACATCGTCAAAGGACTGGATTGGCTGCGCCGTAACCAGGATCGCGCGACGGGCCGTTGGACGGCGACGTCCCTGAACAAGCAGCGAGACCCCGAGTCGGACACCGGAAAATTCATGAGCGATGCGGCGACGGCCTACGCGGTACTGGCGCTGACCTACCAGCGGTAGGAGGGCGAGGACCATTGAACCGGTGTTCAAGGACCTCGGCAATTCAGGCCTTGGTCAAGTGACTCATCCCAACTTGCGCACAAAGTTCGGTTGTTACGAAGGAATTACACTGAGAGGTGTTGCGTTTAGTCCCTATCTGATCCACGCTGGCGGAATCCTCAGCCGGTAGACCACAACTCGCGACCCATATCGTCAGCTCCCTGGGCCGTAGCTGGGACCGCGGAGGCGCTCTATGACCAGGGTGCTGATCATTTCACCCGTCCGCCTGTACCGCGAAGGGCTGGCCCATCTCATCGCGAACCATGCGGGCCTCAACGTCGTCGGCGCGCATTGCGCGCTGCCGGTCAAGCAGGTCGAGCTCGACACACTTGACCCCGACGTGATCGTCCTCGACATCGCCACGCCGGGGAGCATCGATGCGGCGCGCGGTCTTCGACTCCTCGATCACCCCCCGGCGCTGGTGACCCTCGGCGTGACCGACACCGACCACGAAGTACTCGCGTGCGCCGAGGTGGGCGCCGTCGGCTACGTGACTCGGGAAGGTTCCCTCGACGAGCTGGTCGCGGCGGTGTGCGCGGCGGCGAGAGGCGAGCTGATCTGCTCGCCGCGCATTGCCGGCTGCCTGGCGCGCCGCGTCGCCACGCTGAGCGCCGGTCGGGAATCCGATCGGGAGCGGTGGCGGCTGTCACGACGAGAGCGCGAGATCGCGCTGCTGCTCGGCCAGGATCTCTCCAACAAGGAGATCGCGGTGCGGCTGACCATCGAGGTGTCCACGGTCAAGAATCACGTGCACAACATCCTGAACAAGCTGCAGGTCAATCGTCGTTCCGACGCCGCGCGACTGGTTCGTTGAGCCACTGCGATCGCGGATCTATGACCGGATCTAGTTCCAGGATCTAGGTCCGCTCAGCTGTGCGTGGCGCGCGGGGCCTCGATCCCGATCTACATCCACCCGCGACGGTTTCCTAAGTCCTTTTCAGATACCCAAGTCCATTCACAACCGCGCGGCGCCGCCCCATGATGGGCCGGTCCATTGTGATGCCTGCATCACGCGCGATCAGGAGGCGGTAGTGACGCCCGCGAGGATCCTCTTCGGCGAGCTCCCTCGGATGATGCGCGAGCTACTCAGCGCTGAGATGGCGTCGCAGGCAGACATGCAAGTGGTCGGGGAGTGCGCGAATGCCGAGCTGGTTGTGGAGATCGAACGCGTGATGGCGAACGTGGTCATCCTGCGGCAGCACGCCGGCGCCGACGACGGCCTGTACCTGCGATTGCTCGGCGCATACCGCGACCTGAAAGTGGTGGTGGTCATGGACGAGAGCCGGGGGGCGACCGTCCACCATCTGCTGAACGACCCGTCGCCGGTCACGTTGGTCCACGCCGTGAGGCGTGCGCTGCAGAGCGTCGGCATGAACACGCATTGAGTCCAGGTCTCGTGCAGCAAGGAGGGCGCTGTGCCAGTTTCCGTCAGCTATCCCGGAGTCTACGTTCAGGAAGTTCCCAGCGACGTTCGGACGATCGTCGGCGTCGGCACGTCGATTGGCATGTTCGTCGGCCGCACGCGCAGCGGCGAGCTGAACAGGGCCGTGCAGTGCCTGAGCTATCTGGACTTCACGCGGGTGTTCGAGTCGAGCCCCGACAGCCAGGTGTCCGATCAGGTGCGCCTCTTCTTCACCAACGGCGGCACGCAGTGCTACGTCATGCGGATCGCCAAGGGCGCGTTGCCGTCCGCCGTGACGCTTCGCAATGAAGCCGGGGCAAGCACGCTCACGCTCACGGCCAGATCGGCCGGCACCTTCGGCGACGACATCCGGGCTGCGGTGAACTACAACACCCTCGAGCCCGAGGCGATCTTCAACCTCGAAGTGTTTCGCTGGGCCAAGAACTCGAGCGGGGTCTTCGAAAAGACGCTGCTGGAGAATTACCTGGGCCTCAGCATGGACCCCGCGCATCCTCGCTTTGCGCCCGCCATCATCGGTCAGAGCTCACAACTGGTGACGGCAACCGACGCGGGCGTCGCGGCCAGCGCGTCCGGGTCGTCGACCTCGGGCTTCGCGGTGTCGGCGCGCACCAACGCCATCTTCCGCAATTCGTGGTTGGCGTTGATCGGATCGACCGCATCGACCAACCGGTTCCGAATCGGTGTCGATGGCGCGGCGCCGGTGGCCGTGGACCTCTCGAGCCTTGATTTCACGGCGCCTGTCTCCGGCACCAACCCGAACCCGCTCGACACGGCCGGCAACTGCGTGGCCAACCTTGCTGGACGCATCCAGGCGCTCATCAACGCCCAACTCGCCGCCGGATCCGCCGTCATCGTCGATATGGTTCCGGGGCCGGGTCCGGGCCCCGCCGGACAGAACAACTTCGCGACGGTACAACTGCGCATCCGTTCCAACAACGGCGACGTCAGGATCGAGCCGGACACGGTGAACGACCTGGCGATGCCGCTGATGCTCGGCACGGCACAAGGTGGCATCGAGGTGTCGCGGCACGCCGTGCGCCGCCCGGCGCCCAACGGCTTCGTGCTCAACCTCGCCGATCTGACGACGTTCATGGCTCTCTCGCAGACTTCGTTCGACAAGCTGGTGATCAACGCGCCGGCGAATACGGTTGACCTCTTTGGGCCCTTCAGCATCCTCACCACGCCCTCGCCTCCGGTGAACGCCGATCGGCGGCTCTATCAGGACTCCACCGCCACGACCCAGGACGACGGGCGGCGCGGCGTTGCCGAAAAACTCGGCATCATGGCAGCCGCCATCAATGCCAAGCGCGCCGCCGACCCGACGTTCCAGTGGACGGCTGAAGTGTGGGGCTCGCGACTGGCGGTGTTGCCAGTGGCCGGCGCCGACGGCATGCAGACGACGGTGACGACCATGCTCGTCGCCGCAGCAGGCCCGGCGCTTGGCGGCGCCCCGATTCAGAACGTGCGCTACTACAACCTCGGCCCGACGATCGGCGCGCCGCCGTTCCACACCGCGGGCGTGGGGGGGGTGCCCGGTACTCAGCCCGGCAACGCCGACTACGACGCGGCCTTTGCGATGATCGACCGCGAGGTCGACATTTTCAACCTGCTCGTGCTGCCGAAGGACAACAACCATTCGGACGCCGACACGCGCAAGCTCTGGGGGCCGGCCTCGGTGTTCTGCCTCAAGCGGCGCGCCTTCCTGTTGATCGATCCACCAACAAATTGGACCGACTCGCAATCAGCGACGAGCGCCACGGTGGGCGTCAACACGCTACGCGTGGGCCTGGTGAAGGATTACAGCGCCGTCTTCTTCCCGAACCTGCGGATTGACGACAACGGCCGGGAGAAGACCGTGGGTCCGAGCGGTGCGATCGCGGGGTTGATGGGACGCATCGACGGCACGCGCGGCGTGTGGAAGGCGCCGGCCGGCACCGAAGCCGATCTGCGCGGCATCATCGGTGTCGAGCGGCGGTTCTCAGACATGGAGAACGGCGTCATGAACCAGAAGGCCGTCAACACCATCCGTGCCTTCCCGAGCGGCATCGTCAACTGGGGCTCACGGACGATGGATGGCGACGATGGGTTCGGGTCTCAGTACAAATACATCCCGATTCGCCGCCTGGCGCTCTTCATGGAAGAGAGCCTCTACCGCGGACTGCAGTGGGCGGTGTTCGAGCCCAACGACGAGCCGCTGTGGGCCCAGATTCGCCTCAACGTCGGCGCCTTCATGAACAACCTGTTCCGGCAGGGTGCCTTCCAGGGCCTGTCGGCGAGGGAGGCGTACTTCGTGAAGTGCGACAAGGACACCACCACGCAGAACGATCGCAACCTGGGCATCGTGAACATCATCGTGGGCTTCGCCCCGCTCAAGCCGGCTGAGTTCGTCGTCCTGTATCTGAAGCAGATCGCGGGCCAGATTCAAGTCTGAAGGGAGAGATCATGGCAGCGCCTCAGTTTCCGGTGAACGCGCAACGCTTCGATCCGTACAAGAACATGAAGTTCCGGATCAAATGGGACGGGCGGGTCGTGGCCGGCGTGAGCAAGATCAGCCCGCTCAAGCGATCGACCGAGGTCGTCTCGCACCGCGAAGGCGGCGATCCGAGCACGTCGCGCGTGTCGCCATCGACGTTCAAGTTCGAGCCCATCACCGTCGAGCGCGGCGTGACCCACGACCTCGAATTCGAGGCGTGGGCCAACAAGGTGTACTCGGCGGACGGCGACGCGGCGATGTCGCTCAAGGCCTTTCGCAAGGACTGCACGATCGAACTGCTCAACGAACAGGGCAAGGTCGCCAAGGCCTACAAGATCTACCGCTGCTGGGTGTCGGAGTACCAGGCTCTCCCCGAGCTCGACGCCAACGGCCATGCGGTCGCCATCGAGCACATGGTGCTTCAGAACGAAGGCTGGGAGCGCGATCTCGACGTCCCCGAGCCCGCCGAAAACTAGCATGCGGAGACGCTTTCGATCATGCCGACGGTCACACTCCGTGCGACGCCCGACGCCGAACGCCCGGCGCCGCGAATTACGCTCGGCGATTTGCGAGGGTCGGACGAGATCGCGTTGAGCGGCATCGACACGCAGGCCGCGGTCCGGCTGCTCGATCGGCTGATCGGCAGCGGCGGCGGCGATGCCGCCGCGCGTACGCTGTCCGCATCCGATCGCGATCGCCTGCTGGCGGCGCTTCACCGTGACGCGTTCGGCGACATCATCAATGCCACGCCGTCGTGCGCGCAATGCCGCGAACGGTTCGACGTGTCCTTCTCCCTGTCCGAGTTGCAGCGGCACCTCGATGCGGGGTCGGCGCCAGGCCAGGGAATTCACCCGCCGACGGCGGCCGATGAGATCGCGGCAGCGGACCTGCCGTGGGACGCGGGCCTGGCGCAGTTGCGCGCTGCCGCGGCGGACGCACCAGCTGACGCGCTCGCCGCCGCCGCGCCGATCGTCGATCTCGAGCTCGAGGCGCGGTGTCCGGAGTGCGGGTTCGTGCAGCCGGCGAGCTTCGACCTGCAGACCTTTACGCTGACGGCGCTACTCAACGATCGACCCGCACTCATCCAGGAGATCCACCTGCTTGCGTCCGTGTATGGGTGGGCGCTGCACGACATCCTCGCGCTGTCGCGCGCCGACCGTCGCGCGCTGGTGTCGGCCATCGATCGCGAGCGCTCGCAAATGCGTTACGTGGCCCGAACGGGGTGGCGATGATCCCCCTCGACTACTATGGCCGGCTCCTGCGTCGAGCGAAGGCGCGGGCGAACGCGTCGCTCACCGCGCTGGACGATCCCTTCAACCTGACGGCGCCATGGCTGGATGAGCGGCCGCACGATCCGGATGCGCCGGCGCGGGATGCGATCGTCATCGATCGTCCTCCCTCGCCGTCCCCTCCTCCCGGGCCTTCCGCGCCGCTCGTCGCGCGTGGTCCGACGGCGCCGCCTCCTGTGGCCATCACGCCGCCGGCACCGCGGATTGGCAACGTGCCGCCCGCGCTCGTCGATCCGCCGTTGCCGCCGAGCCTGACGACGCCGAGCCTGACGACGGTGACCTCGTCGCCTGAGGCGGTTGCCGGTGAGGAGGGGGCCGGCCGCACGACGCCGCCAGCGATGCTCGTGCCGCAGCCATCGTTCGCTCGCGCAGACGAGGTCCGCACGGCGCCGGTGCAGCCTGTGACACGCGATGCAGACCGACGCGCGAGCGAACTGGTCCTCGCGCCCCTCGCACCGCCCGATCGCTCCACGCCGCCGGTGCGACCAAGCGACGAAACGTTCGGTCCGGAGCGGGCCGCGTCTGCGCCTGCGACTGGCGAGACCGGCCCGGCCACACGATTGGTGCCCACCATTCCGCGCGTGGCGGCCGTGCCGTCGGCTCCGCTCGGTCCGGCGGCTCCAGGCGGCACGATCACACCGACGGTCACGATCGATCACCTCGACATCGAGATCGCAAGCGCGCCGCCGCCGCGACGCTCGCCGCAGGAAGCCGCCACCGGGCGCCGGCCGGACGCGAGCGCAGCAGCGGATTCCGGCCCGCCGAGCCGCGAGTTGTGGCGCGGTCCGACGGATCAGGCCTTCGGCCTCGGACAGGTGTGACGTGGCGCTGCTGGATCTCTCGCTGGTGACCAACGCGATGCTCCGGCTGCTGAAGTTTCAGCTGCCCGAGTACGGCGTGCTGCCCGCGGTGGCCCTGTCGATTTCGGGCGCACCGCCCGACCTGGTGAAAGGCGATTTCGCGTTGAGCTTCTACCTGTACCACGTCCGGGAAGAAGCGCATACCAAGGCACAGGACTGGGGCACCGAGATGGGCGTGCCGCAGCGGTTCAAGCCGATGGGCGTGGCGCTGTATTACGTGCTGAGCGCCCGCAGCACGATCACCAACATCGACTCGCGCACCGCCGCCGACCAACAGATGATGGGCCTGGCCATCAAGGCGTTTCACGACAACCCGACCCTCACCGATGCCTCGGTGGTAATCACCGCGGGCGGACCACAGCAGGTGTTTCCCGGCGGGCTCCTGGGTGGCGACAACCGCTTGCGTCTTCACTTGATGCCGGTGCCGGCGAGCGAGGCGGCGCAGTACTGGCAGGCTGGCACCGATTCGCTACGCCTCTCGGCCTACTACGAAGTGTGCGCGACGCTCCTCGAGCCCGAGGAACTCCGCGCGCGCGCCACGCGCGTGCTCACGCTCGGCGTGCACGCGTTCGCCGGCGGGACGCCGCGGATCTTCAGCAGCGACAACATCATCACCTTCATCCTCCCGGGCGCTCCGCTGCCGCGGCAACTGCAGTTCTCACCCGCCGAGGTGACGTATCTGTCGCGGTTTACGCTGCGCGGCGCCAACCTGAAGGGCGACACGACGAGCCTGATCTTGAACACGCGCCGCTTCGCCGCGGCGGTGACGGTTGATCCGATCGCGTGGCAGGTGGATACCAACAGCACCGACCTGTCGGCGCAAGTGCAGACCGTGGCGGGCCCCGAAGCGGTGTTTCCCGGGATCTACAGCGTCACGGTGGTCACGCTGTTCCGCAAGCAACTTCCCGACGGCAGCTCACGTGATTTCGAGTGGGTGTCGAACGCCGCCGCGATCTCGATCGTGCCGCGGATCACGGCGGTCACGCCGGCGGCCGGCAACCGCTTCGTGCTCACGCTGCCTGACTTCGACCTCACCCTGCTCGACCCGAACGCGGAGATCCAGCTCTTCGTCGGCGCGACTCGTCTCGACAGCGTCGCGGCCGCGCCGGGACCCGGGCAGTTCCAGGTGCAGAACCCCGCGCAGCTGCGTTTCCAGTGCCCGGCCGGCTCGGTGGTGGGCGACACGCTGCCGGTGCGGCTCATCGTGCTCGGCGCCGAAAACGCGCCGCTGTGGGTGACGGTCCCATGATGCCCCTGTCGACGCCAGCGGCGCCGGAGCTTGCCGAGCGCGACCGACACATCGCGCGCGTGCAGGCGGCGGTGCACGCGTGGCAGCCGTACCTCGAGGGGCGTTCGACCGGGCGGCCCGACACCGCCTACCGCGCCGCTGAGGACGCGCCGCGCCTGGATCAGTTGTCGTTGCTGTTCGGGCTCGATCCGCTCGAGGCCGACATCGTGGCCACGCTGTGGGTGCTGTCGTTCATGCCTGGCTGGCGCGCGGCGATCGCGGCGCTCGACGCCGGCCGTACCGACGTCACCGCGCTCGCCGTGTCGCGGCTGCACGGACACGAACCGAAACCGCGCCTGTCGTCGCGATCGCCGTTGCTCTCCTGGCAGATCGTGATCGAGCACCCGGTGACGTCGTGCGCCAATCCCGGTCTCTCGCTCGACGCGCAGGTCCTGGCGTGGCTCGAGGGCGCGCACGAAGTGGATCGTCACCTGGTGCCGTTCGTGCGATCGATCGATCGCGCCGAGACGCTGGCGTCGTGGCCCGTGGCGCGCGCGGTGGCCGCGGTGCGCGCCGCGCACGCAATGGGCGAACGCATCCGCGTCCAGTTACTGGGTCGCGATGCCACCGCCGCCGCGGCGTGTGCCGTTGCGATCGCCGCGGAAGCGGGTCTGCCGGTGATGGCGGTGACGCCGAAGTGGACGGATGGCGACGGCCGCCAGCTGTTCATCCGCGTGCAGCGGCAGGCCTTTCTCGACGGCTGCGCCGTTCTCTGGCTGCACGCCGCGGATCGCGGCCTCCCGTCGCATGTCGCGTCGTTCCCGCTGCAGTTCACGTTCAGCCAGACCCCCGATGCGGCGACGTGGCCGGGCACGACGGATCACGTGGTGGATTTGGCGGCGCCGACCGCCGACGAGCGCCGCGCGCTGTGGCTCGCGGCGCTGCCGGCCGCTCGTGCCTGGCCGCCCGGCGCCGTCGATCACCTGGCGCAGCGATATTCGGCGCAGCCGGCCGACATCGCCATGGTAGCGGCCACCCGGCCGTCTTCGCCCGAGGAGGCCGCCGCGCGACTGTTGATGCGGGCGCGCGGCGAATTGGGTGCGCTCGCGCAACGCATCGACACGCCGTTCGTGTGGGACGACCTCGTGGTGCCGCCGCGCGTGGCGGATCTGCTCCGCGACATCGCCTTCGAAGCGAGCGATCGGGTCGGCTTCTGGGAGCGGGAGCCGGCCACGCGCCTCTTCCCGCAAGGCCGCGGACTGGTCGCGCTGTTCTGCGGCCCGCCAGGGACCGGCAAGACGATGGCCGCGCAGGTGATTGCCGGCGAGCTCGGCCTCGATCTCTACCGTGTCGATCTGTCAGCGGTCGTCAGTAAATGGGTGGGCGAGACCTCTCAAAACATTCAGGCGGTCCTGACGCGCGCGGCCGATCGCAACCTCGCGCTCTTCTTCGACGAGGCCGAGGCCGTCTACGGCCGGCGGCCCGAAGAAATTCGCGATGCGCAGGATCGTTTTTCCGGAATGGACCTGAGCCACCTGATGGTGGCGATCGAAAGTTACTCCGGGATCGTGCTGCTTGCCAGCAACATCAAGGCGAACATCGATCCCGCGTTCATCAGGCGCATCCGCTATTGCGTGGAGTTTCCGAAACCCGATCGCGCGGCGCGGCGCACGATCTGGGGACGCGTCGCCGAAGGCATCTGGGGGCGTGAGACGGCCGTGCTGCTGGCGCCGGCCCTCGATGCGCTGAGCGACCCCGACACGACCGGCGCGCAAATCAAGAACGCGTCGTTGTCGGCGGCGTTCGCCGCGCGCCGGCTCGGAGGCATCACGCGAGCCCTCCTCGCGCAGGCGCTTGGCCGCGAGCTCGCCAAGGATGGACAGGGTGTGTCCGAGCGCGTGCTCGCGCAGCTCGCCGGAGTCACGCCCGTGGAGGCGCGACGATGAGCGCGCCGGTGTTGAACGTGCGATCACTTCGCATGCGTGGTGCGCGCCCGAGTGAAGACCACCAGGCGGCGGCGCATCGCTTGCTCGAGCAGGTGGCGGCGGCATCGGATCTGTCGGGACTTCACGTCTCTGCCATCGTGCGGTCGGTGCGGCTGCGTGCCTCCGCGCGGGAGATCGCGGATGGCACCGCGGCGGCGCGGCTGGCGCGCACGCTGCGCTCAGCGGTGGGAGAGCGGCCATGACCGGGCCCGCTGCCAAGACGTCCGCATCCGCCGGAACTCGGTCCCGCCGCGCATCGCCCGTGCGCATGCGCTCGGCTGGAATGGTCGTGCGGCGCGCGTGCCGCTGCGGCGCCACTGCCGACGGTGAATGCAAAGAGTGCGAACGCGAGCGGAAACCAACCGTGCAACGGTCGGCAAGCGGCCCCGGTGCCATCGGCGCGGTTCCCTCGTCGGTCTACGACACACTCAACATGCCGGGAGAGCCGCTCGCCGCCGATCTGCGCTCGCGCTTCGAGCCGCGCTATCAACAGGACTTCAGCAACGTCCGCGTCCACACCGATGCGCGCGCCGCCGAGTCGGCGCGATCGATCAATGCCCGCGCCTACACCGTCGGCCAGCATATCGCCTTCGATCGCGGCGAGTACCAACCCGGAACGGCGGCGGGCCAGCGGCTGATCGCGCACGAGCTCGCGCATACCGTGCAGCAGTCCGGCGTCCAGCGGTTTGCGACTGAGGGCCTGTCGGTGGACGCATCCAATTCGGCGTTCGAATGCGAAGCCGAAGCGGCGGCCGATCACGCCATGTCGGCCGCACCGCCGGCGGCGCGGCCGGCGTTGTCCGCTCCGGTCGCCGGCGCTCCGGCTCGCGTCGCCCGGCTGGCGCGCGACTGGCAGGATCTGCCGGCGCCGCTGCCTGTCACGGGGCATGTCGTCAGCCAACGGGCACAGCTCGACCCAACCGTCACCAACCCGGACATCCTGGCCTTCAAGATCAACAAGCTGCTGCTGCCCAGGGAGAAAGGGCCGGTCGAGGCGTTGTATCGCGCCAAGGCCGCGGCCGACGCACTCGAAGGCACGGTGCGCTTTACCGGCAACACCGCCGATGGCGCGCAAGCCGGGTTGTGGCAGGCCCGCGCCGACACCGACAACCTGCGGCGGAACTGGCTGATCAAAATCGGATGGAACAACCTCACCGCCGCCGAGGTTGGCACTCGATGGAACCAGGCCGGTGGCATTGCGCCGACGGCGGCCACGTTCCCCCGCGTGAATCCTCGTGTTGCCACTGCCGCCTGCGACATGGATCACATCGTCGAGCTGCAGCTCGGTGGCACGAACGTTCCTGAGAACCTTCAGGTGCTCAACGCCGCCGAGAACCAGGGCGCCGGCCGATCGCTCTGGGCGCAGCTTCGCGATCTGGCCAGTGAGATCCGCGCCACGCTGCCGACACCGAGGCCGCGAGAGATCATCCTGAGCTTCGCCAATGTGGAGCAGGTAGGCGGGACGGTCGCGCCAGCCGCTGCGTCCGGCCCCGGTGCAGGCGCCACGTGCACCGAGGTGGAGTGCGCCATCCAAGATCAGCTTGGCGCCAGCGGCACGTCGCCGACGGCCGGCGCCGCGGGAGAGGCGCTCGTGCTCGAAGTGGGCGGCACGACCGCGACGATTGGCGCCAATCCGTCTCCGGCCGACACCGACCTGCTCAACTCAACACCCGCCAATCTCGCGGCGGCCGAATTGATTCCCGGCATCATCCTCAGCACGTTTCATCGTCCCGCCACCAGCGAAACGTGCGATGGCTTTATCGAATCGCAGGCGTACTTCAAGCGATCGAAGCCGACGCGCGTGCCGCTCGCGCTGCAGGCGAATCAGGCCGCGCTCGTCTTCAACTCCAGGACCGAGGGCGGGCAGCGCCGCCTGTCGCTGCGAGGCAACGCGCATCCGAGCGTGCGCTTCACCTACCCATACCTGAGCACCGGCGATCTGCGTCTGAGCTTCGATCCGGAGACGGGTCTGTCCGGCGAGGGCCGGTTGACGCCAAGTTTGCCGTTACTCAGCAGCGCGCCGATGAACGTCGAGTTCGGTCAGGATCGGTTGCGCATTTTCTACGGCGCGGCGCGCGGGCCGATCGCCACGCCGATTCCGGGGCTGCGCCTCACCGAGGCGACGCTGGGTCTCGACATCCTTCCCGAGTTGCGGCCCACCGGCCGGATCGCGTTCGCGGCCGGTCCCTCCGGGCGCGACCTCGTCACCGGCAGCGTTGAGGCGACGGCTGATACCAACGGCCTGGCGCTCGACGGCGTGATCATCGCGCGGATTCCGAACACCGACGAGGCGCGCGGCGAGGTCCACTATCGCAACCGCGAGTGGAGCGGCTTCATCGTCGTCAGCACGTCGCAAATCCGCTTCCCGGGCGTCCGCGGCGGTGAAATCCGCATCGACTTCACCAACGAGGGGCCGGTACCGAGCGGCCGCGTGGATCTGGAGGTGGCGGGCCAGCCGGTGACGTTGTCGGCCGTGTATCGTCAAGGACGTTTCCTCTTCCGTGGCGAGGGCACCTTCGACCTGCCGGGCCTCAACCCGCTCGTCGCGACCGTCGAGACCGACGGCCAGTCCGTCAGTTTCGAGGGCACCACGGGTGTGACGCTGCGCTACATGAACGGCACCATGACGGTGCGCTATCGGTCGGGTGAGTGGTCCGGCGATGGCACGGTGAACGTCGCGCACGGGCGCGCCAGCGGCACCGCGAACGTGCACCTCAGTCCGGCGGGCCGCGTCTATGGCGACGGACGCCTGCAGTATCGCATTACCGATACGTTGACGGCTGGCATCGGCATCCTGCTGCGCGAAGACCAATCGGTGCGCGTGAGCGGCGACATCACGCTGGCGACGATCCAGCTCTTCGATCGTTTCCCGCGAACGGGCGGACGGCAGCGGCTGTTCCGTACGCACATCGGCATACCGATCCTTGGCTTCTCGCTGGGCCCGGTCGGCGACATCGGGCTGGTGCTCGCGATTGATCCGGAGATCGGCGTCTATTACGGCATCGGCCCCGGAGAGTTGCGCAATACGCGCATCACGACCGCATTCGATCCGTTCGCGGCGAACCCGAATTTCGAGTTCACGGCCGGCACGGAGATCTACATCCCGTTCGACGCGGGCTTCTACATCACGATTCCGGCGTCGCTCAGCCTGGCGGCGGTGATCGCGTCGGTCAGCGCAGGCCTGGAGGCGACCGCCGACATCGGACTCCGTGGCAACTTCGGCGCGAGCGCATCGCTCGCCTACCGGCAATCGATCTGGACAGTGGAAACGCTGGCCGGCATTTATGCGAACCCCAGGCTCGCGCTCCGGATCGACGGCTTCCTGCGCGCCGCAGCCGGCTTCGGACCGTTCGAGCGCGTCGCGGAGAAGCGATGGAACCTCGCCGGTTGGGAGTGGGGCAGCGACATGCGTTTCGGGATCGAGTTCCCGTTCCGCTATGCGTCGAACGAACCGTTCCAGTCGCCGTCGTTCGACGACATCAGGTTCATCAAACCGGACATCGACTTCACGAGGCTCCTCACCGACGTGGTCGGAGAGGGCCGATGAGCGCGTGAGCAAAGGGTTGGGGACACCACTGTGAAGACCGGTTATTCGCGTTCGCCAAAACTGCTGAAGGGGGCGGTGATCCAGTTCTCCGCGCCGATGCTGATCCCGATCCCCAACATCATCATCTTTCAGTACAACCCCGAGACGATGACGCGGGCGTTCACGCCGTGGGCGCCGACGCAGCGCAGCGTCGAGGCCTCGGCCGACGGCACGCGGCTCGAGCGGCGCAGCCTCGACTTGCAGCAACTTCAGGCGCTGGCGCAGCCCTTCGACCCGCAGGAAATCCTGACGCTCGCGCTCGAGGTCGATGCCACCGATGCGCTCGAAGAGCCCGCGTCGCATCCGGTGGCGGTGCTGACCGGGGTGGCCGATCGCCTCGCCGCGCTGCAAATGCTGCTCTATCCGGGTGATGGCGGCGGCGCCTCGCTCAACATTTCGGTGGGCGCGTCGCTTGGCTCCGGCGGACTGTCGGGATTTCTCAGCGCCGGATCGGCCACGCTCGAACGCAAGGAAGTGCCCGTCGTCCTGTTCTTCTTCGGCCCAGGGTTGATCGTGCCGGTCCGCCTCACCAGCTTCAGCATCGAGGAGCAGCAGTACTCACCGCTGCTCTATCCCATTCGCGCGAAAGTGAACGTGTCGATGCGCGTGCTCGACGAGGACGACCTCGTCAACACCGCCGGCGTCGCGGGTCAAGGTGCCGCCATCGATCTCGCGAAGGGCTGTTACGTCTTCACCAAGACGCAGCGCAAAGCGCTGGCGCTGGCGAACCTTGCCAACAGCGTCGAGTCGATCCTGGGTTACCTGCCCATCTAGTAGAGGACGGCCATGTTCGATGCCAAGAGCCGATACGCCGCGTTGCCGACCTATCGCCGCACCGACCTCCGGGGCCGGGCCGTCGACGTGGTGCCTGCCGCGCCCTCGCCCAACGAACCACTGCTCGGCATTCACGCGCGCAAAGACGGCGAGCGCCTCGATCATCTTGCGACGCTGTACCTCTCCAACCCCGCCGGCTACTGGCGCGTGGCCGAGATCAACGACGCCATGACGGCCGACGTGCTGATGGACGCCACCAAAGTGCGGATTCCCGCGCGGCGGTAACCCAAGAGCCAGCCATGCCGAAGGGTGCCGTCATTCTCGCCGACAACAACGAGGCCGCTGATCTGCAGGGCGCGACGGAGGTCCAGGTGGTCGAGCGCGTGCGGCGCATGACCACCTACCGGCTCCGATTCCCACTGAGCATCGACGGCGATGGCGACCTGACGCTGCTCGGCGACGCACGCCTGGCGCCGGGCGCGACGCTCGGCGTCGTCGTTCCGGATGGATCGGGCCAGGCGATGCTGGTGAACGGTCCGGTCTTCGGTCACCAGGTGCACCTCGATCACGGCGTGGGCGGCGCGTTCGTCGATGTGCTGGGAGCGGACCCCTCAGTGGCGATGGATCGCGAGAGCAAGGCCAAGATCTGGGCGGGGCAGCTCGACTCGGAGGCGGCCAGCGCGATCATCGGTTCCGGCGACTACGGCCTGATGCCCGACGTCGAGGCGACTGCGGCACGGCACGACGAAGACAAGCACGCGCTGGTGCAGCGCGCCAGCGATTGGACATTCGTGCAGCGGCTCGCGCGCCGCAACGGGTTCCTCTTCTGGGTCACGGCCGATCCATCGAGCGGCCAGTCGACGGGGCACTTCCGCCGTCCCAATCTCAGCGCGTCGCCGCAGAAGACGCTCGCTCTCAACCAGGCTCAACCGAGCGTGATCCGTCTCGATCTGCGATGGAACATCGAGCGGCCCACCTCGTCCACTGCGAAGCAGGTGGACCTTGCCGACAAGACCACGATCGACGGTGACGTGGCCAGCTCGCCGCTCACCGCCCTCGGCACCACGTCGCTCGCCGACATCAGCGGATCGGTCCGCAAGCTGCACCTCGACATGCCGGCCGACGACGCCGGCGACCTGTCGGCGCGCGGCGAAGCGGCGCTGATCGAAGCCGGCTTTTTCATCCAGGCCGATCTCGCGACGACGGCGATTCGTCTCGGCGGCGTGCTGCGCGCGCACACCGTCGTGCAGCTCAACGGCGCCGGCTCCCGGCACAGTGGCAAGTACTTCTGCGCCAGCGTCGTGCACACCATCGACGACGGCGCGCATGCGATGGTGGCGCAGTTGTGGCGCAACGCCTGGAACGACTGAGGAACTCGCGATGAACCCCGACACCCTCGACGACATCACGACGTGGATTCAGAGCCACTTCTTCGGCAAGTATCGCGGCACCGTGGTCGACAACAACGACACCACGAATCGCGGGCGCATCAAGGTTACCGTGCCCGCGGTGCTCGAATCGCTCGAAGTGTGGGCGATGCCGTGCGTGCCGTACGCGGGTGACAGCGTCGGCTTCTACGTCCTGCCCGAAACGGGATCGGGCGTCTGGGTGGAGTTCGAAGGCGGCGATCCGTCGTTTCCGATCTGGGCGGGGTGCTTCTGGGCCGACGGCGAACTGCCGGCCGACGCGACGGCGCCGACCATGAAGATTCTTCGCACGACCACGGGCCAATGGCAGCTCGACGACGACGCCGGCGAAATCATCGTCGCCAACGACAACGACGCGAAGACGACCTGGGCGAGCGAGGTGACCATCGAGGCCGGCGGCAGCACGCAGACGATTGGCTCGTCGGGCGTGCTCAGCGAGAGCGGCGGCACCGGCAAGGTCGAAGTCGCCTCGGGCGGCGTGTCCGTCAACGACGGGGCCTTCAAGGTGGCATGAGGACACGCGATGGCTGGTAACACGCTAACCACGGCGTCAACGCTCACCTGTCCGCATGGCGGCAGCGTGAGCATCGTGTCGAGCAACACGAAGGCTAGCATCAGCGGCTCGTATGTCGCGCTCGCCACGGACACGTTCACGATCTCCGGCTGCCCGTTCCAGCTGCCGATGACGCCACCAGTACCGAGCCCGTGCGTGCTCGTGCAGTGGGTGATGCCCGACATGAAGACCACGGTCAATGCGACGCCGACACTGTCGCAGAACAGCTCCGGACTGTGCCTGGCCGCGACGCAGGTGCCGCAGGGCCCGGTCACCATCACCGCCGGGCAAAGCAAGGCGGAGTCGCAATAGGCCATGGCCACCGAAAGGCTCTTCACGAGCATTCGCTATCCGCTTTCGATCGACGCCGGCCTCAAGCGCGTCACCGAGGAGACCGACTACGCCGAGCACGTCGAGCAGCTGCTGATCCAGCTGTTGTTGACGTCGCCGGGCGAGCGGATCAACCTGCCCGACTTCGGCTGCGGGCTCAAGCGGATGGTATTCGCGCCGAACAATCCTGCCTCGGCGACGCTCGCGCAAACCGCGGTGCATCGCGCGCTGACGCGGTGGCTCGGCACGGTGATCGACGTGACGGCGGTGACCGTGAACGCGGTCGAGGAGACGCTCGAGGTGCGGATCACCTACGTGATCAAGGCGCGTGGTGAGCTGCGATACCTCAACCTGGAGGTGCCGCTGTGAGCGGGCCCGATCGTCTCGCGTTGCTGCTGACGGCCGGGCAGACCGCCGTCACGGGGATCGACTTCGTGTTCGTCGCTCCAAACCAGATCGATCTGTTTGTCTTCTTCCACCACACCGATCCGACGGCGGTGATCGCGCCGCCGATCACCAACCTGACGAAGGATCAGATCCGCATCGAGCCGCTGAGCGGAGGTCCGGCGGTGACGGTGGTATCGCTGGCGGCGGCGTGGCCGGTGATCGACGGACGCCGCGTGCTGCACGTTCGCGTCGCGGCGCCGGGTGGCTTTGTGCGCTACCGGCTGACCATCAACGATGCGCGGATCGACCCGTTCTACAACGGCATCGTCTTCTCCTTCAAAGCCAATTGTCCGAGCGACCTCGACTGCGAGACGCTGCCGCATGAGTGTCCGCCCGAGGGGGCGACGGATGCCGCCGTCGATTACCGCGCGCGCGACTACGGCAGCTTCCGGCAGGCGCTGATCGACTTCGCGTCGGAGCGCTACCCGGACTGGCAGGATCGCCTCGAAGCCGATCTCGGCATGACCCTGCTCGAGGCGATGAGTGCGCTCGGCGACGAGTTTTCCTACGCGCAGGATCGGATTGCGCGTGAGGGATATCTCGAGACCGCATCGCAACGCCGATCGCTCACGCACCTGGCCCGCCTGGTGGACTACGAGCCCGGTAAGAACATCGGCGCCTTCACCTGGCTCGACATCCGCGTGTCGGCGATCACCTCTCTCGCTGCGGGCACGGTGGTGACCGATGCGCAGGAGCGCATGCATTTCGAAGCGGGCCGCGGACTGGTCGATCTTGGCAAGAATTTCGCCCTCGATCCCGTGCGTAACAGCTGGAGCGCGCACCGCTTCGACGACGAGGCCACATGCCTCCTGGTCGGCGCAACCAAGGTGACGGTCGGCGGCCATCGCGCGGCCCATCTGGCTCCCGATCCACTCATCGATTCCCTCGGCAAGTGGGTGTTGCTCGCCACCCATCCCACGGATCCCGCGGTACCCGAACGACGATGGCTCGTGCGCGTGCTCTCGGCGGTCAATGACACCGATGTGCTGCAGGCACTCCCAATCACGACTCTGACGTGGGACGCGTCGCAGGCGGTGCCGTTCGAAATGGATCTCGAAACATTGACGGTGAGCGCCAATCTCGTGCCCGCAACGGCCGGACGCACGGAGCCGCCGATCGCGTCGCCGCCGCTGCGCTTCCGCATCGGCCCGCCCTCGACACCTGCCGATCCGGACGCGGGATTGCCGCAAGCCGTCGAGCGCGTCGGCTTCAACGGTTCGCTCGCGTATCCCGGCGGTCTGCCGGCCGGACCGGTCACGTCGGACGCGCTCACCGCGGCGCGCGCCGAAGTGGCTCGCTCGACGATGTTGCTCTTCACGTTGCCGCAATCGGACGAGACGCCGCTCGTTTGGCTCCAACGTAACGGGCAGGCGGTTCCGGAAATCCGGCTCGAGCTCGAAGGCGATCGGGTCTGGAGATGGATGCGCGCGCTCATCGGCGAGGAGAGTGCCAAGGCCAACGACCGGGTCTTCACCATCGAGGACGGCGCGTGGCGGCGGGTGGCGGTGTACCACAAGCCCGGCGGCGATGTGTCGCACGTCGACTATGCGTCGAGCGATGGCAGCACCATTCGTTTCGGGTACGACGACTTCGGCCTGCGTCCGAACGACGCGTCGAAGTTTCGCGTCCGCTACCGTCTCGCCAACGGCCTCACCAGCAACGTGGCGCCGGACGTGCTGACGAAATTCTCCGTGGTGCCGGCCTTCGTCGTGAGCGTCACCAATCCGCTGGCGGCGATCGGCGGCGCTGATATCGAATCAGCCGAGACCGTACGCCTGCGCGCACCCGAGGCATTTCGCGCGCTCACCTTCAGGGCCGTTCGTCCCGAAGACTACGCGGAAGCCGCCGAGCGACTCAGCTGGGTGCAGACGGCCGGCGCCGCGTTTCGCCATACCGGCAGCTGGTTGACGGCGTTTGTGACGCCGGATCCGCTCGGAGGATTTGCGTTCACCGATCTCCAGCGCCGGGAGCTCGAGGACCAACTCGATCGGTTCCGGCAGGCCGGACGTGAGGTGCACGTGTCGAATCCGATCTATGCCGATCTCGATCTCGAGATCGTGGTCTGCGTGGCGCCGACCGCCTACACCGGCGACGTCAAGGAACGCGCGCTCGAAGCCCTGTTCGGCCGCGGCGGTCTGCGTCCGGCAAACGGCTTCTTCCATCCCGACCACTTCACGTTCGGCACGCCGTTGTCGCGAGCGGCGCTCCAAGCGGCGGTGCAGGACGTCCCTGGCGTGCGCGCGGTGGAGCAGATTCGCATCCGGCGCCGCGGATGGTTCCCGTGGCGAAGCTTCATCGAGCGCGCCTACCGGCCCGGCGATCGCGAGCTGATCCGGGTTGCGAACAGCACGCTGTTGCCCGAGCGCGGCGCCGTGACCCTGCTGATGGAAGGTGGCGCATGAGCTGCGAATGCGACATCCATGTCTTTCCGCGGCCGCTGATCATTCCCGCCGGCGGGACGACGCTGGCGCGGCAGCTCGGCGCATTCCCCGAATGGCGCCAGGCCGTGCTCGCGGCGATCGGCCGCGAGACGGTGCTCGATGCGTGGAACTCGCGCGAGCCGCATCATCTCGGCTTGATGCTCGTGGACTTCTGGGCCTACGTCTGCGATGTCATCAGCTTCTACGACGGCGCGGTCGCCGCTGAGGCGTACCTGCGCACGGGGGCGCTCCGTCCATCGCGTCGCAAGCTGGTGGGCCTGCTGGGCTACGTGCCCAGGCCGGCGGTGGGCGCCACGGCGTACCTGGCCGCGATCGGCGAGGGGCGGAAGACCATCGCGGTGCCGGCGGGCACGCAGTTTCGCTCGACCGGATTCGACGGCAATCCGCCGCAGGTGTTCGAGCTTGGCGCCGCGACCGTGGTTCACCCGCTGAACAACAGGTGGCCGATCGCGCGCGTCGTGCCCTCGCAATTGAACCCGCTCGTGTCGAGTGTCACGGTCAATGGCTTCCTCGTCGTACCGTCGACGCTGCGTGCCGCGCCCGGCGACAAGCTGGCCGTGCTCGCCGGATCCACTGCCGCCGTCCGTCAGGTGCTTCGCGTCGAACGTGTCACGACGCTCGCCCGCCAGAGCTTCGCGCGCATCGTGCTCTCGAGCGGCGTGACCCTGCCTGGCACGACCACGTACGCCTCGATCGATCTGCGAGAACCGTCTTCACGAGCCGGCGTGTGGACCGGTGGAACCGCCACCGGCGAAGTCGCCGCCATCGGAACGAATTCGCTGGTGCTCGACGGGCTGCATCGCGGCATCGCCGCGGGACAGAAAGTGATCGTCACGATCGCCGGCGCCGACACGGTGATGACCGTCAGCGCTATCGAGGAACTCAGCCGCGTGCTGCTGACCGGCATCACCTCTTCCATCAAGGACACCGGTGGCACCGTCACCGGCAGCATTGTGAGCCCCGACATCAAGGTGCAGGTCACGCGCGTCACCTTCACACAGAATCTGCCTGGCGGCGCGACCGCCACCACCACCAGCGTGTGGTACGGCATGGCGTCCGCGGGCCGCGTCGTGTCACAGCCGCTCGACACCCTTTCCCCCCTCGATCCGATCCTCATCGACGGCGTCGTCGAAACGCCTCCCATCGCGCCTGGTGAGCTGATGCTGCTCGATGTCAACGGCGCCGGCGTCAAAGCGTCGGGGCAGGTGGACTTCACGACCAAGGTGGTTTCCCTCGCCAGCGATGCGACGTGGTCGCCATCGTTGTCGGCGCCAGTGACGATGTTCGGCAATACGTTGACGGTGACGCGCGGCGAGGCGGTTGACAACGAAACCATCGGTATCGGCGACGCGTCGCAATCGCAGCAGAGGTTCAAGCTCGCGAAGAAGCCGCTGACGTATCTCCCCGGCGACTCAGGGCCCGCGAGCACGCTCGAGATCTACGTTGACGGCCTTCGCTGGCAGGAGATCCCGAACTTCTTCACGGCGACGCCGCAGTCGCGTGTCTTCATGGTCCGGGCCGACGACGAGGAGAACACACTGGTCACGTTTGGCGGCGGTGCGCGGCTGGCCACCGGCAGCGTCGTCGTGGCCAATTACCGCTTCGGCGCCGGCGTGGCCTGTCCGCCGTCGGGCACGATCACGCAGCTGGCGAAGCCGATCAAAGGCCTCAAGAGTGTGAACAATCCGCTGGCGGCCTTTGGCGGCGCGGATCGCGAAGGGGCAGAAGAACTGTTGGCGTATGCGCCCCGATCGGCGTTGCTGCTTGGCCGCGCGATCTCGCTGCCCGACTTCGAGGCCGCGGCGGCGAGCGTCGCCGGTGTCCGCGCCGTGGCCGCCGAATGGCGATTCAGCGACGTGGCACAGCGGCCGCTCGTGCACATCTATTTCATCGGCGACGCGCAATTGCGCAGCACGGTGTTCCAGCAGCTGCGCGACCTCTCGGACCCGACGGTGCCGCTGATCGTCGAGGCCGCCACCGGTGATTCGACGCGCATCGATCTCTCCGTCATCGTCTCGCCGGACTACGAGTCGTCGAGCGTGCTCAACGCAGTACGTGATCGCGTGTTTGCCGCGGCCACGATGCCGGGGACCGGCGGCTTGCTGCGGCCGGAGCAGCTAGGCGTGGGCAAGCCGTTGTTCGAGAGCCAAATCAGCGAGGCGGTCCTTGGCGTCGAGGGTGTGCAGTCGCTCGACGAGATAGTCATCGATTGGGTGCCGTTTTTCAGTTACGGGTACGGAATCACACTTCCCGCGGGCCATTACCTGGACTTCGAGACCGGCGGCGTCGTGATCAACGGGAAGGCCGGCTATGTCTGACGCGCGCGATCGCTACATCGAGGCCTTCACCGAGAAGCTGTGGCACTGGATGCCGGAGGTGTTTCGAAACCACGACACCGGCGCCGGACCCGAGCGGACCTACCTGCAGTCATGGATGCCCGCGATCGGCACTTCAAATGAATTGGGTCCGCTCTACGCGTTTCTCCGCTCGCTGGCGCACGAGGCCGCGGTGCTCAAGCGCAGTCAGGATCGCCTGTGGAGCGATCACTACGTCGAGCTGGCGGACGACTGGGCGATTCCATACATCGCGGATCTCGTGGCCACGCGACTGGTGTCGGCCTTGAACGCGCGCGCGCGCCGAGTCGACGTCGCGAAGACGATCTATTACCGGCGCCGCAAGGGCACGCTGCCGGTGCTCGAGCAGCTCATCGCCGACATGACCGGATGGGACGGTGTGGTCGCCGAGGAGTTCCGCCGCCTCGGTCGTCATCGCCACGGCCTCGATCCACGCGCCCGACGGGGACGCATCACCGGCACACCCGAAGGCGGATGGGCCGACCTGCGTCACCCACGCGGTGCGTTGTTGGCACTGTCGCCCTTCGACGAGTTCCACTACACCCCCGATGTGCGCAAGCCGGCCGGATCGACGGGCCGCCACGGCATCTCCAAACTCGGGCTGCATGTCTACCGGCTGACTGCCGTCGAACTCGCGCTGACGTCGTTGACGCCCGCCACGGTATCGGGCGTGACGCCGCGGCGTCTCGGGTCGATCGTGGCCAACATCGATCGCTTCACATTCGATCCGAGCGGGCGTGACGTGCCGCTGTTTGCGACCAACAGCCTGCGCGCCGATTTCACCACCTGGCACAGTGCGCTCGAGTGGGAATTGCCCGCCGCGATCTCGTGCCGGCTCCTGGGTGAGGCCACCTTCACGATCACTCCGGCAGAAGTCGCGGCGGTGCGCGTGAGCCCTGCGCTGGCAGCGCCGTTGCGCAACCCCACTGCCGACGAGCTCGCCAAGCTGGTGGGCACGCGTTTTCTGTCCGAGGCCGACCTCAGGATCGTGCTCGCGAGCCGTCCGCTTGGCGCCAACCTTGTCACGCCAGGTGTCCTCTTTCCCATGATGGCGACCGCGATCGAGGCCGACTGCGGCAAGGCGGGGCTGTTGCCGGCGTCGAGCACGGATCTCGCCGGGGGATCGGTGGACGTCATTCAGACGGCGGGTGGCGTGTCAACCGTGGCGCCGCGTGTGGACACCGACGCCGGCTATCTCGGCGTCTGGCCTGCCGTGTGGCCGCCGCCCGCGGAGCCTCCACCGGTGCGTCCGCTCAGGATTGATCCCGACCGCGGGCGTTTCGTCCTCGATCGTACGGCGCAGCCGGCCGCAACCGTGTCGGTCCGCGTCGTGGTGGGAATGGCCGGACGCGTGGGTGCGGGCGGATACCCGCGCGACATTCCGTCGCCGGCGGGCCCATTCACGCAATGGCTCAACGGATCGAGCGCGGCAGGCATCCATGTCAGCGGGCTGACCGACGTGGCCGATAGCGCCACTTATGCCGCGCCTCCGAACCAGCTGTTGATCCAGAAGTCGCGCATCGTTGCGGCCGCCGGCCGGCGGCCGTTCGTGCGGCTCGCCGCCAACTGGCGCCTCGGCGCGGGGGTGGCGTCGGCTGAGCTGACGCTCGATGGACTGTGGATCGGCGCGAGCGCGGCGGCCCAATTGCGCATCGAAGGCGATTTCGAGATTGTGACCATCAACTCGTGCACGCTGGATCCCGGAGGCGTCGATGCGGATGGGGGAGCGCTGCCGCCGGTGCCGCTCGTCATCACCGGCCACGTCAACCATCTGCGCATCAACCGCTCGGTATTGAACGAAGTGCGGCTGGCGGCGGGCGCGGTGCTCGACGAGATCGAGATTGCCGACTCCATCATCCAGGTGCAGGCGCCCGGGACCGCCGCGCTGGCCTTCACCGATACCGACACGCGCATCGTGCGCAGCACCGTGCTGGCCGCGCGGCCCACCGACCTCGTGATCGACGTCGATCAACTCTATGCCAGCGAGCTGCTGTGCACCGGCCGGATCGATGTCACCAACACGCAGGCCGGATGCTTCCGCTTCTCGGTGCGCGTGTCCGGGAGCCGCGTCCCGCACCCGTACCGCTCGCACGAGATCACGAGTGCCTCGGGGCTGTTTACCTCGACGCGGTTTGGCGACCCGGGCTTTGCGCAACTGTCGGAGATCGCGCCCGAGGCCTTCGTGCGAGGCGCCGAGAACGGCGCCGAGATCGGCGCATTCGCCAACGAGATCAATCCCATCAAGCAGGACAGCCTGGTCAAGAAGGTCGAGGAGTACATGCCCTTTGGCCTGCTGCCATTCGTCGTGCACGAAAACTGAGAACGGGAGAACACCGTGTCGACCATCGATGTTTCACGCTGGGCCACAGACCACCGCAAGCGGTACAGCGGCGTACGGATGCAGCAAGGCCGTGTGCTGACCGACGACGACTTCAACGAAGCGGAACGTCTCGACGCCGAAGACATGCGCGTCACGCGCGTGCACGTGGTGGGAGAGTCGGGGTCGCCCGATGCCGGGTTCCAAGTGCAGGCTCCCGGCGTCAACGCCGCCGGGTCGCTCACGTTCCAGATCGCCGCCGGCACGCTGTATCTCGGCGGGCTGCGGCTCGAGGCCGGCGCCGCCGAGGCCTTCGAACTCCAGAAGGACTGGCTGCCGTTCACGCAGGCGGCCAATGGCATCCCCGCACTCGCTCCCGGCGCCACGCGTACCGACATGGTGTGGATCGAGGCGTGGCCGCAGAACGTTTCAGCCGTCGAAGACAGCGAGCTGTTCGAGAAAGCGCTCGGCGGCCCTGACACGGCACAGCGCCTGCGAACGATGCGGCGTGTGCGAGTGAGCCCGGGCGTGGCCGGTGCTGACTGCGCGGCGGCCTGGACCGCACTCGTCGCGGCGTGGGCGGCGGCTGGCGAGGGAACGCTCGGGCCCGATCTGGAAATGCAGACCAACGCCGTGCTCACGGTGACGCCAGTTCCTTCCCCATCGCCGAATCTGTGCTCGCCGCCAATGGCCGGCGGGTATCTCGGCGCCGAGAACCAGGCGATCCGCGTCCAGATCAACGGCGCCAACACGTTCAGCTGGGGCTTCGACAACGCCTCGCCGCTGTATCGCGTGTTAATCAAGACCGACCCCGACCCGGCATCGGCCACTTCGGGACTGCGGGTCGTGATCGAGCTGCAGACCGAGCCCAAAGACACCGTGCACTGGCCGCGGACCGATCAGTTGATCGAGCTGCTGCCGTGGTCGGCGGCGCTTCCGAATCGCGAGAAGGTCGGTGAACTGGCGGGTTTGTACGGACGCGTCACGAAATCGTATGACCCGGTCACGAAGCAGATTCATATCGCGCCCGAAGCAGGTGCGCAAGTGCCCGCGGGCTTCGAAGACGTGTGGATGGCGCGGCCGGCTGCCGACGTCGCCACGTTCTACGATGGCAGCGCGGCCGGCAAGTACGCGTTCATGCGCGTCTGGAATCGCGGCGACGAAGCAGCGCCGGTGGCGCGCATTCCGATCGCCGCGTTGGGGAATACGCTCGGCAATACCGGTCTCCGCGTGCAGTTTGCGGGCGCGCCGCTGCGCAACAACGATTTTTGGATCATCGCCGCGCGCCCCGAGACGCCCGACCTGGTGGTGCCGTGGCTGTTGAAGAACCAGTCGCCGCCGATCGGCCTCAAACGTTATCGCGCGCCGCTCGCCCTCATCAAGTGGACCGCCACCGGCGCCGGCGTCGTCACGGGCACGGTGATTCACGATTGCCGGCACCCGTTCCTTCCGCTGACGAAGGTGCGCGGCTGTTGCACGGTGAGCGTCGGCGACGGCAGCCACAGCTTCGGACAGTTCACGTCGATCCAGGCCGCCATCGCGGCCTTGCCGCCAGAGGGCGGTGAAATATGTGTGCGCGAGGGGATCTACGACGACAGTGTGGTGATCGATCAGCGCGTGGGGATCAGGATCCACGGGTGCGGCCCGCGAACGCGCATCCGCGCCGCGGCTGCCGCGGCGCAGCCGGCGTTTCTGATCACGCGCTCGTCGGCGATCGCTATCGAGGACATGGCGATCGAGTCCGGCCCGGCGAGCGCCGTGCACATCAGCAATTCGCGTGACGTCACCGTCACGGGGTGCCTCGTCCAGATGCGGGACCTGGCCACCTTCTGGCCGGCGATCTTCTCGCGCGGCGACGACATCCTGCTCCAGGGAAACATCGTCGAAGTGTTGCCGGCCAACGGGATTCCGCCCGCGCCGACCGTGCCGCCCGCGCTGCCCGACGCGAACGCGCCGGCCGGCGTCAACACGCCGCCGCCGGCGGTCGTGATGGCCAGTGCCACGCGCGGCGGCATTCAACTGGCCGGCGGATCCGACCGTGTCCGCGTGCTCGACAACACCATCCGGGGCGGCATCTGGAACGGCATCACGTTGGGGAGCCTGCAACTCGAAGGCAGCGACGGCGCGGTCGACATTCCCGACGATCCGACGCTGCGCGATCCATGCTTCCCGTGCCGGCCGGGAGACCACACCGAGCCGGAGAACCCGCCGCCCGGGCGACGATACGTGTCGGCGGGCGACCTCTACGACATCGTGATCGGCTGCAACCGCATTTCCGACATGGGCATGTGCGGCATCAGCGTCGTGCGGTTCTTCGACGTCCTCAATGGCGGAGACCTGATTGGCGTCTACGGCTTACGGATCGCCGACAACCTGATCACCCGGTGCATGCGGCGCGACGTTGCTCAGCCGCGCGACGCCATGCAATGGCTGGCTGCGTACGGCGGCATCACGCTGGCCATCGCGGCCGACCTGCGCATCCTGCGGAACGAGATCGTCCACAACGGGCGGAATCATCTCGACCCGATCTGCGGCGTCTACGCGATCCTCGTCATGGGCCTGCAGATCGACGACAACCGCATCCTCGGCAACGGCGCGAGAAACGCGGAGCCCGTGGCGCAGGCCAAGAACGGTATTCGCGGCGGCGTCCACGTGTGGTTCGCGCTGCCTTCGATCGGACAGGCCAAAGGTGCGCTTGACGACGTTGGCTTCAAGCGGGGAACCCGGCTGTTCGGCTCCGTCCAGGCGTGCGCGATGCGCGACAACGTCATCGAGGCGCCGCTCGGCCGGGCCGTCACTTTCCTCGCCCTGGGGCACGTCGTGGTCGCGCGCAATCGCCTGGTGACGATGGGCTACACCGGGCGCGGGCTCGACTTGCTGGCGGCGACCGTGTTCATCGGCAATTTCGGGATCAGCAACGAGTGGACCGAGGACCTGATCAGGATGTTCGGCGAAGACCTGGTCGGCGGCGGGATCCGCCAGGACCCGTGCCGTGACGCCAAGCGCTTCGGCGTGTTCGGTGCCGACGGCAGGATGTCACGGCCGCTCGTGAGCTGGTGGGCGAGCGGCAAGACGCTATTCACCGAGAACCAGGTGACGCTCGACCTGATCGACGAGCCGCTCGGCTTCGGGTTGACGTCGGTCGTGATCTTCTCGCTCGACGATTGCCGAATGACCGACAATCAAGTGGAGCTGTCGACCAGCGCGACATTTTTCGCGCTCGATGCGATGCTGTTCGGCGGCAGCGTGCACGAAGCCGACAACCGCCTGTCGGAAGCGGTGATGCACGTGTGGCTCTCGTCGCTGTCGATCGGGGTCATGAACACCACCACCGACAACCAGGCGACGCACTGCCTGCTGGCGCTGGCGGCGATCCCGAGCCTGCGGATGTTCAAGCACAACCTGGCGCTGATCAACGGCTTCTGCCCAGGTATCTGCGGCGGCACCGGCTACGGCGAAGACAACTGAAGGAGGCGTGAGGTATGGCCAAGACGCGCGGCACGGTGTTCTCCAGCTTCCTCGGCGATCGGGACCCCGACGATATCCGCCGGCAGTTCATCGAGGAGCCGCTCGCCGCGGCGCGGCAACCGGCGATCGACACGGCGCTGCGAGCGCTGCAGTTTCTCGCCGCGGTGCCGGACGCGGTGGTGGCATCGCGGCGGCGTGAGCTCGAGCGGGTGAAGGCGTCGGGCCGCGAGGACGATCCGCGACTCGCGGCGCTCGAAGCTTCAATCGAATACGCCGGCCGCGCCCGCACGGCCGCGCACCTGGCGCGCACACGGGTGGAGCGCATCGCCGGCGCCATGATGGGAGAAGCGGTGCTCTTCCATGGTTTCGTCTCCTCCGAATCGCTGTCGCCGCTGCCCGACATGACGGTGAAGCTCGTGCGCCCCGGGGACGATACCGAGACCCGGGTCCTGACAGCGACGACGGACAAGGACGGATATTTCAGCGTGCCGCGTCCCGGCAAAGACGACGATCTCTGGCGGACGCGCAAAGCCGATGACGGTGGCAGCGTCCAGCTGACGGACGCCGACAACGACCGCACCCTCAGCGTCGAGATCGCGGATGCGAAAGGCAACATCGTCTACCGTGACCCGGTCGCGCTGCAGATCAGTCGCCCGGCCTATCGCGAGTACACGATCGGCGAGCCGTGAGTGTTGGACTGTGGTCGCGCGTGCGGCGCTGCGACGGGCGCTGGAAGGGTAGCTCCAGCCGCGGCATCCGCACGCTCGAACCCGTTTACCGCGTGCCCGGCGCGACCTTCAGGTTGTCGCGCACGCTCTTCACGCCGTCGGTGGCTTTCGCCGTGGCCACGGCCTTGGCCTTGGCTCCCGCCGATTTCACCGTGCCGTTCAGCGTCACGACGTTGTTGTCGACGTCGATGTCGATGTCGCTGTCGTCGAGCACGGTATTCCAGTCCGCCAAGTACTGCGCGTAGATCTTCGACTTAATCCAGCCATCGTCGATGGCGCGGCCGGTCCTCTTGGTGGCGCTGACGGTCTTGTCGGCGGCCTTCTCTCCGGCGCGCGCGGTCTTGTCGGCGGCCCGCTCGGCCTTGTCTTCGGCCCGGTCGACCTTGCCGGCCATGTTGTGGCCTCGTGCCGGCGCGATCTTCAACTGATCGACGACGCGCTTGACGCCGTCGTTGGCCTTGGCCACCGCGATCGCGCGGCTGCGCGCCGCTTCGCCCGGCACCGTGCCCTGCAGCGTGACGACGCCGTTCTTGACATCAACATCGATGTTGCTGCCATCCAGCACATCTTCGTCCACCATCTCGGAGTGGACCTTCATGACCAGCCAGCCGTCCTTGATAGTGCTGAGCTGGGTTGCCGCCACCGACGTGGCGCCGATGACCATTGCGAGTGCGAAAGCACCCATGAAACGACCTAAGTTCGACATCTTTTTACTCCTAAGCTCCCCAATTGAGGCGCTAAGTCCAAGAGTGCAAGCCGGACGCCAACTCGAGAGTCCGTGGCGGGGCTGTTCGTGCCCAAGCTCGAGGCTCACCGTATTCGGTTGAACGCGAACAGTTGATGATCGGTTGAGGCCACTCCTTGCCAATGAGCGCGCTCCCCCCTGTCCAAAGCGATACAGCGACCCTCGGGTTGATTAAGGCCTAATGGTTGTATGTTCAATAGAAAAAGCGATCGTCGTGTGAGCGGGAGCGTCGTGGCGCTCGCGGTGTTGGTGCTTGTGAGTTCCGTCACCCTCAGTGCCGGAACGGCCGCGGAACGGCTGGGCGAATCGGCCACCGTTCTCAGGGAAGTCATGGATGCGCCGGATAAAGGCATTCCGGAAGATCTGCTGCAGTCCGCGTTCTGCGTGGTGATTGTGCCGGGCGTGAAGCAAGCGGCACTGGGGATTGGCGCGAAGTACGGCCGCGGTTTTGCGGTGTGCCGTAAGAGCGCCGGCGCCAACTGGGGTCCGCCCGCCGCGGTGCGGATCGAAGGCGGCAGCGTCGGCTTTCAAATCGGCGTGTCGGAGACCGACGTCGTGATGCTGGTCATGGATCAGCGCAGCATGAATGGGATTTTATCGAGCAAGTTCACGCTCGGCGGCGCGGCGGGAGTTGCGGCGGGCCCGGTCGGCCGCAGCAGCACGGCGCAAACCGACGCGACGATGCGGGCGAAGATCCTTTCGTATTCCCGATCGCGTGGAGCGTTCGCGGGCGTGGCCCTGACGGGCGCGACGCTGCGGCAGGATCTCGACGAGAACCGGGAAATGTATAGCCGCAAGATCGAGAACAAGGCGATCCTCAACAGCGGCTTGAAGACGCCGGTTGGAGCGGAGGACCTCATCGCGCTGCTCAACAAGTACTCGCGCAAGGAAACGTAATGGAGAGGCCGCGCTGCCCCGGGCAGCGCGGTGCTTGACCTTGGAGCCGACTCCCGACTCAAGCGACGGGCGTGTCGACGACCCGGCCGTCGAAGAGGTGAATGTGGCGTTGGACTTGCTCGTTCCAGCGTGAATCGTGTGTGACCACGCACACCGTGGCGCCGGCGGCATGCAGCTCGCCGAACATGTGCATCAAGGCTTCGCCGCTTTTTGAGTCGAGATTGCCCGTCGGTTCGTCGGCCAGTAGCACGGCGGGGCGCCCGGTGATGGCGCGGGCCACCGCCACCAGTTGCTGCTGGCCGCCGGACAGGTTCCCGGGATGATGTTTGGCGCGCGTGGTGAGGCCCACGCGCGCGAGCGCCGCGTCGACGCGCGCCTTGCGCTCGGCGGCGGGAATGCCGCGAATCGACAACGGGTACTCGACGTTCTCGAAGACCGTCATGTCGCCGATCAGGTTGAAGCTCTGGAAGACGAGGCCGACGTCGAGGTTGCGGATGCGCGAGCGTTCGGCCGGCGTCAGGCGGTCGGTGGGCCGGCCGTTCAACCAGTAGCGGCCGGAGGTGGGCGTGTCGAGCAGGCCGATGATCGACAGGAAGGTCGACTTGCCGCATCCAGATGGGCCCGACACCGCCACGTATTCGCCGCGCTTGATCTCCACCGACACGTCATCGAGGGCGCGCGTTTCCTCGTCGGCATCGCCCTGGAACAGCTTGCTGACGTGTTCCAACCGGATGACCGGCAGGTTCGGATCGGCCGGGGCTTCCTCGCGCGCGGGGGCCGGGTCTCTGCGCCACCAGGGCATATGCCGCTATTAGACCATTCGACTCGCTATTCGGTTCGCTTTGCGAACCGAATAGCTCGCTCATGGCAGGCCATTCCGACTCGCCATTTGGTTCGCTTTGCGAACCGAATAGCTCGCTCATGGGCAGGCGTCTGGAGGCGAGAGAGGGAGCGGCCAAGCCTTGCAAGTAACATAGCCGGATGAGCGCACGTCGATTTCTCATTACGGGCGGCAGCCAGGGGATTGGCTCCGCGCTGGTCGCCCACGCGCGGCAGCAGGGTCACCAGGTCGTCTTTACCGGCCGCAACCAGACGCAGATCGACACCGTTTTCCGCGATACCGGCGCCGTGGGCGTGGCCGCGGATGTTGCCAACGACGGCGACAACGAGCGCGTGGTGAACCACTGCGTCAAGCAGATGGGCGGCATCGACGTCCTGATCAACAACGCCGGCGTCGGCTACTCGGCGGAGATTGGATCGATCGACATGAACCGGATGCGAACGCTGTTTGGCACCAACGTGTTCGGCATGGTCGATCTGACCAACCGTGTCGTCGCGTTGATGAAAGACCAGGCCTCCGGCGACATCGTCAATCTCGCCTCGACGTCCGGCACGAAGGGCGCGAAGGGCGCTACGGTGTACGCCGGCAGCAAGTGGGCGGTGCGCGGCATCAGCCAATGCTGGCAGGCCGAGCTGCGGCCGCACGGCATCCGCGTGATGTGCATCCTGCCGTCGGAAGTCCAGACCAACTGGATGGGACGCACCGGCCGCAATAATCCGAACAAGCTGTTTGCGAAAGACATTGCGGCAACGATCTTCGCCGGCCTCGACATGCCGAGGAATGTGTTGTGGCCGGAGCTGGCGATCTTCGCCAACAATCCCTGGAAAGAGGACTAAGGACGGTGATTGGCGAAGGAGGATTCCGCCGCCGGTCCCTCGAGTGGATCGGCGCCGTGGTCGTCCTGGGCGCGGCCCTGCGTTACTGGCTGTGGTATTTCGATCGCAGCACCAATCTCCTTGATGAAGGCTCCACCGCGGCGCAGGCGCTGCGCATTCTCAACGGCGATCTGATCTACCGCGATTTCTTCACGGTGGTCACGCCCGGCTCGTACTACACCGTGGCGGCGCTGTTTCAGATCTTCGGCGAGCAGCTGATGGTGCTGCGGTGGGCGGCGCTGGTGTCGGGACTGGCAATCGCTCTGGTCACGCTGGCGATCGGGCGGCAGATCGCGTCGTGGCCGTTCGCGGCCGCGGCGGCCCTGATGACCACGGTCTGGGGCTGGTTCCTGATCACGCCGAATTTCTATTCGCTGCAAGCGGCGCTCTTCGCGCTCGTGGCGTTGTTCTTTCACCTGCGAGACACGGCGGATCCGCGGACGAGATGGGTCGTACTCGCGGGCGTGATGACCGGCCTGACCGCGCTCGTCAAACAGAACGTCGGCGCCTATCTGGCGATCGGCCTGCTGCTCTTGTTCTGGATCTCACGGGTGTCCGGCACTACCCACGATCTCCGCGGCCGGTTGCGCCGCAGCGCGCTGCTCATCGCCGGCATCTCCATCCCGGTGGTACCCACGCTGATCTACCTGATCGCTTCGGGAGCCGGGCCCTACCTCTATGAGAGCTGGGTCTACTACCCGTTGATGAAATATCCGGATCGATTCTCGCTGCCGTTCCCCGCGTTCTATCCGTTGCTGCCCGAGCACAACGTGATCACGCTTCGCGACGCGGTGCCGGCGTTGCTGTCTCGCGCGATCCCGGAGCCGGCCGTCTTCGACGTGTGGGTGAAGTTGGTCCTCTACCTCCCGATGCTGGTCTATCCACTGATCGTTGCGAGGCTCGTCTGGCTGGCCTATCAGGTGCGCCGCCATGGCCGTGCTGAACTGGCGCAAGAAGGCCGCGCGCTGCTGGCGATCGCGATTGCCGGTGCGCTGTTGCTGCTGCAAACCTGGCCGCGCGCCGATTTGACGCACCTGCTGTTCGGCATCCAGCCGACCTTCGTGCTGTTTGCCTACCTGACGTTCTGCGCGTGGCGCGCGTTGCAGCGCCTGCCCGGGCCGCGAGTGGTGGTGAGCACGGCGATGCTGCTCATCACGCTGGCGCCGCATGCGCTGCTGCTCTGGAACGGCTACCGGCGCACTGATTGGGAGTATGCGAACTACATCGCGCCGCTTCGCGCCGATCGCGCGCGTGGTGTCAGGGCCGTGCCGATCGAAGCGCAGCGCATCGACGCGGTCACGCGTTACATGGTCGAGCACACGGCGCCGGATGAGCCCATCTTCGTCGTGCCGTGGGCGGCGGGCTTTTATTTCCTGACCGATCGCGCCAATCCCACGCGAACCGACTTCATGTTGTTCGAGGATCCCGAAGCGTATCCCTGTCTGATCGCGAGGCTCGATCAGCAGCCGCCCAAGTACGTGATCTACGGTTACACCTGGGACGTGGACCAACGGCGGTTCCGCGACTACGCGGCGCCGATCGATCGCTACATTCGCTCTCGCTACGCGATCGAAGACGGCGTGGATGGTTATGAGGTCTGGCGCCGCATCGAGGGTGTGGCCGCGGTGGACCAGAGCTTCGCGGGCGCGTGCCAGCCGCGACGGTTCAGGTGGCGCGATCTGTGGCCAAGTCCTTCCGGATCGGCAAGCTCTGTGCAATAACCGCGGCGTGGTATCCACCGCCAATGCCCTGGTTCAGCGGGCCTACGATCGCATCGCTCGCGTCTACGACTTCTTCTTTGGCGCCATCCTCGAGCCCGGTCGTGTGCGTGCCGTGCGCGCCATTCCATCGAAGCCCGGCCTACGCGTCCTCGAGCTCGGCATTGGCACCGGCCTGACCGTGCCGCTCTATTCCTGCGATTGGGCCGTGGTGGGTGTGGACCTCTCGCCGGCCATGCTGGTGCAGGCACGGAAGCGCATTACCGAGCTCGGTCTCACGACGACGGTCACCCTGCTCGAAGCCGATGGCGCGCAGCTGCCGTTCGCCGACGAAAGCTTCGACGCAGTGCTGGTGCCGTACGTGATGTCGGTGGTGCCCGATCCGCTGAGTGTGGGTCGCGAGTTGCGCAGGGTGTGCCGCACCGACGGCCAAATCATCCTGCTGAATCATTTTCTGAGTCAGGATTCACTTGGCGCCAGGCTCGAGCGCTGGATTTCACCCGTGACCCGGCACCTCGGATTTCGCACCGACCTATCACTTCCCTGGTTGCTGACGGGCGCGGGACTGACGCTCATCGACGTCGCGTCCGTGAACATGCCGCCGATCTGGAAGCTCGTCACCTGCGTGAAGGGCTGAGAAACGCTCGCAGCCGTTCCACTTCTGCTTCGAACGCATTCTTGAACCCGCGGTCGCGGGGCGCGCGGCCGGTGACGTAGCCGGCGTCGACGCGCAAGGCGGCGGGGCCGCCCGACACATTCGCCCAACCAATCACCCGATCGCGCCACAGCAGCGGCAACGCATAGTAGCCATGCTTGCGTTTCGCGGCTGGCGTATACGCTTCGAATCGGTAGGCCCACCCCCAGAGCTGTTCGAACTTGCGGCGATCCCACACCAGCGGATCGAATGGTGCGAGCAGGCGCACCACCTCGGGCGCATCGTGGCCATCGATCGATTCATCGACGGGCCAGTACCAGGTCTCGCCATCGATGACGGCGTTCGCGAACCGCTGTTTTGCCCGCGTGAGGGCGCGCGTGAGGTCGTTGGTCCATTGCGGAACCGCATACCGCAGCCGGCGCACGACCGACGACACTGAGGTGGCGGGCAGCGGCGCGTACTTGCGCACCACGACGTCGACCAGCGCGTCGAGCCGCTGACGCCGTTCGGCGGCGCCGGCCGGTCCGCCCTCGTGTTGATGCACCGCATAGATGCGGATGCCGGCTTCGCGCCTCGCCACGCGGACCAGGCCCTTGTAGTGCATCAACTCGAGCAGGTGCGTGGTGGCGCTCGACGAGCCGCCCCAATAATTCGTGACCCGGCCGTGCGCGAAGTGCGCGTCCACATCGCGCGGATGCACCTCGCCGCCCTCGCGGACGAATTGCAGCACGGCCCGGGCGCGCTGGTTCGATGCCGACGGTAACAGGCCCGCGCCCTCGCGCGGGTGCATCAGCGCCGACAGGCGGCGGCTGACGAACCCGTAGTTGATGAAGAAGTCCTCTTCGATCGGCAGCGTCGGGTAGAGCCGTTCGAGATCGCCGGCGCGATAGCCCGCCACGCGGTGGCGCAGCGTGAGATCCTGCGCGCGCGCCGGCGCGCGGATGGGATCGGCCTGGACGAAGCCGAGGTGCTGGAGCGCCGCGGCCAGGCCGGAGGATCCGAATTGGCGGGCGACGGCCAGCCGCCGGATGTCGTCGAGGGAGGGCATTCCTGCCATCGATGCTACATGAACAGTGTTCAGGCTGAAATCGACAGGACGCCCACAACCACGCTCATCCGGTGCCCGTCCAATCGGACATGCGCAACCTGATGCTCGACCTCCGCGATTCGGTGAGAAGCTTGCGGCGCGACCGCGCGTTTTCGGCCGTGGTGATCGCCACCCTTGCCATCACCATCGGCGCCACCACCGCCGTGTTCTCGATCGTCAATGGCATCCTGCTCAAACCGCTCGCGTATCCGCAGCCCGAACAGCTCGTGACCATCCGGGAGATCTGGCGTGAAGTGTCGTTGCGCGCGGCCACGCTCGAAGTCAACCAGCGTCATTTCGAGCATTGGCGGCAGAACACGCGCCTGTTCCATTCGATGGCGCAATTCATCACCTTGCCGGCCAACCTGTCGTCGGGCGGCCCGGCCACGCAAATTTCGGCGGTGCAGGCGAGCGATACGCTCTTCGACGTGCTTGGCGAAACCTCGGCGCTGGGCCGGCTGTTGACGGCCGGCGACGATCGGCCGGGGAGCCCGGACGTGGTGGTGATCAGCGACGGGCTCTGGCGGCAACGTCTCGGCGGCCGGCCGGATGTGCTCGGCTCGTCGATGGTGATCGACGGCACGCCATTCACGGTGATTGGCGTCTTGCGGCCGACGTTCCGGCTGCCCGAGGGCCAGAGACTCATCGCGACCGTCGACGCGGTGATGCCGATGCGGATCACTGCGGGCTGGGTCGGCGATCACAACAACGCCGCGATCGGCAGGCTCAGGAGCGGCGTGACGATCGACCAAGCGCGGATCGAGCTCGACGTCCT
Organism: uncultured Acidobacterium sp.; assembly: GCA_964513235.1. Taxonomy (GTDB): domain Bacteria; phylum Acidobacteriota; class Vicinamibacteria; order Vicinamibacterales; family UBA2999; genus 12-FULL-67-14b. Next base: position 45,294 of record CAZEMI010000124.1, read on the forward strand.
GCAGCGGCAGGCCAGCGAGATTGCCGCCGCGGAATCCGGCCAGCGCGTCACCCTGGCGGGAGTGGTCGGCTCGCTCGATGACTCGATCGTCGGGCGCGCGCGCCGCAGCCTGGTGCTCCTGTTCGCCGCCATCCTCGCGGTGCTGGCCATCGCCTGCTCGAACCTCACCAACCTGGCGCTGATCCGCGCGCTCGGCCGCGCCCGCGAGGCGGCCATTCGGTCGGCGCTCGGCGCCGGCCGGCGGCGCCTGATCGCTCGCGCCATCCTCGATGACGCGTTGCTCGCCGGCATCGGCGGCGCGTTGGGTGTCTGGGTGGCGTATGGTGCGCTGCGCATCTTCGTGACCACGGCGCCGGTGGACCTGCCGCGGATCGAAGACGTCACCCTCGATGGACGCGTGCTGCTGTTTGCCGTCTTCGTCACGGGATTGACCGGCCTGCTCGTGGCCATGCTTCCCGTGCTGCATCTGGACGATCGCGATCCACAGTCCGCGCTGCGCAGCGGATCGAGCGGGAGCGGAGCGGGCCGTGCCGGCGTCCGTGCGCGGGCGATCCTGACGGCGACCCAGGTCGCCTTGGCGGTCACCTTGCTGACGGTCACGGCACTGCTCGGCACCAGCCTGCTGCGCGTGCTCGATATCGATTACGGGTTCAGCACCGATCATGTGTTGTCGGTGCCGATCGCCCTGCCGGCGTCCCGCTATGCTGACCCACCCGCGCGGATCGGCGCGTTCGATCGGATTCTCAGCGGGGTGAAAGCGCTGCCGGGCGTGCGATCGGTCTCATCGACGTCGCTGCTGCCGATGCGCGGCGAAGGGCAGGTCAACTTCGTGGTCGCGGCGGGCACCAACGTGCCGCGTCCGGAACAACCAAGCGCCAACTTCCGGTTCATCGCGCCCGAATATTTCACCGCGCTGGAGCTGCCCATGCCGCAGGGACGCATGTTCTCGCTGGACGAGCGCAGCGGCCGCCTGACGCCGGCGGTGATCTCCGCGTCGCTGGCGGCGCGGTTGTGGCCGGGCCAGGATGCTCTCGGGAAGGAATTCAGCCGCGGCATCGAGAGTGAGCCAGGCTTCGAGGTGATCGGCATCGCGGCTGACGCGCGCACCGCATCTCTCGAGAGGCCACCGCCGCTGATGGTCTACGTGCCGTACTGGTGGCAGACGCGGACGACGCTGGCCCTGCTGGTCAAGACCGCGGTGGATCCGGCGACGCTGGCGCCCTCGATTCGCCGCGCGCTCGAACACATCGATCCGGAGATTGCGATGGGGCAGGCACGCCCGCTGCAGCAGGCTATCGATGCGGCCACCGCCAGCCGGCGCTACCAGGCACGCCTGTTCGTGGTGTTCGGCCTGGTCGCCTTGCTCATCGCGACGGTGGGCGTCTACGGCGTCACCGCCTACAGCGTGTCGAAGCGGCGGCGCGAGATGAACATCAGAGTCGCGCTCGGTGCGCGTGAAGGCGAAGTGATCAGGCTGCTGGTGAAGCAGAGTGCGTATGCCGTGCTGCCCGGCGTGCTGGCCGGGCTGGTCGGCTCGCTCGCCATCGGCGGCGCGCTCGCCAGCTTGTTATACGAGGTTCAAGCACGCGATCCGATGCTGCTGGCCGGCGTGGCGGGCTCGGTCGGCGTGGTGGCGTTGGCAGCGTCGCTACTCGCCGCCCGCGGCGGATTGTCGCTTGACCCCGCGTCGGCACTACGCGAAGAGTAGCGGGCTAGTAGGGAACGTCGGTCAGCCGATCGCCGCTGCGCATATCCTCTTCGAGCAACTGCAGCAGCGCCGCGGCCACGGGGCCCGGCTTGCCGTTGCCGATGGTGTGCGAATCCCACCGCACGATGCCGGCAACTTTCACCGAGCTGCCGATCAGCAGCATCTCATTCGCGGCGAGCGCGGCGTCGAGCGTCACGTGCGCGACCGTGACGTCCTTGATCAGCCCCTGTGGGACCAGCTTCGGCGCGAGCTCGATCAGCCGCATCGACGTGCACCCCGACAGGATGTGATCGAACTTCGGGTGCACCAGCACGCCGTCCTTGCCGACGAACGCCACGTTCATGTTCGAGCTTTCGCCGACGTGGCCGTCGTGATCGATGAACACCCCGTTGTCGAACCCGGCCTCCTTCGCTTCCATCTGCATCAGCACGTTGGGCAGGTAGTTCGTGGTCTTGGTGATCGCGTAGAGCGGCGGCTTGATCGGGTAGGTCGTGGTCATCACCCGCACTCCCTCGGTCTTGAACTTGTCCGGGTAGACGAGGCCCGGGAAGATCATCACGAAGAACCCCGGTTCCGCGCCGGCGGCGGGCATCAGATCGAGACTGCCCGGACCCGACGACAGCCAATACCGGATCGAGCCGTCGCGGCGTCCGCTCGCCGCGGTGGTCCTGATGATGATGTCGCGCATCTGCTCGAGCGAACCGGGCAGCGTCAGCTTCGATCGTTGCGCCGAGCGCAGGAAGCGATCGAGGTGCGCTTCGAGGTCGTAGATTTTCCCGTTGACGATGCCGGCGGTATCGAAGATGCCGTGGCCGCGGTGCACCATGTGATCGTCGAACGGAATCACCATCAAGGCGGGATCGGTGACGATGCCGCCAAGCTGGCTGGAATAGAACGCCGTGTATTTCACCGGCTGCTTCGACCGCAGCGCGTGCAGCTGATCGATCACGTCGGTGGCCGAAAGCATGCGGAGACCGGCAGGTGTGACGGGCATGGCCGAACAGTCTAGCATCCTCAGCGCGCCGCCGACTCCAGGTATCGAATCATCGTGGTCATCGCCAGGTTGACGGGGCAGGGAATCCCGTATTTCTCTCCCAACGCGCCGACCGCACCGTTCATGTGATCGATCTCGGTCTTGCGCCCCTTCATCAGGTCCTGCCGCATCGAGGCGATGGTGCGGGCGCCGGCGAACACGCGATCGATCAGCGCCACGAAATCTTCCGCCTTCGCGCCTTGCGCTTCGGCGGACAGGTCGTCGAACGTGACGCCGTCGGCGCGGGCCACGGCGAGGCATTCGTCGATGATTTGCTGCTTGAGCGAATTGAGCCGCGGGTCGACGATGCCGCCGACCTCGCACGCCAGGAGCGAGGTGGTGGGGTTGATGACGCAGTTGAACACCGCCTTGCGCCACATTTCCTTCTTGATGTCGGGAATGATGCGGCCGTCGAGCCCGGCCTCGGTGAGCACCGCCGCAATCGCCGGCGATTGCGGATGATCTTCGAGCAGCGTGTACCCCGCGACGGTGTTGTCGACGACGCCGGGACGCACCAGGACGCCGCCGACCTGCGTGATGGCCCGCAGCACGAGCGCGCGATCTTTCACGAGCGCCTTGACGAGGTCTTCTGAATACAGCCCGTTCTGGACGCACACGATGGTGACGCCGTTCGGCAGCAGCGGGACGATCGGCTCCACCGCGGCCACGTTGTTGTTGACCTTGGTGGTCAACAGGATCAGCGTGCCGGGCTCGATCGCATCGAGTCGCGTGCGGGCGGGGAGGTGCAGCGTTTCGGAGAGCAGGCCCTGCAGCTGCAGGCCGTCCCGCTCGATGGCCGCCACGTGCGCGGCGCCGCCGACCAGCGTGACGTCGTGGTGTTTGGACAGTTTCGCGCCGTAGACGCTGCCGATGGCGCCGGCGCCGAGGATGATGATGTTCATGGGAAGTTGGCAGTTGGCCAGTTGACGGTTACCAGTTGAGTTTCAAGTGTAAAATTATAAGTTTTGACTTATATAAGTGTATGTGCATATCATTCGCCCCCATGCATATCGACGTCACCCACCACATCGGGAGCAGCACCCGCGACGTGAGCACCCGCGGCTACGAGGGCAAAGCGGCCCGCGTGGTGTCGGTCTCACGCCACTACAACACCGGCCCGGCCGATCTGTGGGATGCAATCACCAAGGCCGATCGCATCCCGCGATGGTTCCTGCCAATTACCGGCGACCTGAAGCCCGGCGGCCGCTACCAACTGCAGGCCAACGCCGGCGGGCAGATTCTGATCTGTGAGCCGCCACGCCACCTCAAGATCACGTGGGAATACGGCGGCGAGATGAGCTGGGTGGAGGTGCGGCTCGCAAGCGACGGAGCCGGATCGAGACTGACCCTCGAGCACTTCAGCCACGGCGGCGATGAACACTGGAATCAGTTTGGTCCTGGCGCGACGGGTGTGGGCTGGGATCTGGCGTTGCTGGGGTTGTCAGAGCACACGGCCACCGGTTCCGCCAAGACCGTCGAGGAGGGCATGGCCTGGATGATGTCGGAGAACGGCAAGGACTTGACGCGCGCCAGCAGCGAGGCGTGGGGTCGCGCGCACGTCGCCGCCGGCACCGACCAGGCGACGGCCGCCGCCGCCGTGGCGCGAACCACCGCCGCCTATACGGGCGCCTGATGCACGCCTTCGACGTGCTCGGCGATCCGGTCCGCCGCCGCATTCTCGAGTTGCTGGCGTCGGGCGAGCACTCGTCGGGCGAGATCGTCGCCATTGCCCAGCGGGAATTCGGGATTTCGCAGCCGGCCGTCTCGCAGCACTTGCGCGTGCTGCGAGACAGCGGCTTCGCCAGCGTCCGGATCGACGGGGCGCGGCGTTTGTACACCGTGGACGCAGGGCCGATGAAAGAAGTGGATGCGTGGATCGATCAGTTCCGCAGGTTCTGGGAGCGTCGTCTCGACGCGCTCGCCACCGAGGTGGCGCGGGGCAAGCGGAGAAAGTTAAAAGTTAAAAATTAAAAGTTAAAAATTAAAACGCAGGGAGACGTCGACCTGGCGCGGGTTCGACACGCTGGTCGCCTGCCGGAAGTAGGTCGACGTCATCACGCCGCTGAAGCCCGAATAGTTGGCGCGGTTGGTCAGGTTGTTGACCGACACGTTGAAGGTCACGCCTCGTTGACGGCCGCCGCGGCCGCGCGGCCCGCCGCGGCCCCCGCTGCCTTCGCCGCCCGCCGGCGCGCCAATCGGAATCGTGTACGACACATTCGCGGAGAACGTCGACCGCCACGGGAGCCGGGCGCTATTGCGCGGCGTCAGCAGCGGGCGATCGTTGAAGATCGAATCGCCGTTGTCGTCGGTGCCGGTGGTAATGGTGTACGGCGCGCCGCTGTTGGCGTTCCAGCTGACCTGCGCGTTGAGGTTGCGGAGCGCCTGCGTCGACACCGACCCGCGCATGCGATGCCGCGTGTCGCCCGAGGCGTACGACCATTGATCGTCGAGCGACCCGGTCGGCGCGACGCTGAACGCGCCGTCGGTATTGTTCTCGGCGCGGCGGTAGCGATAGTTGAATCGAATCACCGTCCGCCGCGGATTCCACTTCGCGGCGCCGGCATGACGGACCCCGCCGGCGAAATTGACGCTGAACTCCGGCACGAGATCGATCGTGTGCATCGAGGCGTCGGAGACCACCGCAATGATGTTCGCAAACGACGGATCCGGACGGACGCCGTTGACCGGCGCATTCAGGTTCACCCCGCGCAGCTGGTTCCCATAGCGCGCGATCGAGAAGGTCATGCTGGTGCGCATCTTCGGCGACAGCGTCCGATCGACCGCGGCGCTATAGCGATAGATGCGTTCCATCTTCACATCGCCAAGCACGTACTTGTTGCCGACGCTGGCGGGCACCGCCATGCCGGGCTCAAACACCACCGGATCGGGATACGGCGGATTGACGATGTTGATTTCCTGCTGGCGAAGGCCATTGACGCGGAGCGTCTGCTCGTAGATGTTGCCGCCGAGCCAGTTGTAGAACACGCCCCAGCTGGTGCGAATCGTGGTCCGGCCGTTGCTGCCCGGCGCCCAGGTCAGGCCCAGGCGCGGCGCGAAACCCAGCAGATCGTGCACGTGCGTCTGCGCCTCGTAGCGCAGCCCCGGGCTGAACGTCAGGTTCTGGCGCAGCCGGAGATCGTCCTGGACGTAGACCGCCGCTTCGAGGTGTGAATAGGTGATCAGCGGATCGCCGATGCGGCGTGTGTAGTTGCGCGGCCGGCCCAGGTCGAAGTCCTCGCGGCTCGAGAAGATATACGTCCCCAGGTAATTGCTCGCATCGTCCGATCGATAGTGGCGGCCTTCGAGCGCGATGCCGGTGCGCACCGTGTGGATGCCGCGCAGGTAATTCAGATCCGAGGTCAGCTCGATGTCCTTCTGCGTGCGGCCGCCCCTGACCTGCGCGCCACCGCTCGTGAAGCCGTCGAGCACGCGAACACTCGGCGCTTCGAGCTGAGACCGGGATGAGGACTGGTTGAGGCGCACCTGCATGCGGGTGTTGAGATACGCGTTGGCGCCGACCGGGCCCGCCTCCTGCATGCGCAACTGATTGCGCCGCGATTCGCTCGCATAGGCGCGCTCCGCGAGGTCGAACCCGCCGATGCCCAGGTTGCTGCGCGACGACTGGTTCCGCGAGTAGCCGACGCGCAGCATGTGCTGCGTGGTCAGCGCGTAATCAAGCATGCCGTTGATGTTCCAGCCGTCGTTCGGCCGCCGGCCGAGCAGCGCCGACTGCTTGCTGCCGGTCTCGGTGATGTAGGTGGCCACCGGCGTATCGAACTGCTTGCGGCCGCCCATGAACAGCGAGAACGAGCTCTTGTTCGGCCTGATCGTGCCGCCCAGGTTGGCGTCGAAGTTCTGCGTGCGCTCCGGCGCTTTCACATCGACGAACGGATTGTTGCCGCTGAAGACGCTGTCGCGGACGCGCGTCGAGAAGCCGCCGCGAATGGGACCCACGCCCGCCTGCGTGACGATGTCGATGCCGTCGCGGTCGGCGGAATGATTCTCGGCGGGGAACGTGTCGCGGACGATGCGGATGGAACGGATCACGTCGCGCGAGGGCAGGTTGCCGTCATTGAAGCCGTCGATGCGCACCAACGCGTTGCCGCCGGCCATCTCGACCAGCTGGCGGATCAATTCGTCCGGATCGTCGGGCAGGGCTTCGATCTCTTCGGCGGTGAGCTGCGTGGCGAGCGACCCGCCGTTGGGATCCGCGGCGGCCGACTGCGCGTCGCGGCCGACTTCGACGGTGTCTTCGAATCCGGTGAGCGCGAGCTCGATTTGCTGCTTGTTGTCGCCGGCGCGCAAGCGGACGTTGGTGAGTTCACCCGCGTCGAAGCCGCTGAACTCCGCTTTGATGGCGTAACGCCCCGGCTTGAGTGCGGTCAGCGTGGCGACGCCCGAGTCGTTGGTGGACGAGGTGGCCGGTGCGGTCGCGCCGGCTTCTTCCGGAACCACGGTGACCGTGGCGCCTGGCAGAATCGCCCCGGTCACATCGACGACGGTGACGACCAGGCGCGCATCGCGGGTGGTTTGCGCGGCCGCGTCGGGCGCCCAAGCGACGGTACAGAGGAAAACGAGGCCAGCCAGCGCGGCGCCGGTCACGGACGGCATTCGAGGAGAGTTACTCACGGAGATCGGTTGTGTGTTTACCCGCCTTCGCCCGCAAGCGGGCTTCGGCGAGGCAGGCTCCTCATTCCCCCACTCTGACGTATCCACCACCGGATTGGTTGAAATTCCGGCCAAAAACTACGCCGTCCGCCTTCTTCTGTGTCTAATCGGTGTGAATCGCTGGCCGGTGTGAATCGGTGGCCAATCGGTGTGAATCGGTGGCCGGTGTGAATCGGTGGCCAATCGGTGTGAATCGGTGGCCAATCGGTGGTGAATCGGTGGCCACGGGCAGGTTCCTTGCAACTGGATCGCCGGTCGCTGCAATCGAGTGGCGGCCAAACACAGGAGCAGGAGCAACGACAATGCGAACACGTTTGATGACGATTGCCGCGCTGGTCAGCGCGAGTGCGTTGACTATCAGCGCCCAGACTCCCCAATCTCCCCGGCCTCAACAGCCGCCGGCGCCAGGCACGGCTGACACGACGCAGCGCACGGCCGTGGCCCCCGATCAAGATCAACAAGTGATCACGGTCAGGGGTTGCTTAAGAGAGGAAAAGGACGTGCCCGGCCTTAAGCCGAATCCGCTCGAGCGCGTCGGCATCACCGAAGACTATGTGCTGATGATGGTGAAGATGGCGCCGAACAGCCAGGTGTCGGGCATCGGCCTCGCGAGCAAGTACGAAGTGGAAGGCATTGCGGAAGCCGAGCTGAGGAAGCACGTGGGTCACGAGGTCGAGCTGACCGGCCGCATTACGCAGCCGGGCACCACCGACACCGACCCAACGCCGGATTTCCACGCCACCGCCCTGAAGATGGTCACGGCCACGTGTCCAGCGGCCCAGTAACCGGACGGCTTATTTTCTGACGAGCCGGACGCCGAATACCGGTGTGACTTCGAGGCCGTTGGTGGCCTCGAAGCGCACCGTCACCGTTCGGGCATCGCGAATCAGCGCCGCGGGGATCGCGTATTCCTTGTCGTAGAAACGCGAGCGGCTGCTTTGCGGCTGCGTCTCCGATCCCACGCGCGTGCCGTTGACCAGCACATCAAAACTTCGCGGCTGGCGCTGATCGCCGTTATAGGTAGCGACGAGCGCAAACAAGCCATCACCGCTGAGCGGCAGATCGTAGGAGAACCATTGGATTGCGCGTCGGCCTGAGCGGCCATCGGTACGGATGACTGAAGTTTCTACACCCTGCTGTCCGAATTCTTTCTCACTCGCTCGATCGCCAGGGTCGGCATGGGCAATGGTGGCGGCCTCGAGGGCGCGCATCCGCTCGCGCCCGGCGGCAAGCTCGGCCGCCCGCGCCGTCATCTCGCCGGCGCTCAACAGATCCCAATACGCCGCGTAGGTGCGACGGTGCATCGAGTAGAACGGCGAGAACTCGACGTCGATCGGGGTTTGCGCGGAGATGGTCCGCACCACGCCCGTAGCGCGGGAGGTGCCTGGCGTACCAGCGATCGGCGTCAGCCATTCGTTTACCGGCCGGGCCGTCACCAGCGCCACCGCTTCCGGCGTCGCTGCCCGCACTCCATCACCATCGCCATCGTCGCGGCGGCGTGGCGCCGCGCCGAGGTCGCCGGCCAGCACCAGCGGGCCCCACAGGACGATGGCTTTCGTCGGACCCGCCTCCGCTCGCGAAGCGAGCTCCGGCGAGGTCGCGCCGGAGCGGCCTTCCGGCCGCGTAGGCGGATCGCTCAAACGCTCGAGCCGAACCGTTTTCGGCAGCGTCAGCGCGATGCGATCGCCAGACGTCCAGCGCCGCGTGATCTCGACGTATGTGCCCGGTGCCGGCACGCTGGTCACGGCCTGTCCGTTGACGCGAACGCTGAACCCGTTGCCGGCCCACGAGGGCCGCCTGAGCGCCAGCGTGAACTCTCTCGGCGCACGCAGATCGAACGTCAGCGTCGCCGCCTCCCCTTCGGGGAACGTGGTCTGCATCGCCAGCTTCACGCCCGCGGATTCCCACTGTGCGGTCGACGGGGCATAGAGGTTCACCCACAACCGCCGGCCGTCCTCGTAATACAACCCGAGCCCGTGGAGCGCATGGCTCTCCATGCCGGTGCCGACGCAGCACGTGAAGCTGCGCTGCATGTCCGCGTATTCGCGGCGCACGCCGGAGCCGACCGGCACCATGTAACAGGTGGCGCCGTCCTGCGCGTCGATCGATCCGAGGATGTGATTGAACAGGGCGCGTTCGTGGAACTCGGCGTAGCGGATGTCGGGCTGCAGCGCGAACAACTGTCGAGTCAGCTTGAGCATGTTGTAGACGTTGCACGTCTCCGCGGTGCGGCCTTCGGTAATGTTGCCAAGCTTGTCGGGCTCGCGGAAGTATTCGTCCTTGCCGTGACCGCCGGTGGCAAACGTGTGGTGATTGACGACGCGATCCCAGAACACGGTGGCGGCGGCCAGGTCGGCCTTGTCGCCGGCGTAGGCATAGCGAGCCGCCGCGCCCACGAGCTTCGGCACTTGCGTGTTGCCGTGCAGGCTGCTGAGCGGATCGTCACCACGCTTCAACGGATCGATCACCGCCTTGTGCTCGAACTTGTACGAGAGATCGAGCCAGCGCTTGTCGCCGGTGTCGGCGTAGAGATCCGCCATCATCTCGTTCATGCCGCCGAACTCGGTGGCCAGCATGCGCTGCACCGTCGCATCGTCCATGGGATCGAGGCAGGTGGCCGCCCACTGCGCGAACTTGACCTCGATGTCGAGCGCGGTCTGGTTGCCGGTATGCCGATAGGCGTCACGCAATCCGGCAAACGTCTTGTGCAGCGTGTACCACGGCGACCACAAGCCGTTCAGGTCGAAGTTGGCCGCGCGAATCTTGCCTTTCGACACGTCCGCGAACGCGTCCTTTACTCCCGGCAGCGCGCCGGCAAAGCCGTCACGGTTCGCGTCCTGCACGATCTTCAATTCCGAGACGATGTACTCGGCGCGCTGCTTGAAGCGCACATCGCCGGTGGCCGCCCACATCAGGCTGATGGCCGAGACGTGATGGCCGCCAATGTGTCCGGTCAGCTGCCGGCCGTCCGCGTCCCAACCGGTGTAAGCCGTCGGCTTTCTGCGGCAGGTTCGCGCGCTTGCGATAGAACGCGAGCATGCGATCGGGATCGAGCGACAGGAGATACGCGGCGTCGAGATCCTGCGCGTGCTTGAGCGGGCCTCCGGTGAGCCGCACCGCTGTGAGCGGCAGCGGCCGCGCCCGGTCCGGCACCGCGCCGCCTTCGCCAAGGCTTCGGCGCCCAAGGACTTTGTCCTGGGCGAAGCCAGACGAGACGAGCCACGCCGAGCCGCCGGCGATGAGTTCAAGGAATTGAGCTCTAGTGATTTTCATTTTTCGTCAAGCCCCAAGCCCCAAGCCCCAAGCCCCAAGCCCCTATTGTCCTGCCATTTTCTTCCACAGCTGTTCGTAGGCGTCGACGTTCTCCCGCGTCACGACGTCGACGCCCGAGTCGATGATCGGCGACGCCGGCGGCTGACCCTTCTTGATGTCGCGCAGCAGCCGCACCGACTCGCTGCCCCAGCCGAAGTATTTCTGGCCGAGCAGCACGTGAACCTTCCCTTCGCGCAACAGGTCGAGCGCCGGGCTGATGGTGTCAAACGAGATCACCTTGGTCTTCGAGCCATCAACGGCGGCCAGGGCATTGCGCGTAAACACGGGCCATCCGCCCACTGAGATCCACGCGGAGAGATTGGGGTAACGGCGCGAACCGGTGGCGATGATCTCCGCGCAACGGAGCACGTCTTCCTTGATGTCGTAGGTTTCGACGATCCGGATCCCTGGCGCCTTGGCGAGCGCCTCCCTGACGCCGTTCAAGCGATTCTGCAGGTTGGTGGCGCCGACACTCGTGATCAGCGCCACCGTGCCTGTGCCGTTCAGGAGCTCGATCGCCTGTTCGCCCATGACTTGCCCCGAGGCGAGATCGTCCACGCCGTAGAACGCGATGCGCTTTGACTTTGGAGCGTCGGAGTCCCAGGTGGTGACCGGGATGCCGGCATCAATGGCGCGATTGATGGTCTCGGTGAGAAAGTCGCCGTTGAGCGCGGAAATGGCGATGCCATCGACGCGTTGCGTGATGTATGACTCGAGGATTTCCTTCTGCTTCAGCTGATCGGCCGAGGCCGGCGCGCTCCATAACACTTCGACGTCGCCGAATTCGGCCGCGGCCCGTTCGGCGCCGATCTTCGCGTAGTTGAACACCGGAATATCCAGGGCCTTCGGGATGATGGCGAACCGGAGCTTCTGCGGGTCCGTGTCGGTGCCAGCGCCCACCGCCGCATCGCGGCCGCAGCCGACCGCGGTGCATGCCACCAGAATCGCGATCGTGAATAGTCGAATGGTCACGGTTTCGAACCTCTTTTCAGCAGCAATTGATCGGCCACGACAATCGCGATGACGACGAGCCCGACGATGAGACGATCGTAAAAGGTCGCCCCGGGAATCTGGGGCAGGGCGTTGCGCAGCACCCCGAAAATCAACGTGCCGAGCACGGCGCCCATCACCGAACCGCGGCCGCCCGCGAGGCTCGCGCCCCCGACCACGGCGGAAGCGATGATATCCAACTCGTATCCGGTCGCAAGGTCGGCCTTACCCTGGCCCTGCACGACGACCAGCACGACGCCGGCCATCGACGCCAGCACGGCGCCGACCAGGTAGACGGACGATTTCACGCGGCCGATCGCGATGCCTGAGAACAGCGCGGCCGTTTCGTTGCCGCCGATCGAAAACACCGAGCGGCCCCATTGAAACTTCGTCATGAGGATCTGAAAGACGATGGCCATCGCGAACATGACGATCGGCGCCAGCCAGTCGGCCGGCAATCCCAGCGGCCGGTATCCCGATCCGAGCCTGCTGGAGACGTCGTAATACTGCCCCTCGGTGATGATGAACGCGAGCCCGCGCGTGATGCCCATCACGCCCAGGGTGGCGATGAACGGCGGCAGCTTGACGATCACCACCAGCGCCGAGGTCACGAGGCCGGCGGCGACGCCGACCAGGATGCCGGCGCCGGCGCTCGGCGCCAGCCCCCACTGATCGACGACAAACAGGTGGCCGGTGACGACGCCGGCGAGCGCGATGACCGCCCCCGGCGAGAGGTCGATGCCGCCGCTGATGATGATCACCGCGGCGCCCACCGCGGCGATGCCGTAGATCGATGAGTACTTGAGAATCAGGACGGCGTTCTCGACATTGATGAACGGATGCGCGCGGCCGGCCTCGGGCCAGAGGTACCACGCAAAGAACAGCACTTCAGCGATGAGGATCGCCACCGTGCTGAGCTCGCGCATGCCCCGGAACTGTTTCACTCCGCCCTGCCCTGAGCGAGCGGTTCAGGCGCGTCGCGCCTGGACTGCGAGTCGAAGGGGTCATGTGTCGCGAGGTGCATGACGGCTTCTTCAGTGGCGGCGGGTCCAGGCAGCTCGCCCTGCAACGCGCCTTCTTTCATCACGAGGATGCGATCGGAGAGCGCGAGGATTTCCGGCAGGTCGCTCGACACCACGAGCACGGCCAGCCCGTCGGCCGCCTGGCGCCGGATCATTTCGTGGATCTCGAACTTTGCGCCCACGTCCACGCCCTTGGTCGGCTCGTCGAGCAATAGCACGCGGGGATTGGCGGCCAGCCATTTCGCGAGCACTACCTTCTGCTGGTTGCCGCCGCTCAAGCTGTCGGGCGCGGCATCGACCCCGGCCGCCCTGATTCGCCACGTCTGGAGGAGGCCGGCCGCGACGCCGATTTCCTCCTGCTCGTGCATCAGCCACTGACGCTTGACGGCGCAGCTGGCCAGCACGAGGTTGTGGCGAAGCGTGAGATTGAAAAACAGCCCCTGGCGTTGGCGTTCTTCCGGCACCAGCGCGATGCCGGCCCGCACCGCTTCCCGCGCGGAGCCGAAGCCCGACGCGGTGCCGGCGATGTCGATCCGGCCCGATTGGGCGCGGTGCAGGCCAAAGATCGTTTCGAGTAGCTCCGAGCGACCCGATCCGACCAGACCAAACAGGCCGACGATTTCGCCGCGCGCGACGTTCAGCGAGATGTCGTGGAAGTGCGGCGGGCGGGAGAGATTGTGGATCGAGAGACCGTTGCGGTTTGCATCCGCGCTGTGGTCCGCCTTCGCACGAAGCGCGTCCGATTCTTGCGCGCTTCGTGCTACGGCGGATCGTGCCGGGAGATCACGACCCACCATGGCGCGGACGATGTCGCCAGGCGCGACGGTGTGACGGTCGTACGTGCCCACCAGCTCCCCGTCGCGCAGTACCGAGATGCGATCGCACAGCCGGAACACTTCCGGCAGCCGATGCGATACATACACCAGCGTCGTGCCGCCGCGTTGCAGCTCGCGCAACACGTCGAACAGGTGATCCGCTTCCGAATCGGTGAGCGCGGTGGTCGGCTCGTCGAGCACGAGGATCTGGCATTCGAACGCCAGGGCCCGGGCCACCTGCAGCAGCTGGCGATGCGCGGCGGACAGGTATTCCGCGGGGGTGTCCGGATCGATGCCCAGCGACAGTCGATCGAGCAGCGCCACCGTGCGCGCGCGCATCGCCGCTTCATCGAGCCTGCCGTAGCGGCACATCTCGCGGCCCGCGAAGATGTTGCCCGACACGGTGAGGTTGGGAAAGCACAGCGTCTCCTGGTAGACCATGCCGATGCCTTGTTCGATGGCCTGTCTGGGACTGGCGTGATCGAGGCGCCGGCCCTGCCAGCGGATTTCGCCCTCGTCGGGGGCCACGAGGCCGGCCAGGATCTTCAGCAGCGTCGACTTGCCGGCGCCGTTCTCGCCCACCAGCGCGTGCGCGCTGCCGGCGGCCACATCGATGCTGACGCCCCGCAGCGCATGGATGGCGCCAAAAGATTTGCGAATGCCGCTGAACTGCAGACTCACCGCGCAGATGGTAGCCTACGGGACGCATGAAGATCCGACTGGCCTGGTGTCTCCTCCCGTTACTCGCGATAGGCTGTGGAACGCAGCCCCCGGCCGAACCGGCGGCGGCGCCGCCGATGCCGAACATGACCCGCGCCCCTTTTGGCAAGACAGCCGACGGCCAGGCGGTGGACGCGTTCACGTTGAAGAACGCGAATGGCATCGAGGTGCAGGCCATCACCTACGGCGGCATCATCACCTCGCTCAAGGTGCCGGATCGCAACGGCACGATCGGCGACATCGTGCTCGGCTTCGACGCGATCGACGGCTACGTGAAGGGCCATCCGTTCTTCGGCGCGATCATCGGGCGCTACGGCAACCGCATCGCGAAAGGGCGTTTCTCGATCGACCAGCAGGAATACACGCTGGCCACCAACAACGGCCCCAACCACCTGCACGGCGGCGTGCGCGGCTTCGACAAGCACGTGTGGCAGGCGGACATCCTGACCGAGAACTCGCTGCGCTTGTCGCGCGTCAGTCCCGACGGCGAGGAAGGCTACCCGGGCAACTTGCGGGTGGAGGTGATCTACAGCCTCACCAACTACAACGAGCTGATCGTCGATTACACCGCCACCACCGATCTGCCGACGCACGTGAACCTCACCCAGCACAGTTACTTCAATCTCGCGGGACCCGGCGCCGACATCCTTGGCCACGAGCTGATGATCGACGCCGACCGTTACACGCCGGTCACCAGCGAGTTGATTCCCACCGGCGAGCTCGCGGCGGTGGCGGGCACGCCGTTCGATTTCCGCACGCCCACCACGATTGGCGCCCGCATCAATGCGCCGCATCCGCAAATCAAGAACGGGCAGGGCTACGACCACAACTGGGTGTTGAACCGGGAAGGCACCGCGCTGGAGCTGGCCGCGCGCGTGCTGGAGCCGAGCTCGGGACGCACGATGGAAGTAGCAACCACCGAACCCGGCATGCAGTTCTACGCCGGCAACTTCCTGGACGGCACGATCGTGGGCAAGGGCGGCGCCACGTACGGGCGCCGCAGCGGGTTCTGCCTGGAGACGCAGCACTTTCCGGACACGCCGAACCAGCCGGACTTTCCGTCGACGCTGCTTCGTCCCGGCGCAACTTACACCTCGAGAACTGTTTTCAAATTCGGCGTCAGCAAATAATGTTAGATCGGGGTCAGACCCCCATTTCTGACCTCGCTCACGTAGCTTGGTCGTGCAAAGTGTGCTGACCCGAGTCATCGTACGCAGCTGCCGCAACTAGTACGCAGTTCTCGAATCATCACGATGTTAGAAATCAGGGTCTGACCCCGATCTAACCGATCGCCCGGCGATCTTTGTGCAGCCGCTCGAGGATCGAATACTCGCGGCGGAGTTCTTCGTACAACGTGACGAGTTTCGGATTGGGCGAGACGCGGTGGCCAGGGTTCGGTTCGGTAAACCCGCTCACCACGGTTTTCCACGACACCGGCTCGCCGGCGGCGAGACGCTCGGCGTGAAACGCGCGCAGCGCCGCGCCAAGCGCCGCTGAATTGCCGACGTCGAGGCGATACACGTCGACTCCGAACACGTTCGACATCACCTGCAGGAGGGCGCGGTTAGCGGCGGCGCCGCCAGTGGCGATGATGCGCTCGATCGGCCCGGCGGCGACGTCGGCGGCGTGATTGGCCATGGCCATCATCTGGCCTTCGACGAGTCCACGCACGTTCCTGCCCACATCCAGCCGATCGAAGCCGAACCGCCTGACCCCGGCGTGCGGCACGTGCGGCGTGATTTCGGTCTCGAGCCACGGCAGCATCACGTATCCGTCGTTGCCCGGCCGCTCGTCGAGCAGGTGGGCGAACGTGTCCCAATCCAGCCGATGCTCGAACCGGATCCACTCGCGGGCGAGCGAGCCGTTGCGGAAGCACACCAGGCTCATGAACTCACCGGTGGGCGATCGAAAGACGTGCGCGGGCCTCGGCCCGGGATGCGGTGTGCACGCAAACACCGTGTCGCTGGTGCCCAGTGATACGGCGAGGATGCCCGGACCAATGACGCCGGTGCCGACGAGGCTGCCGGGATTGTCGCCCGACCAGTTGACGCTCGCCGCGGGTGGAAAGGCATAGCGCTTCTGCCAGTACGACGAGAGCCGCCCCGCGCTCTCCCACGATGGGCGAATCGGCGGCAGCTTCTCGAGAAGATCGGGCGCGGTGGCCTCGATCGCGGCCGGCGACCAGGCGTTCGACGACAGATCCATCAAGTTCATGCCCGATGCGTCGCCGGGATCGAGCGGCCCGGCGGCACCAAGCAGCAACGTGCCCATGAACGAGCTCACCAGGTGGATGCGCGCCGTGGCGGCGTAGGCGTCGGGCTGCTCTTTGTGGAACTTGCGGATCTGCGGCCCGGTGAATCTCTCGTAGGCGGGCGATCCGGTGATGGCCTGCAGCGTCTCGGCGCCGCCCATCGCCGCTTCGATCTCGCGGCATTCCCGAGTGGTGCTCGCGTCGAGCCACACGGGCGCTTCGCGGCGCGCGAAGATCGTGCCCAGCTGCGGCGCCAGGGGCGCGGCCGGATCCAGCTGTGACAGCACGGCATCGGCACTGCGATTGAGGTAAACGCTGCCGTGCTGCTGCGCCGATCCGGAAATGGCGCGGATGTTCTCGATGTCGACCTCGGCGGCCGAGGCCAGGGCGCCCAAGACCCGGTCGAGCGCGTCGGCCCACATTTGCGGCGACGAGTACACCACACCCGGTTCATCACCCTGCCGGACGCCGGCAGTGGTGCTGTACTCAGGCAGATCGCGATCGAAGTTCAGCGAGTGCTGGAAGACGATGCGCCGGTCGTGCTCCGTAATCTCGACGACGATCGCAGTGAGGCTCTGCGTGCTGGCGTCGAGACCCAGATAGAGAGACATGTGAATCTGGTGATCTGTTGATCTGTTGATCTGTTGATCTGTTGATCTATTGATCTATTGATCTACTTCACCCTCCATTCTTGCAGGCCGGCCGAGAATCCCGGCTGCATCGTCAGTTCAATTCGCAGCGCGGCCGTGGTGACGGGTGAGAAGGTGACGGGGTTCCACGCATTGCGCGCCACGCCGTACGCATCCTTGGTCTCGATCGTCACCCAGTTCGTGCCGGACTTGTAGAGCAGCCGCCACGACGCGGGCACGCGCACGCCGCCGCGGCCGGTGTCGTCGAACCAATAGACCTCGGCGCTCGACACCGTGGCCGGCTTCTCAAAGGTCAACTCGACAAATTCGTTCGCGCTGCCCTGCACCGGCCACCAGTCGAAGTACGCGGTCGAGTCCGCGGAATTCGCGGGCTCTTCACCGTCGATGATGTTGCGCGGGTTCTTGCCGCGACCGTTCGGCAGCGGCGAGGCCGTGATGGTGGCGGTGGTGACAACGGTCGGGAAGGGCGTGGGGCGCGCGGCCGCATCGGCACGCGCCAGCCACACCGCCATTTGCCCGCGGCCGCGATTGGCCCACGTCGCGTACGGAATGGCCATGAACGGCTGCTCGGTGCGTTGCACCGCGCCCTTGGCATCGAAGGCCAGTCCCACCGCGCGCCCGGTGATCACCTGCACGCCGTTCAACAGGTCGCGCCGATACTCGCTGCGGAGCGCGTTGCCGTCGGGCAAGACGATGTTGCGGACCTTGCCGTTGGGATTGTCGGGCCATTCGGCGGCGAAGACGATCGGCCCGCGCTGCAAGGCGACGCGGCCGCGATTGGCCATCACCTGCGGATTCGCTGCCACGCGCCGCACCGGCATCGGCAAGTCCAGCGTGATCACGTCGCCGGCCGCCCACGTGCGGTCGATGGTGGCGAAGCCGTTGGTGAGTGCCGTCGAGACCGGCGTGCCGTTGACGCGGACGGTGGCCGGCGGCACATCGATTTCGTCCGTGAAGCGGTAGAGATCGCTCGGTACCGGCTCGTGACGCGCCCAGCCGGGAATGCGGACGTTGATCGCAAACCGTTGCGGACGCGGCGGTTTGATCGTCAACTTCACCGCGCCGTCCCAGGGATACCGCGTATCCTGATCGATCGTCACCGCGCCGCCGGGCAGATCGATGGTCGCGGTGCCGCGCGCGAACAGGTTGACGAACACCGAATCTCCGCGGGTCGCATACACATAGCCGGGGACCGACGGCATGAACCGGGTGATGTTGCCGGGACAACACGCCACGCCAAACCACTCCTGCCGCGCATGCTGGCCGTTGGACTCGAGCGGGTTCGGATAGAAAAAGGTCTTGCCGTCGAGCGACACGCCCGACAGCAGGCCGTTGAACAGCGTGCGTTCCATCACGTCGATGTATTTGGCGTCGCCTTCGAGCAGAAACAGGCGATGGTTCCAGAAGTCCATGCCCACCGACGCGCAGGTTTCGTTATACGCGGTCATGTTCGGCAGCTCGTAGGGCTGTCCGAACGCCTCGCCACTGCCGGATGCGCCGATGCCGCCGGTGAGATACAGCTTGCTCGTGATCAGGTAGTCCCAGATGCGTTTGCCGGCCGCGCGCATCGCCTGATCGCCGGTGACGGCGGCGACGTCCGCCATGCCCGAATACATGTAGACGGCGCGCACCGCGTGGCCCACCGGCTCGCTCTGTTCGATCACCTTCAAATGCGCCTGGTTGTAATTGAGGCCGCGCGGATTGGCGCGTTCCCCCTCAGGGAACGGACCCGGGCCGCGCTGGTCGAGCAGGAACTTCGCGAGGTCGAGATACGCCTGTTTCCCCGTGACGCGATACAGCTTCACCAGCGCCATCTCGGTGATCTGATGTCCCGGCCACGTGGTCCGCTTGCCGGGACCGAACGTGTTGACGAGCAGATCCGCGGCCTTGATGGCGACATCGAGCAGCGTGCGTTTGCCAGTGGAGTGGTGATGCGCCACCGCGGCTTCGAACAGGTGGCCGAGGTTGTACAGCTCGTGGCTGTCGTCGCGCTCGAGCACCCAGCGTTCGGCGCCGGCCCAGCGATGCGGGCTCTTCGGATCGATCGTGCGCGTGGTGTAGAGATAGCCGTCCGGTTCCTGCGCCGCGGCAATCTTGGCGATCAGGCCATCGACGTACGCATCCAGCTTGGGGTCGGCCGTGACGCTCAGCGAGTAAGACGCGCCTTCGATCACCTTGTAGAGATCGGTTTCGTCGAACGGGTAGCCGGGCGGACGCTTGTCGACCGTGGCGTCGCCGCGCAACACCGCCGCCGCGCGATCGAAGAGCGCCACCCGTCCCGTGAGCTCGCACTGTTCGAACGCCGACGGAATGCTGGACGTACGGTTGATCTCGATGCGCGGCGCCCAGAAATCGTCGTTCAGGTGGACGGCGGTAAAGGCGACCGGCTTGATCGGATAGTCGGGTGTGGCCTGGGCCCCTGTCTGCGCGAAGAGGTTGAAGTTGATCGGCGCGCCTTCGCACGCGACTTGCGCGGCGGTGGCGACGGCCGCGACGGCAACCAGGACCAGCACGATTCGCAGTTTCCGCCGCTCTGTCATGGGGCGGATGATATCCTCCTTCGCGCCTGCGGCGCTGCGGCGGGACTCCGTCCACCGAGGCGGCCGCCTCGGGTGGACTCCGGAGGAATCGTGCCACGTTTCTCAGCTGCACAGCTCTCATATGCCGCGGAACTAAAGGGTTATCTCGACCGCCAGGCCTCGCTCGAGTTCCTGAAGACGATGGATATCAAGATGAGCGTCGGGCACTGGTCGGCCGGGGACTTCTGCGATCGGTTTGCGCCACCGGGATATCACTCGGACGATCCGGGATTCCGCAACGACTTCGAAGGCCAGTGCCGCCGCACGAAGGCGGCGGGCATCGACGCCATCGAGATCCACCAGAGCGTGTTCGAGAAAACACTGAACGGCGACCTCGATCACGCGCACCTCGAGCGCGCGCAGAAGGGGTATCTCGCCGAGCTCGGCATGCAGGTCACCGCCTGCAACATCAACACCTGGACCAACCCGAAGTTCCGGCTGGGTGGACCATGCAATCCGGACAAGGCCCATCGCAAGGCCGCGCTCGACGAGATCCTGAAGGGCGTCGAGATTTGCCGATTGATGAAGATTCCGGTGCTCAGCGTGTGGCCGGGATCCGACGGCGCGGACTATCACTTTCAGATCGACTACCAGCAATCGCTCGAATGGTTCACCGAAGCGCTGGTGACGGTGAACCAGGCGTGCGTGACGCACGGCATCAAGCTCGCCATCGAGCCGAAGCCGTACGAGCCGCGCGAGCTGTTCATGATCATTCCCACCGCGGCATCGGCAATTATCGTGGCGCAACAGGTCAACGCCGCGTGCGCCGGCCGCAACTGCGGCCTGACCATCGACTACGGCCACCAGAAGATGGAAGCGACCACGGCGTCGACGTCGTGCGATCTCGCCGCGTATGCCGGCGTGCCGGTCCACAAGTTCGACATCAACGACGCCCGGCAGGGGCGCAACGATCAGGACCTGATGTTCGGCACGCTGTCGATTCCCGAATCGGTCGAGTATCTCTACACGACGTTCGTGCGCGACTATCGCGGCTACTACAGCCAGGACCAGTTCACCTATCGCGAAGATCCGACGCGGGCGATCGAGCGCAGCATGATCAACTTCGCCAACCTCGCGCTGAAAGCGGTGCGCATCCTCGCGCTCCAGCCGAGCCTGGATCGGGCGCGCGCGGCCGGAACAGGACCTGACGTGCTCGATGTTGTTTCGCCGGTGCTGGTGGGTGGCGCGTGATCGAGCGGCAATCCACAGCGCCAGGCCCCTTTACAATTGGCGTCGACTTCGGCACCAACTC
>CAZEMI010000125.1:0-7216 GCA_964513235.1 uncultured Acidobacterium sp.
TGCTGCCGCAGCCGTCACTGACGATCCTGCTCGACATCCCACCGGACGCCTCGCTGAACCGTAAGCAAGTGGCGCGCGACAAGTTCGAGCGCGATCTGCCGATGCTGGGCCGCGTGCGGGAAAGCTACCTGCGCCAGGCCGGGCACTCGAACGACTGGGTTCGCCTCGAAGGCCACCAGGACAAGGACGCGGTATCGGCCGCGGTGACTAGCGCCGTGCGGTCACGACTCGGGCTGCTGTAAGGGCTCTTACGTCTGTCACACCCGCTGTTCTCAAGACCTTCGCACAACTCTCCAAGGTTGCACCGGTCGTTGCGACGTCATCAATCAGGACGATCACGCCGGGATCCGGGATCCGGGATCCGGGATCCAGAAAAAATGCATTGCGCACGTTCTCGTGGCGCTCATGTTTCGGGAGATCGATCTGCGACTGGGTGTAGACAACCCGCCTCAGTAACGGCAGGACCGGCAGGCCCAAGTGGATTGCGAGATCATGGGCCTGGTTGAAGCCGCGGCTGTACTTCCGCCGCGGATGAAGCGGGACCGGCACCACGCAATCGGCACCGCGCAGCAACTCGACGCCGCATTCACGCATCAGCGCACCGAGGCGCGGCGAAATCGAGCGGCGGCGATCGTACTTCAACGCGTGAATGATGTCCTTCATCCGTCCGTCATAACCATCGACGGCGGCGGCCCAGCCGATCGGGTGAGTCGCGTCGAAACGGATCTCGATCGCGGATGTGTGCCTGATACTCGCCCAGCACACTTCGCACACCGACCCGTCCAGCGGGTGGCGCAGGCGCTCGCGGCAGGCCGCGCACGGCGGCTCGAATAATGAGGATAAAACGAGATTGGCTGAGGCTTTTGCCCAAGCCCCAAGTCCCAAGTCCCAAGCCCCAAGTCCCAAGACCCAAGACCCAGGACCCAAGACCCAGGACCCGTTACGCCACGTCGGGGAACTCGATCCGCGTGGCGCTGCCCCAGAGGCGATCGAGGCCGTAGAAATCGCGGGCGTGCTTCGAGAAGACGTGGACGACGAAATCGAAGTAGTCGAGGAGCACCCACTCGGCGCGGGCGTAGCCTTCCACCAGCGACGGCCGCTGTTTCTGCGCCTTGAGGGCGTCTTCCACCGCATCGGCAATGGCCTGCACCTGCCGCGGATTGGCCGCCGAGCAAATCACGAAGTAGTCCGTGAACGCGCCCGCCTTCTTCAGGTCGAGCACCACCACGCCGTGCGCCTTCTTATCGCGCGCCGCATCGACGACCGCCTGGATCGGCTTGGGCAACTTTCCGCCTTCGCCCCGACTTCGCCAAGGCTTCGTCGGGCTACGGCGGACAGGTCGGCGAGACAGGCTTGACGCGGTGCGGGTGGCAGTTCGGGGTTTCCGCTGACTGGTTGTCTTTGCCATGCAAGTTACTGACCGGCGTAAAGATGATGGGCTCGAATGTACTCGGCGACCGTGTCCGGGACCAGACCGGAGAGAGGCTGACCGGCGCGGACGCGGCGTCGAATGTCGGTCGAGGAAATGTCGGGAGTGTTGGATTCGACGAGAATCACTCGGGTTTCTTCGCTGCCAGGGTCACGCAGCCGTGACGGAGCACATGGAGGATGGGACTCGAAGGCCGACGGCACGCGTTCACGTAACGAGTCTAACGTGATTCCGGGCCGCGAGACGACCACGAAATGCGCACGGTCCAGCACTGCCGGATACCGGGACCAGGTGGCAATTTCCGCAAACGCATCCGTGCCGAGAATGAAGAAGATTTGCGTACCCCGCAGGCTCTCCCGAAGCTCGACCAGCGTGTCGTAGGTATAGGAGGGACCCTCCCGATCCAACTCGATACGCGAAGCGACCCAGCGCAGCCGTTCTGCGGCGGCCAGTTGGGTCATCGCGAAACGTTGTTCGCTGGTGGCGCCAACCGGGTCTTGCCGGTGCGGTGGAATCAGCGACGGCACCAGCAGGATCATGTCCAGATCGAGGAACCGCTGCGCGACATCCGCCGCGGCGATGTGACCGTTGTGAATCGGGTCGAATGTGCCGCCAAGCACACCCAGCGTCATGAACGTTTCCTGGCGTGCTGCTTCTTCTGCGGCTTGTTCGTGCCACCGGCGCGAAGTGGCGGGACGAGCGCGGGATTGTAATCCTCTCGATCCGACGAAGCCCGACGAAGCCTTGGCGAAGTCGGGGCGAAGTCGGACCGCTCCGCGCTGTCGTCCGCCTCCGCCTGTTGATCCTCAAGGGCTACGGCGGATCGTTCCTCCTCGCGGCCTTTCGCGATGATCGGCCACGCCGCTTCGATCAGCTCATTGACCCCTTCGCCGGTCACCGCCGAGATCTTGAAGAACTTGACCTTCAACTTCTTCGCGCGCTTTTCGAGCGCGGTGACGCGTGTCGGATCGTCGAGCGCGTCGATCTTGTTGGCGGCCACCAGCTGCGGCTTCTCGAGCAGTTCCGGGTTGTAGAGCTCGAGCTCGCGGCGGATGGTGTCGAAGTCTTCAACCGGGTCGCGTCCTGATTCGCTGGAGATGTCCACCAGGTGAATCAACACCTTGGTGCGCTCGATGTGGCGCAGGAACTGATGGCCCAGGCCGTGGCCCTCGTGCGCGCCTGCGATCAAGCCAGGCACATCGGCGACCACGAAACTGCGATCGCCGCTCAACGCGACGACGCCGAGGTTCGGCGTGAGCGTGGTGAAGGGATAATTCGCGATCTTCGGTTTCGCCGCCGATACCACCGAGATGAGCGTGGACTTGCCGGCGTTGGGAAAACCGACGAGACCCACATCGGCGAGCAACTTCAGCGTGAGATGCAAATCGAATTCTTCACCGACCTCGCCCGGCTGCACCTTGCGCGGCGCGCGATTGGTCGAGGTCGCGAAGTGCGCGTTGCCCAGGCCGCCGCGTCCGCCTTTCGCGAGCCGCACGCGCTGGCCGACGGTGGTGAGGTCCGCCACCGGCGTGAGCTCGCCCGTCTCGGGATCCTTCGCGTAGATCAGCGTGCCGACCGGAACCGGGATGTCGAGATCCTTGCCGCCGCGTCCGGTCCTGAGCGCGCCGGCGCCGTTGCCGCCGCGCGGCGCCTTGTATTCCGGATTGAACTGGAAATGCACGAGCGTGTTGCGGTGCGGATCGGCCACCGCGCACACCGAACCGCCGACACCGCCGTTGCCGCCATCGGGGCCGCCGCGCGGAACGAATTTCTCACGGCGGAAACTGAGTGAACCGCTGCCGCCGTGTCCTGCGGTGACGTGGATGTCGACTTCGTCGACGAACTGCATAAACCGGGATCCGGGAACCGGGATCCGGTTCCGGTTATTCGACTGGGTGAATGGAGACGAAGCGTCCCCGCTGGCCGTGGTCTTCGAACTTCACCTTGCCGGTGACCTTCGCAAACAACGTGTCGTCCTTGCCGAGGCCGACATTCAGGCCGGGTTGGTACTTGCGGCCGCGCTGACGCACGAGAATCGAGCCGCCGGTCACGAGGTTGCCGTCGAACCGCTTGACGCCAAGCCGCTGCGAGTTGCTGTCGCGGCCGTTACGAGACGATCCTTGTCCTTTTTTTGTTGCCATGACTACTTCTGCAATCTGAAATCTAACTTCTGAAATCTGAAATCTAACTTCTGAAATCTAGATCTGGATGTCGGTAATGCGGACGCGCGTCAGGAGGCTGCGGTGGCCCTTGGTCCGACGGTACTGCTTGCGCCGCTTCTTCTTGAAGATGCGGACCTTCTTGCCTTTTTCCAGCTCGCCGACCACGCCGAGCACCTTGGCGCCAGAGACCAACGGCGTGCCCGCGGTGACATCGCCCGCGTCGTTGCTGACGAGCAGGACCTGGTCGAACGACACCTCGCCGCCCGCCTCGCCGGCGTTGTGGCCGTCGATGGCGATCACGGCGCCGGGCTCGACTCGGAACTGGCGGCCTGAAGTCTTGATGATTGCAAACACGTGGAAATCTCCCGAGTTAAGGAACTTTCAAGGATAGCACAGGCCGAGGGCGGGACTAAAGTCCCGCCCCTACTTGAGGAGGGTCCGAGTTCCCTTTATCTTCTGTGCGCTCAACGTGTTAAGGAAGGCCGGCAGCAGCCGGTCCATGAGCTCGAAATACGACGACAGGGCCGGTGTCTGCTGGTTGGCGTTGTAGAGAATCTCTTCGCGGAACGTCTCGCTGTGCAGCGTCTCGCCCGTGCGGCCGTCGATGAAGATAAAGGTCGGCCGCAGGACGAACCCCTTGCGCTCCTGGTAGGTCCGGACCGGCACCACGATGCGGCGGCCGAACGGATCGTAGGTTTCCTGCTCGCGCTGGACGAACCCGGACCGCTGCTGCGGCGCAAACAGGATCGCGCCGGTCACGATCAGCGGCTGCTGATACTCCTCGCCGATCCGTTTCCAATACGCGACGTTCGCGAACAGGTGCTGGTACGGCTCCAGGTCCTTTTCGTCGTTGAACACCGGCGGCTTGTCTTGATCCGGCGGCGGCTGCGCGGCCTGCTGATCCGGCACCGGTGGCGGGGTGGCCTCGGCGCTATTCTGTTTCGCGACTTCGAGCAGCGGCAGCGTGTCGGCGTCGATCACGCGCATGATGCCCTTGTTTCGCAGCTGGCTGCGAAGCAGGCGCACCGTTTCCATGTTGGCGTCGACGTCTTCATTGGCGCCGGCGATGAAGCCGGCGATGAAGATGCGCTGGAACGCCGAGACATCCAGCTTGGGCGAGATGGGCGTCTCGATCGGGATCTCGGTGTAACTCGTACAGGCCGAGAGCACCGCGAGGAGCGCCAGCCCTAAACTAACGACCGTCTTTCTGAGCCGCGCGGTCATTGATTTCCTTGAACAGATCGTAGTTCTGCCTCACCAGCGCGTTCTCGGGTTCGAGCGCGAGCGCTTTTTCATAAGCCTCTCGCGCCTTCGCCAACTGCCCCTCGTGCTCATAAGCCACGGCGAGGTTGTTGAACGCGGCGGCGTAACTGGGATCCAGCTGGGTGGCGCGTTCCCAGCGATAGATCGCCTCTTTCCAGAGCCCACGCTGCGCGACCTGGATGCCGAACTCGACTTGTTCCTTGGCCTGTTTGCGCTGCGCCCAGGCAGGGGACGCCGACACCACCGCCATCAACAAAACGAGCCCGAGGACCCTTACAGACATGAAGCCTTAATGCCACTCTATACCCCTGTCCGCAGGCGGGCAAGTTAACACTTGGATAGCCTGCCTCGCCGTAGCAATTCCTTTGGAATTGCGAAGGCGGGTCATTTCGTCACAATTGACCTGTCCCGCCGTAGCAAGGGGTTGACAAATTGCGAAGGCGGAGGCATCGTCGTCGGCGGTCAGGAGCAGCCAGCCCGCGTTTTGGGCATGGATTGCATCTATCTCGGCACTTCCGAATATCCCCAGTTACTGGCGGAAATCTCAAATCCTCCGGAATGTCTCTGGACGCGGGGCGATCGCTCGCTCCTGGCCCGGCAGGCGATCGCGGTGGTCGGCGCCCGCGCCGCGTCCCGCGAAGGCGTCGAAATCGCGTATCAAATCGCGAGCGACCTGGCGCGTGCCGGCATCGTCGTTGTCAGCGGCCTGGCCCGCGGGATTGATGCGGCCGCGCACACCGGCGCGCTCGACGCGGGCGGCAAGACCATTGCCGTCCTGGGCACAGGAATCGATCGCATCTATCCGGCGGAGAACAAGGAGCTGCACGAGCGCATTGCGACGCACGGCTTGCTCGCGACCGAGTTTCTACCCGGGGCGCCTCCCGATCTCTTTCACTTTCCGCAACGCAACCGCATCATCAGCGGCCTGTCGAAGGCGGTGGTGGTGGTAGAAGCCCGCGAGCGGAGCGGGTCGTTGATCACCGCCCGATTGGCCGGCGATCAGAGCCGCGACGTGATGGTGGTGCCTGGCCCGACGCGGACCGGCCAGAACCGCGGCGGCCACGCGCTCTTGAGGGATGGGGCAAAGCTCGTGGAGTCTGCGGTCGATATCCTCCAAGAGTTGGGCTTGGAAACGACCGCGGTACCCGTTCACGAATCGCCTGAAAGCGTTGAATTTACGGTGGATGACATCGCTGAACAGCTGAAGATCCCACCCGGCGAAGCGCTCGCTCGACTCCTGGAATGGGAGTTGACCGGCGAAATTCAAAGGATTGGATTAGGTCGGTTCGTTCGACGGGGTCCCCGCCACGCGTAGTCTGCGTGGTGGGGTGGTTTCCCAGAGTAAGGTGTAGAGATATTTAGTGGACATTAGATGCCGAAACCGCTCGTTATAGTCGAATCGCCCGCGAAAGCCCGGACCCTCGCGAGGTTCCTGGGCAACAAGTACCGAGTGGAGGCCAGTTACGGTCACATTCGGGACCTGCCGGAGTCTGCCGCGGAAGTGCCGGCGGAAATCAAGGGCAAGTCGTGGGGCCGGCTGGGCGTCGACACCGACGGGGATTTCACCCCGTATTACGTGGTTCCCGCGGACAAGAAGAAGAACGTGGCGGCGCTGAAGGCGGCGATGAAGGACGCCTCGGAGTTGATCCTCGCCACCGACCCGGATCGCGAAGGCGAGTCGATCAGCTGGCACTTGAAGGAACTGCTCAAGCCGAAAGTGAAAGTGCGCCGCATCGTGTTCCACGAGATCACGGAAGAAGCGGTGAAGGCGGCGCTCGCCGAAGTGCACGATGTGGACGAGAACCTCGTTCGCGCGCAGGAAAGCCGGCGCATCCTCGATCGCCTTTACGGATACACGCTGTCGCCGGTGCTGTGGAAGAAGGTGCAGACCGGTCTCAGCGCGGGGCGCGTGCAGAGCGTGGCGGTGCGGTTGATCGTCGAGCGCGAAGAGGAACGCATCGCGTTCCGCACCGCGAGCTACTGGGATCTCGAAGCGAAGTTGCGGAGCGGCTCGAGCGAGTTCCCCGCGACGCTGGCCAAGGTTGGCGGGCAGCGCGTGGCTACCGGCAAGGATTTCGACAGCAAGGGCAACCTCACCTCGACCAGCGTCAGGCTGCTCGGCGAGAAAGAGTCTCAGGCCCTGCGTGAAACGCTGATGAGGCGCCTGCCGTGGAGCGTCACCAGCGTCGAAGAGAAGCCCTTCACCAAGCGGCCCTCGCCGCCGTTCACGACCTCCACGCTGCAACAGGAAGCCAATCGCAAGCTGGGTTTCTCGTCCGAGCGGACGATGCAGATCGCGCAGCGGCTGTTCCAGGGCATGGACCTTGGCGGCGGCGATCTCGAAGGCTTGATTTCGTATCAC
>CAZEMI010000126.1:0-2425 GCA_964513235.1 uncultured Acidobacterium sp.
TAGCGATTCTGCGGATACACCCAGTAGTGCTTTTCCTGGCCGGTCACCGTGTTGAAGCGGCCGACCTCGCCCTTGCACGCGCCCCACACCACGAGGCCGTTCTTCTTCGGCCAGATCTGCCCGGTTTCACAGCCCGAGGCCTGCGACCACGCCTGCGCGGGATGCTCGAAGCCCCACGACACCGGCGGAATGCTCGGAATGATCAGCGTGCTGTTGTCCTGCTGCGGCATGTAGAGGCGATACGGATACTGCTCGTCGACGGCCACCATGTAGTACTCGGCGGTCGGCTGGTTGAGGATCGACGACCAGCTGTTGCCGCCGTTCAGGCTGACGTTGGCGCCGCCGTCGTTGACCTGCAGGATGATGTTGGGATTGTCCGGGTTGAACCACATGCCATGGTTGTCGCCGTGGGGCGTGCGGACCTGCGTGAACGTCTTGCCACCGTCGGTGGACTTGTGCAGGCCAAGCTCGTTCACCCATACTTCGTTCTCGTTCTTCGGATTCACCGTGACGTAGTGGAAGTAGAACGGGCGCGCGCGCAAGCGCTGGCTGCTGTTGACCAGCGTCCATGATTCGCCGGCGTCGTTCGAGCGGAACAGGCCGCCTTCGCCGCCCGGCGCCTCGATCATCGCGTAGAGCACTTTCGGATTGCTGCGCGCGATGTCGATGTCGATCTTGCCGATTAATCTGCCCGGCAGCCCGGCGCTGATCTTCTTCCACGTCGCGCCACCGTCGGTGGACTTGTAGATGCCGCCTTCGCTCGCCGGACCGCCGCTGATGATGTCCCAGCCCTTGCGGAACCCGCGATACATGGCCGCGTAGACGATGTCGGGGTTCTCGTAATCGACCTCGACGTCGCGGCCGCCGGTCTCGTTGTTCACGAACAGCGTCTTCTTCCACGTTTTGCCGGCATCGGTGGTCTTGAAGATGCCGCGCTCGTCATTGGGGCCAAACGGCGAACCGAGCGCCGCCAGCCACACCGTGTTGGTGTTGAAGGGATGGACCTTGATGCCGCCGATCTGCCCGGAGTCTTTCAGGCCCATCAACTCCCATTTGGTGCCGGCGTCGGTGGACTTGTACACGCCACGGCCGATGATCACGTTCGATCGAATCGCGGCGCTGCCGGTGCCGACCCAGATGTGATTCGGGTTCGACGGCGCGACATCGATCGAGCCGATCGAGCCGGTGCCGATCTGGCCGTCGCTGATTGGACGCCACGAGATCCCCGCATCATCCGTTTTCCACACACCGCCGCCGACGCCCCCGAAGTAGAAGGTGTGCGGCTGCTGGCGCACGCCGGAGTAGGCCGTGACGCGCCCGCCACGGGTGGCGCCGACGCTCCGCCATTTCAGATCCTTGTAGGCGTTGAGGGGAACCAGTTGGTTCGCGTCACCTTGCGCCGCCAGCGGCGGCGTGGAATGAGTTGTAACGGCCAGGGCCATCAGCGCCAATACGGCGGCAACGCGGGCAAGTCTCGGATACATCATGGGGTCAGACCTCGGTGAATCATTACGAACGTACAGCAGCGAAGTATAACGCGGCCCGTCACGGCTTCGGCTTGCCGGTCATCGGGACGAATCGCACGGGCAATGTGCGCAGCGTTTCGAGGCCGTCGGCGGTCCGCCGCAGGATTCTCAACTCTTGAACGCCCGTCCCGACCGGGATGGCCATCAGCCCGCCGACTTTGAGCTGCTCGACGAGCGCAGGCGGTACTTCGTCGGGCGCGGCCGTCACCATCACGCGATCGAACGGCGCTTCCTCCGGCCAGCCGAGATAGCCGTTGCCGGCACGCACGTGCACATTCTCGTAGCCCAGTCTCGCCAGCGTCTCTCGCGCGCGGGCGGCGAGCGGCTCGACGATCTCGATCGTGAACACCTCTTTCGCCAGCTCGCCCAGAATCGCGGCTTGGTAGCCGGAGCCGGTGCCGATCTCGAGCACGCGGTGCGAGCGATCGAGCTCGAGCGCCTCGCTCATGTAAGCCACGATGTACGGTTGTGAAATCGTCTGGTCGTGGCCGATCGGCAGCGGCGTGTCCTCGTACGCGCCGGCACGCCACACTTCCGGCACGAATTCATGGCGCGGCACTGTGCGCATGGCGTCCAGCACGCGCGGGCTCCTGATGTCGCGGGCGACGATTTGTTCCTCGACCATGTTCGTGCGGGCTCGATTCCAGTCGGTTCCAGGTTGACGCTCGGCGACCGCGCCGTTGCAGGCCGCGACCAGGACGAGCGCCGAGAGGGCGATGAGGCTATTGTTCAGGCGCGGCATCCTCATACCAGTCCAGATGCGGCGACCATTCCTCGCAGCGCAGGCACGTGGTCCAGTGCCATTGATGGCCGCAGCCTGGGCAGCGGCCGCCGGTGTCGAACGTGTGCCACGCCGTGCCGCACGATTCGAACGGTGGCTCCGGACCCGGGCCGCTCCA
>CAZEMI010000127.1:0-4253 GCA_964513235.1 uncultured Acidobacterium sp.
AGCGCCGAGGGATTGGGCACCGGCCGCAACCCAGTGCCGGTCATCTCGAACACGCCCAGCTCGCTCGCGGCGCCGAAGCGGTTCTTCACCGCCCGCACCACGCGATGCGAGTGGTGGCGCTCACCCTCGAAGTACAGCACCGTGTCCACAACATGCTCGAGAGCCTTCGGACCGGCAAGACTGCCGTCCTTGGTGATGTGGCCGACGAGGAAGGTCGGGATGTTGTGGCCCTTGGCCGTAAACAGAAACTGCGTCGCCGCTTCGCGGACCTGACCGATGCTGCCGGGCGCCGATTGGAACTTCAGCGAGAACACGGTCTGGATCGAGTCGACGATCATCAACGCCGGCTTCACGCGGCCGATCTCCTCGAGGATGCGCTCGATGCAGGTCTCCGAGAGCAGATAGAGCGGCGCATCGCCGACACCCAGCCGATCGCCGCGCGACTTGATCTGATGTTCGGATTCTTCGCCGGACGCGTACAACACGGGCCCGACGGTGTGCGCGAAGTTGGCCGCAGCCTGCAGTAATAAGGTGGACTTGCCGATGCCAGGCTCGCCACCGAGCAGGACCAGCGATCCGGGGACGATGCCGCCGCCGAGCACGCGATCGAATTCGGTGATACCGGTCGAGATGCGATCGGCCTTCGTCGCTTCAATTTCTGAGTACTTCTTCGCGCCTGGTGTGGCAATTCCTGGCATCGCGTAGCGATGCGTCGTCGGTCCGCCCAAGACACCCTCGAACGGGCGCTCTTCGACAAACGAGCTCCACGCGCCGCAGTCGTCGCACTTGCCCTGCCACTTGGGCCGCTGTACACCGCACTCTTGGCACACGAATACTGGCTTCGCCTGTTTCATGACGAAGCGTTCCGAGGACACGGAGGAGTACGGAGGGCGCGGAGACTTAAAATCACTGCGACCATTCTCTCATCGTCAACAGCCTCCGTGTGCTCCGTACTTCTCCGTGTTCTCGGAAGCCGTGCGATGTCAGGCCGCCTCAGTCGTACTTCCTTTCAACACGAGACCCCAGGCGGCACAGAATCTCGTACGGAATGGTACCGATCCACGCCGCCATTTCGCGCGCGTCGATCGTCTGGTGCGGCTCTCTGCCTTGCGAGCCGAGGAACACGACTTCGTCGCCAGGTGCGACGGCATCAATGTCGGTCACGTCGGCAGCGAGCATATCCATGCTGACCGCGCCGACGATTTTCGCGCGGCGACCGCGAATCAACACGCAGCCGTGACTTTCGAGTCGGCGATCCAGGCCATCAGCGTAACCGGCGGGAATGACAGCCAAGGTCACGGGACGATCAGTGGTGAACTGTCCGCCGTAGCCGACCGTCTCCCCCACGCGCACACCCTTCACCGCGACCACGCGGCTGGTGAGCGACATCACCGGTTTCAGCGGCAACGTGGTGCCAAGCGGCGGCGGCACGAGACCGTAGAGCAGCAGGCCCGGTCGAACGAAATCGAACCAGACCCGCGAATCGCGCAGCAGCGCGGCGGAGTTCGCGGCATGACACAAACGCGGGCCCGCGCCGAGCTCATCGAGCGTTTTCGCCACCGCGTCGAATCGTGTCCGCTGCGTGTCGAACAGCTGGTGTCCGGGCTCGTCCGCAGTGGCGAAGTGCGTGTGCACGGCGTCCATCGCGAGGTTCACGCTGTCGAGCAGCGGCGGCAGCGTACGGCCCAGGTTGTCGTGCCGGAACCCGAGCCGGTTCATCCCGGTGTCGACCTCGAGGTGATAGTGCAGCGTCGTCTTGCGCGCAGCCGCGGCGGCCTGCAACGCCGCGCCCGTTGCAGGACTCGAAATCGTCGGCGTCAGGTCGTAATCGAACACGCCGTCGAGATCGCTGACGCTCAGCGCGCCGAAGATCAGGATCGGCGCGCGGATGCCTGACTTGCGGAGATCGACGCCTTCCTCGATGTCCGCCACGGCCAGCATCGTTGCGCCAGCCTTCTCCAGCACTTCCGCCACGCGATGCGCGCCATGACCGTAGGCGTTGGCTTTGACGACGGCGATGATCTCGGGAGCGACAACCGGACCACGGCCCGCGCGGCGGTTCAGCCCTGCTTCGCCGGCAAGGTACGCGCCGACGGCTTTGAAGTTGGATTCGAGTGCGAAGAGATCGACACGCGCTGTAGTACAGCGAACCACAACCGCAGATTATCAAATTGCCAGGGTCACAGATGGCCCAGGGAGCTCAGACTCAATCTATCGGATGTCTGAACGAGTCGGCCCGCCACTAAATCCTTGGTAGGCGGACGAATAAGGAGTTACTTGCGGAGGTCCGAAGCGGCAACGACCGCGACTGGCATGGCGGCCTCAAGAAGCACCGCATTGGCCTGCTCCTTGAGAGGGTCTGGAACAATGACCCGGCGACACCAAGACAAGAATGGCCGTCCTTCAACTTCGGTTAAGTAGCGGCACTGTTCGACGCGTTCGTATTCGCCGGTCGGGAACTTCATTTGTTTTCCGAACCATTCGTTGTCTATTGCAAGGAGCGCTTCCACCTCAAATGGCTCAAGCAATCGCGTGACTTCTTGGCCGCGGCGCTTCATCCCACTAAGGATTCGCCATTCGCGCTGCCTGTAATACGCAAGCTCGCTCGTATAATCGAGGTTTTCAGTCGGGCAAAAGAATCCGGAAAGAAACCGGAATGCGTTCAGTAATTCAGGCACCGGCTCCGACTCGTGCGAAAGTATACGTAGAAGGTCTTCTGCTCCGCCGATTGTGCAACGCGTCGGTTGGACCACTTGGTCTTTAACAGCTACGTTTATTGCCTCCATCTTGTCTGGCGTCGTCGCGACCAAACGATCCAGGTCCCCCAGCCTTACGAGGAGTTGCTGGATTTCTGCCATCCGTGCCACCATCGCAGCCGCGACGCCACCCATTGCTCTTTCTTCCGCGCCGGGCGTCGGCAAATAGAACACGGGTGTTGCGCCGAGCAGTCTCAAATTCTCGATCTCAAATTCGATTGCGAACGAACCAAATTGTGCTGAGTGCGCTTCCAATTCGGGGGGACCAAGCTCAGTGAAACAAGCGCGCTTTTGGAAAACCTCAATAGGTGTTCCTTGCTGGCCATCTTGCCTAAACTCTCTCCACACAGTTCTCTCTGGCGTGAAGAGAAGGCCCGAAGTGGCCATGGACTTCAAGATGCTCAGGCCTTTGGCTTTGATCTCCGCCGCATTCGCAGCCCTTCTAGGGAAGCTGTGATAGAAGTACCGCGGATTCAAGGGCTACTCGCCGGGCGTGTATCGGCCGATCGCAAGATTCTAAACCGCGTCTGCTCTCGTATGAAGGCGAGCTTTACCACGCAGGTCGGCCCGCTTCGCTGCTCGGCGATGATGATCTTCGCCACACCGTGGGTATCGGGGACAATCACTTGACGCTAATGTTCCGACTAGAACGGACTTGGCGGCGACACTCGCAAGGTCAGGTAGGCGTCGTCTTTGACGAGCCCTGGTTCACCAAAATCGATCTTCCCGATGCAGACCTGCAGATGAGTGCCGGCCAGTTCGGACAGAATCTTGCCGATCGCTGCTTCAATTTCAGCAGTTGACCTACCCTTCAACAACATCGCTCCAAATTCCCAATCGGTCGATCGGTGCTTACTGTCTTCCATCGCTTCCCTTTCATCTTCTAAGGTGGCAGGATTAACCAATCGCAAACGAGCTAGGCCCGTCTTCGCGAGGTTCACCGTCGCATCCGTTCGGACAAGGCCCATGAAAATGACAAATCGGCTTCCCGCATCCGCCGCATCGAAGAATGACTAACTCGTCGCAGACGATACACGGTGCGGGTCTGTAGTTCTGATCTTCGTCGCCCCGAGGACCTTCAAAGGCTTCATCGCGGTTGTATTTCGTCACCATCAGAACCCTAAGGATTAATCTGGCGAATAGCCCCCGACTGCCAGATTGCCAAATCTGGTTTGCTCACGAATAAACGCGAGCTTCACCGTGCCGGTCGGGCCGTTGCGCTGCTTGGCGATGATGATCTCGGCCACGCCGTCGGTATCCGACGGCTCGTCGCCGTGCTTGTACATGTCCTCGCGGAAGATCAGCGCCACCACGTCGGCGTCCTGTTCCAAGGCACCGGATTCACGCAGGTCCGACAGCATCGGCCGCTTGTCGGAGCGGGCTTCGGGCGCGCGCGACAGCTGCGACAACACGACGATCGGCACGGCCAGCTCCTTGGCCAGGCCCTTGAGCGATCGGGAAATCGACGCCAGTTCGAGGGTGCGGTTCTCGAAGCGG
>CAZEMI010000128.1:0-11144 GCA_964513235.1 uncultured Acidobacterium sp.
GCCCCAAGCCCCCAGCCCCAAGCCCCAAGCCCCAAGCCCCAAGCCCCAAGCCCCAAGCCCCAAGACCAGTTACACTGAGCCCGTGCGCACCATCGCGCTCATCCTCGCGATCCTGATGGCCGCCGCTGCAGTCGGCGATGCGCTTGCCGTGAGCGAGTTCCCGGTCGCGAGCGATCGGGAACGAGTCGAACGGCAGCGCCGCCGCGGCGGCCGCGGCTTCAATATTCGCGCCGCCGCTCCCGAAGACTTCGACGGCCTCTATCAGTTCTGCCGCGTCGCGTTCCGCGGCAACCGCGCCGGAGACGGCGGCGGCTGGGGCGTGGATTTCCCGCGCGCCGACATCAACATGTCGATCCGCTTGTCGGAATTGACCAAGGCCAACGTCAGCTTTGCCGCACCAAACGAACCCAATCACGTGGTCGTGCAGCTCACCGATGAGACGCTTTTCCAGTGCCCGATGGTGATGATGACCGAAGTCGGCGCGGCCTATCTCGATACCGCGGAAGCCGAAGCCTTGCGCACCTATGTGCTCAAGGGGGGCTTCGTGTGGGCCGACGATTTCTGGGGCGAGTACGCGTGGCAGGCCTGGACCGACCAGTTGAGCAAGGCCCTGCCGCCGGCCGAATTCCCGGTTCGCGATCTCGGCAAGGATCATCCGCTGTTCCGCACGCTGTACGACATCGGCGGTGTGCCGCAGATTGCCTCGATCGGCCACTGGTGGGGCAGCGGCGGTGGCACCTCGGAGCGCGGCGCCGACAGCGCCGAGCCGCACGCGCGCGGCGTCTTCGACGCGCAGGGCCGGCTGATGGTGCTGATGACGCACAACACCGACATCGGCGATTCGTGGGAAGAGGAAGCGTCGAACCCGCAATACTTCTACGAGTTCTCAACCAAGGGCTACGCCTTCGGCATCAACGCGATCGTCTACGCCATGACTCACTAAAACGCGTTCCTCAACGCGCGCAGCCACACCAGCAACGTTTCCGTGTTCGCCGGACCCATGCGAACCAGCTGTTTCTGCGTCGGCAGCAGTGATTCGAGATCCGGATCGGCGTAGGCCCAAGTCGCGCCGGCGCCCTCGACGACGCGGATGGGACCTTTGACGATCGGCGTGTCGAGCAGGATGTCGAGCGCGTTGCGAATGGCGTTGTCGACGTCGCGATCGGCATTGCCCATGCTTCGATACGCGTCGTTGAGCCGCGGCCTGATCGTGCGGTAGATCGTCGCGACGGCGGAGGCAT
Source organism: uncultured Acidobacterium sp. (assembly GCA_964513235.1). Lineage (GTDB taxonomy): Bacteria > Acidobacteriota > Vicinamibacteria > Vicinamibacterales > UBA2999 > 12-FULL-67-14b. Next base: position 1,242 of record CAZEMI010000128.1, read on the forward strand.
CAATTGACGTGACCGCTGCCACGAGTCCGTCGTATCGCCGGTAGCTGGCCGGATCGATCGTCCGTTGGGTCGGGCGGCCCGCCGTGGTCAGCGGTGTTTGCGGCGCCAGCACCTTGAAGTCGCGCGCCGGCGAGCCGCCGACCGACGCCTGGGCGATGGCCGCGGCGAGCTGACGAATCAGATCGTCGGTGGCCAGCCAGCGCGCCAGCTCGGGCCGCGACGACAGCGCGGACAGGAGCGGGCGGAGGAACCCGTCCATCTCGTCGAGCGGTGGCAACGGCACCGGCGGTTCGACGGGCTTATCGATCGGCGCGTCGGTGGCCGTGACGGCTCGCGGCGAGTCGTTGACCGGGGCCTCGGTGCGGCGCATCATCCACCATGCGCCGCCGCCAATGAGCAGCACGATCAGCGCCGCAATGATCGCGATCGGCCTGGTGTCGTTCATGGCGCGCTCGGCGGCGGCACGCGCCGCTTGCTGGCCTGCTCGAACGCGTAGGCCAGCTCGATCAGGCGCGGTTCGCTGCACGCCGTGCCGGTGAAGCTGACGCCGTAGGGTGCCGGCGCGGGCGTGAAGCCGTCAGGAAATGGCGCGTTCGCCGGCGGCACCGGCGTGACGAGCGCGAACGGAACCATTACAGTCGGGTAGCCGGGCTTGGCGGCAATCCCGGCGCCGCTGGCGCCGGGGAACAGCAGCGCGTCGAGCTTGTGCGTCGTGAGCGCCTCGTCGATGCCGTGCGTCGCGGCCAGCTGAATGTCGCGCTTGCGATCGGCTTCCCACTTGGCGCGATCCTTCTCGAGGTCGAGTTGATCGGATCGATCGAGATTCGCCTGTGCGTACTTGATGGCGTTGCGATTGCCGCGCGCGGTGTTGAAGGCGCGCAGCTCGGCGAGCGTCTTGACCGGCGCCGCGGGCCCGAGCGAGGCGAGCCAGGCATTGAAGTCTCGCTTCATGCCATACCACAACACCGACGAACAATTGGGATCGGTGGGCCCTTTGCCGCAGGCGTTCCCCCACAGCAGGAAGTTGTTCTTGGGGTCCTTGTCGATCACGCTTGGAATGTCGGCGTCGACGACCGTGGCGCCCTGCTGGCGGAGGATCTCGATGGCTTCCGCCATCGCCTTGGCTTGCGGCGCGTCGAGGCCGCCGCGCGGTTCCTTGGCGCCCGGCGGCGTGATGCGATCGTAGTAGTTGGCGCGCGGGATGCCGATGCGCGAGCCCTTCAGTGCGCCGCCTTTGAGGAACGGCGTGTAGTCGCGATTCGGCGCCGCCTGGCACGTCCTGGTCGCGGGGTCGTTGGGATCCGGCGATGCGCTTTCGAGCGCGCCGAACAGGATCGCGACGTCGGCCACCGTCCTGGCCATTGGCCCGGCCGTATCCTGATCGGCGGTGATCGGAATCACGCCGTAACGGCTGATGCGGCCCACGGTGGGTTTGATGGCGGCCAGCATGTTCTGGTTCGCCGGGCTGAGAATCGATCCCGACGTCTCTGTACCGACGCTGGCGGCCCAGAAATTGGCGGCCGTCCCGGCGCCCGAACTGGAGCCACCGGTATTGAGGACCGGCCGGCCGTCAGCGGTGGCCTTGCGCGGATCGCGGCGGGGGTCGTAGGGGTTCATCGAGTAGCCGCTGAGCGCGCTGTAGTTGCCCGGCATCCCGTTGGCCACGAAGTTCGCCAGCTCGGTCAACGTCGTCTTGGCCAGAATCACGGCGCCGGCCTCGCGAAGGTTCTTCGTCAGCGTGGCGTCGTATGGGACCATCAATCCCTCGAACGCAATCGCGCCGCCGGTGGTCGGCATGTCGGTGGTGTGGACGATGTCTTTGAGCGCGACCGGAATGCCGTGCAGCGGCCCGCGCACCTTGCCGGCGCGCCGCTCCGCGTCGAGCCGGTCGGCTTCCTGCAGCGCCTTGGGGTTCACCGCCATCACCGCGTTCAGCCTTTCCTCGTAGAGCGCAATCCTGATCAGGTATTGCTCGACCAGTTGTCGCGACGTGACGCGCCCTTCGCGCATGGCGCGCTGCATGTCCTGGATCGAGGCTTCGACCACGGAAAACCGCGCCGCGGGCCCGGATTGTGATGAAAGGGAGGCGGTCGCGGCCACGAGCACCGCGATCGAGAGTCCGGCCAGGGTTAATCTCATGGCAGGCATCATAACCCCTCGACTTGGAATCGCGCGGCACTCGGCCTCGCGATTCCTCGCTCGGGGCGGGCGTCAGGGGCGCAGACTCTTCATCGTCTTCAGAAAGTCCGTTGGGAGGGGCGCTTCAACGGCGATTGGCTCACCGGTGATGGGATGCGGAAATGCCAGCGTCCAAGCGTGCAGCATATTTCTTTTCGTAGAGACAGACGCTTGTCGCGCCGTAGCCTTGGCGGAGGCGGACTCCGGGGCCGCGTAGACGCGCTCGCCGATCAATGGATGGCCCAGCTGTTCAAGGTGCAATCGGATTTGATGTTGCCGGCCGGTATGCAGGCGCAGTTCGAGCAGGGCGGCGCCGTTCAGACGCTCGCGCACCCGGTAGTCGGTGGCCGCATCGAGGCCTGGCGCGTGGTCGTCCACGAGTTTGCGGCGTCCATCGCGATAACCAGAGGAAATGCGCGCCTTGATCGTGCCGCTCGGCGGCTCGGGAATGCCCTGCACGAGCGCCAGGTAATGGCGTTCGAACCGGTGCTCCTTGAACAGCTCGCGGCCCGCGGCGTGCGCGTCTTTCGAGAGTGCCACCGCCAGTGACCCCGAGGTGTCGCGATCGAGGCGATGCAGCATCCCGACGTAGTTCTTATGGCCGCGCTTGAATGCGACGTATTCGCGAACGCGCCTGAGGACGGTGTCTTCGGAGGAGCCGGCTCCCGGCGTTGAGGGAATCGACAACAAGCCGGCCGGCTTGTTGAGCACGATGATGTGGTCGTCTTCGTGGAGGATGTCGAACGCCGCGCGGGCGCGCGACTGGGCGGGGCGGTTGAGATTCAGCTCAATCGCGGCCCCCGAAAACACGTCGAGGCCGGGATCCTTCTGGACCCGGCCATCGACCGTGACTTGCCCTTTTTCAATGGCGTCGCGAACCTGCCGCCAGGACAGATCTGCTTGCTTTCCTTTTAGCCGCTTGTCGAGGCGCATTTGGTGTGAAGGGGACAGACCCCCATTTTCACCATTTGCCACATTTGACTCTATGGCAAATGGTGATTTTGGGGGTCTGTCCCCTCCACACCGTTTTTTACAATTACTTGCCGCGCAGCGGGACGAAGATCGCCGCCTCGCCGCGGGTCACCAGCAGCACTGACGGCTTGCCCGAGGTCGCGTTGAGCGCGTCGCGGACGTCGTCCGCGTCGCGGACCGACTGGCCGTTGACCTGCTGAATCACGTCGCCTTCCCGCAGGCCGGCAGATGCCGCGGCACCTGACGGGTCGACGTTCGTGATCACCACGCCGCGGATATCGCGGTCGAGGTTCAGCTGGCGGGCCAGTTCGGGCGTGATCGGTTCCACCGTCATGCCGTACTTGCTCGAGCTTTCGCGCTCGCCGTCGAGAGAACGGCTGCCGGCGCGGGCTGCGGTCATCTCTTCGAGCGTCGGCTTGACCTCCATCGTCTTGCCGTCGCGCAGGACCTTCAGCGTCACCGTGGAGCCAGGCTTGGTGGCCGCAATCTCGTTGCGGAACGCGTTGGTGTCGATGACCGGACGACCCTGGTAGCCGAGGATCACGTCACCCTGCTTGATGCCCGCCTTCGCGGCCGCACCAGTGGGCGTCACGTCGCTCACGAGCGCGCCTTCCGCCTTGTCGAGACCGAGGCCCGCCGCGAGATCGCCCGTCACACCTTGCACGGTGACCCCGAGAAGCCCGCGATGCACACGCCCGTTGACCACGAGCTGATCCATCACGTACTTCGCCATGTTCGACGGCACCGCGAAACCGATGCCGATGTTGCCGCCCGAGGGCGACAGGATCTGCGAGTTGATGCCGACCAGCTCGCCGGCGGTATTCACGAGCGCGCCGCCGGAGTTGCCCTGGTTGATCGGCGCATCGGTCTGCAGGAAGTCTTCATAGCTGCCGTTGCCGAGGCCCGTCGCGCGGCCCTTGGCGCTGACGATACCCATCGTCACCGTCTGGCCGACGCCGAGCGGATTGCCGACCGCGAGCACGAGGTCGCCCACGCGCATCGCGTTGGAATCGCCAATCGGCACGACCGGCAGGTTGCCGCCGTCGACCTTGATGACCGCGAGGTCGCTCGGCTGATCCGAGCCGATCAACTTCGCTTCCATCACGCGGCGGTCCGACAGCTCGACCTGGATCTTCGCTGCGTCGTCGATCACGTGATGATTGGTCAGGATGTAACCGTCGGCGGTGACGATGACGCCCGAACCGAGACCGCGCTGCATGGGCGCGGGTATTTGCCGGCCGCGCGGCGCCTGCCGCTGGCCGAACAAATCACCGAAGGGGAACCCCTCGGGGAACTGGGGCAACTGCGTCATTCGCGGCGACGCCGTGCGCTCAGTTCGAATGGTCACGACCGCGGGGGTGACTCTGGCAACGGTGTCCGCAAAACCCTCGGTGACGCTGCGGCCTGACTGAACCGGGGCCAGCGTCGTCGCGGGCGATTGGACCGCCGCCTCAATACCCGATGCTGCGGGGAAGCCAGCGTACGCGCCTGCGGACGCCAGGCCAAGGCCGAGCACCAAAGCAGAGCTTCTCAAGAACTTTCGGGACATTACACGTTCCTCCATGTCTACTAAGACGCGGGAGGGACTTTCAGGAGCGTTACGGGAGGATTACAAGCGCGTAACGTTGGGCAGCTTGATCGTGAAGGTGGAACCACTTCCAGGACTTGTACTTACGGTGACGCTGCCGCCCTGGGCTTCGACATAAGCGCGCACCAGGCTCAGCCCCAGCCCGATGCCCCTGGTGGTCCGGCTCTGGTCGCCACGGTAGAGGCGGTCGAAGATGCGCGGCAGGTCCTGCTCGGCAATGCCCACGCCGGTGTCGCGAACGCGGATTTCGACGTGGTCCTGCTCGGCCGCGGCTACGACATCGACGCGGCCGTCACGGCGGGTGTACTTGATCGCGTTATCGACGAGGTTGGCGAGCGCCTGACGCAGCCGGTCGCGATCGGCGGCGACGATCAGACCGGCAGGGACGTTCACACTGAGCGTGACGCCGGCCGCTTCGGCGCTGTCCTCATAGAGATCGCGGATTTCGCCGGCGAGCTTCGCCAGGTCCACCTGCGACAGGTTGAGTTTCATCGTGCCGGTTTCGGCCTCCGAAATGTCCATCAGCGTCGTGAGCATCGAGAGCACCCGTTCGCTTTCTTCGAGCACGTCCGACAACGCTTCGCGATGCCTGGCCGGATCGTTGGTGGCCAGCGCCGATTCCGCGGTGACCCGCAGCCGCGTCATTGGCGTGCGCAGATCGTGGGCGACGTGATCGAGCGCGTTGCGCATGCCATGGATCAGCGTGGTGATGCGCGCGAGCATGGCGTTGAAGAGCGAGCTCAGCTCATCCACCGCGTCGTCGGTGCCGTAGACCGGCACGCGATCGTCGGTCTGGCCCGTGTGCAGGATGCGCCGCACCGCATCGCGCAGGTCGCGGAGCGGCTTGAGCGTCGAGCGCGTCAGGAACAGGCCGCCGATCACGCCGATCATCAGCGCCACGCCCGCGCCGAGGATCAGCACGCTGCGGAAATTCGCCAGCAACTGGTTGCGCGCCTCGCTGGTCTTGCCGACCTGCAGGATCGATCCGTTGCCGACACGGATGCTCGCGATCTCGAGCACCGCGTTGCGATCGCGGGCGCGCACCTGCGCCCAGATGGTGTTGCCGCCGCCCGGCAGCTCGGCCAGGTCGAACGCGCCCCACGCCTCGGGGAGCGAGTAGAGCAGCACATCCTGAAAGGGTCCGACCAGGCGAATGAACAACGGCTCGCGCGTGCCGGATCGCTGCTCGATCTCGATGGCGCGCGCCAGCGCGGGCAATCCGCCGGCCTGGTAGCGCGTGGCGTATTCGCGCAGCGTGGATTGGATGATGTCGTGATCGCGCGATTCGAGCAGCGAGGCGAGCAGGCCGTAAGTCAATCCGCCGATCACCAGCGTGCTGGCGAGGAACGTGCCGAGGTACCACGCGGCGAGGCGCAGGCCGAGGGCCTGGCTGATCCGGTCAGCCCACCTTGAGGACATAGCCCGCGCCCCGAACCGTGTGAATCATCCTGGTGGGAAAGCCCTCGTCGACCTGATCGCGCAGCCGCGACACGAGCACGTCCACCACGTTGGTGCCCGGATCGAAGGAATACCCCCACACGTGCGACAGGATCATCGTCTTCGACAGGACGCGCCCCGGGTGCCGCATCAGGTACTCGAGCAGCGCGAACTCGCGCGGCCTGAGTTCGATCGCCTTGCCGGCGCGTTCGACTTTTCGCGACAGCAGATCGAGCGCGAGATCGCCGACGACCAGGCGCGTCGGCTCGGTGGCGCCGCCGGAGCGCCGCAGTAACGCCTGCAGCCGGGCCAGCAATTCCGCGAACGCGAACGGCTTGGTCAGGTAGTCATCGCCGCCGGCCTGCAGGCCTTTCACGCGATCGTCCACCGTGTGCCGGGCGCTCAGGATCAGGACGGGCGTTTGGTGGCGCCTGGCGCGCAACTGCTCGATCACGGACAGGCCATCGAGCTCCGGCAGCATGACGTCCATGACGGCGGCGTCGTAGCCGCCGTCGAGCGCCTTGCGGAGCGCCTCGGTCCCGGTCGAGGCCACATCCACGGCATAGCCGGCCTCGCGCAGACCCCGCGAGACGAAGTCGGCAATGACCGGATCGTCTTCAGCTACCAGAACCCGCATATGTCATCTAGAAAGATACCGCGTGGATCAAAAGGTCAGCCGGTGCGTGGAGAAAAATTCGTTGATCATCCCCAGCAGTTTCGTGGATTCCTTTCGCGTGACCCAGGAGATTTCCCCGTCCTGGCTCACCGCGACGTCGCGATTGGCCGCGGACTGGTCGAATGTCGCGCGCCACGCATCGTAGACGTAGTCGTCCACCAGCGTGGCCGGGATGCGGCCACTGTTGACGAGCTCGAGCAGGTCCTCGTCGGTCTGGGGCTCGGCGGCGAGCGCCACTCGTGCCGGTGGGCGATCGATCTTCTTCAGCTGATCGTTCAGCCGCAGCAGGCTGGCGTGGTGATCGCTGTTGCGGCGGACGTGAATGGTGCGGCCGCCCACATCCTCGAGGCTGACGAGCGGTGGCGCGCCGGGGCCTGTCACGACGAGCTCGCGCACGCCCGTCCGCCACGGTTTGGCGAACGCCACCTGGTCGTCGCGCTCGAAGGTCCGGAGCAGGCTCGCGGCGATGTCGGCCTGGCCCGCGACCAGGTCGGGAGCCAACGACGTCTCGCCCGACGGAATCAGGACCAGCGAGACGCGCTGCGGCGCGATGCGTTGATTGAGGAACTGCTCGAAGGCCGCGGCGGCGTCGACCGCGCGTCCGCGCTGCCTGCCGTTGATCACCTGAAAATGCGTGCGGCTGGGGACCACGAGCATGCGGATGATGCCGCGTTCGATCATCGCATCGAGGTCCCCGGTATACGGCTCGAGCGTGCGCATGTCACCGTCCGAGGCCGCGGGTCGACCGGACCCCTGCGGGATGTCGACGATCGAGATCGCCGGCACTGTTGAGTTGCCCGCCATCGGCCGTGTCGGCTCCGGGCTGAAGCACGCCGAGATACACAGAAGGCCCACCAGCCACGACCCACGCCACCAGCCCATCGCGCGATTCTCGCACGACTGCGCTAGGATGCTGGGTGATGAACCGGCGGGAATTCCTCGGCGCCATGGCGGTGGCGCCACTGACGATCACCGCGCAACCGGCGAGCCCGGTACGGCGCACGTACGAGATCACCACGCGCATCGAGCTGCCGGAAGAGCATGACGCCGCGATCGCGTGGGTGCCGTTGCCGCTGGACCGGCCGGCCCCGTATCAAATCGATCGCGGCCACACGCTGGGCGGCAACGCCGAACGTTCGCGGGTGGTCAGGCTGCCGGGCTCCGACACGGCCATCGCCATCGCCGAATGGGGCCACATGATGCCGGCGCCGGTGTTCGTGGTGACCGCTCGCGTCGAGACCACGCCTCACCGGGTCGCGCTCTCGCCATTGAACGGCGCGACGCGATCAGCGGACCTGGCCGCCTATCTCAAACCGGCCACCCTGATTCCCCTCGATGGCATCGTCAAGGAGACCGCCGACACCATTACGCGCGGGCATCGCACGCCGCTCACACAGGCGCGCGCGATCTATGACTGGATTGTCGAGCACACCGTCCGCGATCCTGAGGTCAAGGGTTGCGGGCTCGGCGACATTCGCTGGATGCTCGAGACGAAGAACCTGCGCGGCAAATGCGCCGACTTGAATGCGTTGTTCGTCGGGCTCTCGCGTGCCGCGGGATTGCCGGCGCGCGATCTGTATGGCGTGCGGGTGGCGCCATCGACACGGTTTCCCAGCCTGGGCCGCGCCGGCGGCAACGTCACCACCGCGCAGCATTGCCGGGCCGAGGTGTGGATCGATGGCGTCGGCTGGGTGCCCGTCGATCCCGCCGACGTGAGGAAGCTGATTCTCGAAGAGCGTCCCACCGCATCGTTGCAGGATCCCTACGTCGCCAGGGTTCGTGATGCGTTGTTCGGATCGTGGGAGATGAACTGGATCGCCTACAACGATGCGCACGACATGGTGCTGCCAGGGTCGAAAGGCCAGCCGCTGCCGTTCCTGATGTATCCGCAAGCGGAGATCGCCGGCACGCGCGTCGACAGCCTGGACCCCGATCGCTTCAAGTACGCGATTACCGCGCGCGAAGTGTGATCGCCGGCATCAACTACCCCTGGACCATCTACGACGGCCGCGCCAATTACGGCTGCGACTTCGGCCGCAACAAATGGGACAGCCACACTGGAGTGACCGCGCATGCGGACGACGTCCGCGCGGATTTCGCCGACCTGGCTGCGGCGGGGATCGAGGTCACGCGCTGGTTCGTGTTTACGGACGGCCGCGGCGGCATTTGCTGGACGGTCGACGGCGGGATTGCCGGCCTCGATGCCGAGTTCTTCCAGGACATGGATGCCGCAATTGAGATCGCCGCATCTACGGGCGTGCGCCTCTGCCTCGTGCTGATCGACTACCCGTGGTTCCACGATCCACAGCGGCGCCTCGCCCTGCTCGATCGCGACGGTGCCTCGGCCTTTCTCGATCACGTGATCGATCCGTTTCTCGATCGTTACGGCACCGCGACGGCCATTCACTCGTTCGAGCTGATCAACGAGCCGGATTGGGTGATTAGGGAGCTTGCGACCAATCCCAATCGCGCCGTGTGGCCGCTCGAGCGCTTGCGAACATTCGCCGGGCTGCTGTCGGCGCGTATCCGCGCGCGCTCGCCCGCGTTGATCACGTTAGGTGGCGGACGCGTTACATCGGTGCGGGAATGGGACGACCCGGCCTACGCTCTCGACTTTCTGCAGGTCCACTCCTATCCGGACGTGCGCGATCCGCATCGTGACGAGACCGTGTTCGGCCGCACCGCCGCGAGTTTCGGGTTGAGCAAGCCGCTGTTGATCGGCGAGTTCCCGTCGCAGCCGCGGCTGCATCCGCCGGGACATCTCTCGCCGGCGTATTCACTCGAGGATTACTTGACACTGGCCCGCGACGGCGGCTATCTGGGCGCCTGGCCTTGGAGCATGAAAGGCGTGGACGGGTTCGGCGCCGTGGATTTGATGAAGCGTAGTTAGTACCTTTCGAGTTCGCGAAGGCCCCTCACCAACCCCAGCACCACCCAGACGAATCGAAAATTCATGACGTCCGCGTTCATCGTGTTGATGAGCGTGCCCAGCAGCGCCGCCGCGGCCGCCGTGGCGATCCAGGGGTGCTGGTGATGGTGCGCGAGTAATCGG
>CAZEMI010000129.1:0-28268 GCA_964513235.1 uncultured Acidobacterium sp.
GGGCGCCGATGTGGCCGACGCGCTGTACGATGTGTGGAAGGATCCCGCGCGCGCGGCCGAGCTCGGCCGCCGCGGCGCCGAAGGGGTGCGCCGGCACTACACCGTCACCCACATGGCCGAGAACGTGTTGCGAATTTATCAGGACGCGATCGGTGCTCGAAGCTAGTCATCTGTCGAAGACTTACACGACGCCGGCTGGCGAGCTCGCGGTGTTGCGCGACGTGTCGCTGTCGCTGCAGCCCGGCGACGCCGCGTGCGTCATGGGCCCGTCGGGTTCCGGCAAGAGCACGCTGCTCTACATTCTTGGCGGCCTCGAGCCGCCCACCAGCGGCACCATGCGCCTGCACGGCACCGATCCCTACGCGCTCAAGCCCGACGCGCTGGCGGCATTCCGCAATCGCGACATCGGCTTCGTGCTGCAGGATCATTGCCTGCTGCCGCAGTGCACCGTGCTCGAGAACGTGCTGGTGCCGACCCTGGTCGGCGACGCCGACAGCGCCGCGGACCAGCGCGCCCGCACGCTGCTCGGTCAGGTCGGCCTGACCGATCGCCTGCATCATCGGCCGGCGGAATTGTCCGGCGGCGAGAAGCAGCGCGCCGCCATCGCCCGCGCCCTCGTGCGTCACCCGCGGCTGGTGTTGTGCGATGAGCCCACCGGCAATCTCGACGCGGAAACCGCCGAGGTCGTGGCCGATCTGCTGATCACCCTTCACGCGCAGCAACAGACGATCATGATCGTCGTGACGCACAGCGAAACGCTCGGCGCGCGCTTCACTCGCCGCTGGCGGATGCACCGCGGCGTCCTGTCGGTGTAGCCATGCTCGTCAAAGCCAGCCTTCGCTACTTCAAAGCCACCAACGCCATGGTGGTCCTTGGCGTCGCCGTGGCCGTGGCCGTGCTGGCCGGTGCGTTGCTCGTCGGCGTGTCCGTGCGCGAGAGTCTTCGACAGATCGCGCTCGGGCGGCTCGGTGCCACCGAAGTCGTGATCACGGCGCCGATTCCCTTCCGTGCCGCGCTGGCCGATGATCTAGCGTCGGGCTCCCGGCTAGATGCAGCCCCGCTCATCGTGTTTGGCGGCGCCGTCTCGCACGACGAATCCAAACGCTCCGCCGGTCGCGTGATGGTCTACGGCATCGACGAGCGCTTCGGCACGTTCCACGGCGTCGACAACCTCACGCCGACCAATCGTGACGCGTTCCTGAGTCCGGCGCTCGCGGCTGAACTGGGCGCGACAGCTGGCGACAGCATCACCCTGCGCGTGGCGCGCCCCACCGACATTCCGCTCTCGACCCTGCAAGGCAGTAAGGAAGTGACGGGGCAACGGATTCGCCTGAACGTCGCGCGCGTCCTCGATCGCGCCTCGCTCGGAGAATTCTCGCTCGCGCCCTCGCAGGGCCCCGTGCTCGCTCTCTATGTCCCTCTCGCCCGCCTGCAGCGCGACCTCGATCTCGGCGAGAGGGCGAATGCGCTGCTGGTAAAAGGGGTCGGGTCCATTTTCGATCCCGAGAGCCTGGTGCGCGAACAGCTCCAACCTGTTGTGACGCTTGAAGATCTGGGCCTTCGGACGCGCGATGCTCGCGACGCCACGATTGTAGAAAGCCGCGCCGGCCTGATTACGGATTCGCTGTCTGCGCAGATCGCAGAAATTGCCAGGCGTGATCGGCTTTCAACGGCGCCAGTACTCACTTATGTCGCCAACTCGATCAGAATCGGCGATCGCAGCATCCCTTATTCGACCGTCACGGCTGTCGATCTGCCGGCCTCGAACAACGCCTCAGGAACAGAAAAATGGACCCGACCCCTTTTTCTGAACGAATGGGCCGCGAAGGATCTCGGGGCGAAAGTTGGCGACACCGTCACGCTTGACTACTTTCTCTGGTCGGACGAACAAGGACTCAACACCAGCAGCAGCGAGTTCACGTTCGCTGGCGTCGTGCCCATGGATGGCATCGGCGGCGATCAGACGCTGACGCCGGAGTACCCCGGGATCAGCGATGCCGCCGACATGACGTCGTGGGATCCGCCGTTCCCGGTCGATCTCAAGCGCGTGCGGCCCACAGACGAGGAGTACTGGGATCGCTATCGCGCCGCGCCCAAGGCCTTCATCTCGATCGCTGACGGTCAACGTTTGTGGGGCTCCCGTTACGGGAAGGTGTCGTCGTTCCGAATTTCGGGAGCCATCCAGCTGAACGCGCAGGCCATCGATCCGGCCGCCGCGGGCTTTAGCGCACGCCACGTCCGCCAGGACGCTGCCGCCGCGGCGCAGGGCACGACCGATTTCGGCGAGTACTTCCTCTACTTCAGTTTCTTCCTGGTCGTCTCGGCGCTGCTGCTCGCGTACCTCTTCTTCGCCGTCGGCCTCGAGCAACGCACGACGGAGATCGGGCTGCTGTCGGCCGTCGGCTTCTCGCCGGGCGCCATCAGGCGAAGCTTTCTCAAAGAAGGCGCCGTGCTGGCCGGCATCGGTGCGGTGATCGGCGCGGTAGCGGCGGTCGGTTACGGCGCGGCGATCATGTACGGGCTGCGCACGTGGTGGGTCGGCGCGGTCGGCACCACCGAGCTCACGTTGCATGTCGCACCCCAGTGGCTGGCGATCGGCGTGGCCGGCGCGCTCGGGTCCGGCATCCTCGCGATCTGGCTCGGGGTTCGCGCCATGACACGGCGATCGGCGCGATCGTTGCTGAAAGGCGACACCGACACGCCCACCAGACACGCCACAGCGGCAACGAAGCTCATCGCCGGGCTGCTGCTCGTGGTGGGTGCTACCCTGCTTGCCGCCGCGTCGATGGGCGCCATCAATGCCACCGCGGGCTTTTTCGGCGCCGGCGGGGCGTGGCTCGTCGGCGGGTTATGCGCGGCGTCGATCCTGCTTCGCCGGCGGCGCTCCTCCACCACGCTCGGCCACGGCGTGCCGGCGATGGTCCGCCTCGGACTTCGCCACACCTCGGTCCGCCCGGCGCGATCGGTGTTGAGCCTGGCCCTGATCGCCTTCGCCTGCTTCGTGCTGGTCAGCGTCGGCGCGTTCCGCAAGGACGTGACGGCCGCATCCGACGATCGCGCCTCCGGCACCGGCGGGTTTGCCTTGATGGCGGAAGCGGTCGCACCGTTGATGCACGATCCCAACACGCGCGAGGGCCGTGATGGGCTCGGCCTTGAAACCGACGATCCAATCGTCGCGGCAGCACGGATCTCACGATTCCGGCTGCGGCCCGGGGATGAAACCAGTTGCTTGACGTTGTACAAGCCGACCAACCCGCGCATCATCGCGCCCGAGCCGCGTTTTCTCGACGAGCCACGCTTCTCCTTCGCGTCATCGATGGCGACGACGCCAGAGGAGATCGCGAATCCGTGGCGCCTGTTGAACAGAACGTTCGAAGACGGCGCCATTCCGGCGATTGCCGATCAAACGACCTTGATGTATGTGCTGCATCTCGGCGTCGGCGACGACTTTGTCTTCACACCTGACGGCCATCCGGAAGTCCGCCTGCGCATTGTCGGCGCCCTCGCGGACAGCGTGCTGCAATCGGAGCTGATCATCGGCGAGCCGGCGTTTGTCCGGCTGTTCCCGCGCAACGAGGGCTATCGCGTGTGGTTGATCGACACGTCAGGCGAAGGTAGAGGCGCGAGTATAGTCCCGCCAGGCGAGATCACGACTCATCTGGAAGATCGGCTGTCGGACTTTGGCTTGGATGTGATCGACACGCACGAGCGATGGGCGTCGTATCACCAGGTGGAGAACACCTACCTCGCCACCTTCCAGGCGCTCGGGTCGCTGGGCCTCCTGCTCGGCACCGTCGGCCTGGGCGCGGTGCTCGCCCGTAATGTGTTGGAGCGCCGCAGGGAGATCGGACTGCTAACCGCCGTCGGCTACGCGCCGTCCAACGTGCGCAGCATGGTGCTCTCGGAGGGCCTGGCGCTCGTGCTCGGCGGGTTATTGATCGGCACCACATGCGCGGTGATCGCCATCCTGCCGGCGCTTCGCGATCGCGCTCAGTCGATGCCAATCGGCAGCCTGCTGACGTTGTTGATCGGTGTCGTCGTCACTGGGACGATCGCCTCTCTGATCGCGATCAAGTTGACCACGCGCACGCCGGTCGTTCAGGCCATCAAGGCGGAATGACTGGAAATTAAGAATTAACAATTGAAAATGGTAATTGTAGCGCTCACAAACCCAAAACCCGCTAACTGACTAACGGGCCCGGACATCCCGGCTCGTAGCACTTCACTCAGTAGGGGACAGCCTATTTCTGTTGCTTGAATCCTCTGCGAACCCATGCAAACCCGTAGCCCAATGCGTAGAGCGAGAACATAGGAACGGCCCAAAACTCGATACCGAACACCAAGTGCTGCTGTCTGGCGCGTGACAAGTCAATCGCTCTCTGCGCTGCCGTAGGCCGAACTTCAAGAAGTGGATTATCACCAGTAACAAGCTGCGGCCAGCTTCTATAAATCAAGAAGATTGTGATTGCCGCCCATGACACGGCGAGCAGGGCCCAAAGACGCTGCCAGCCGTTGAGCTTCATCGCTTTGCCTTCTTTGTCATCTTGGGCTTCTGTTTTCGCGTAGAGGGATCACCGGCTGGCGGTGGTGGAGTCTGCAGGAGCGCCTTAACGTTAGCCAGAAAGTTACTCGGCAGTTGGAGTTTCTTCGGCACTGGTCGGCTGCTTCCCAAATAACGCCTCATGAATAGTCTTAAGAACGCGGACCAGCTCTGCGCCGTCAGGAGTTGCTGCCAGTTCCGGTAAGGCGTTCTCTAGTGGAGTCGGGATTAAGCCTGATGGAACGCGAATCGCCTCCGCATTGAATCTCTCTTGCATCAATACATTTACCAACATCACGTAGGCACACATTTTTGCCTGAACCCATGGAATATTTACCGTGGTGTGGATGTTCGTCGGATGCGGCTTCGCAGATTGGTCGAGAATTCCAAAAACTAGCTTTAAGTCCCAATAGCTGGACTCAAAAAAAACATTGTTTGCGTATCGTTCTTCGAAGTTAGGCGACTTCGGCTTGGGAAATTTGACCTTTTCATCGCCAGGTTTTTGCTCTTCCGACATGGACCTTACCTCTTTAGCCGGCTCGCTGAGCCTGCCACTGATTCTGGTGCTGAGACTCGGCAATCACGCCCTGTGTTTCATTAAACCCGCGCAACGCCTCGTAGCCGCCCACGATGGCGAGGTCGGGCTTTATTAACGATGGTTGATGCGGTAAATCGCTCGGCGCTTGCTTGAACGCGACGTAGATCCCCATAGGAGCATTCCTCTGAGCCGCTCTCGGCTTTGAAACGATCTTCAACGCTGATTCCAGCTTTGCCCTCGCTTGCAGTTTCGCCTCTGCTTGCGCCAGCTCGTTGTCGAACGTAGGCACTTCGTAGCGATTGGGATCGAACTTCTCGTTGCGATCAATAAATCCGCTGAAGGGAACAAACCGAACCTCTAAGGCAACATCAAACGCAGTGGCAAGCCGTAGCAACGTTTCAAGATTGAGCTTTCGTTCACCAGGGCTTTCGATTTCGGCAATCCTGGGCTGCGCCATTCTGGCGACCTTAGCGAGCTGGGCTTGAGTCCAATTCCGCGCTTTCCTCAAAGCGCGCACCTGGAAAGGTAGCCCAACGCTGATCTGAGATGCGACGTACTCGGCTCTGTAGTCCCGGTCGCGCAGTTCGTTAACTAGTGAGGACTCGGTATTCACTGGTTGTAGCCTCTCTGGTTTTGATCCGCTTGTCTCGATCAATCAGTGTTTCGAGAGCACTGGGCGGGGTGTAAACATCGCCTTTGTGCGTGCATCCGACCAGCATCAGGAACTCGCGTTCGCCGATGACGCGCCCTAGTAAGCGATGCTGTATTTTCCCCGCCTTCCATCTCAGTTCATGAAATCCACTCAAATTCCCAGTCATCGGCTCAAAGCGTGGAGGGGTCCATCTTTCCAGCTTGAC
Source organism: uncultured Acidobacterium sp. (assembly GCA_964513235.1). Classification (GTDB taxonomy): domain Bacteria; phylum Acidobacteriota; class Vicinamibacteria; order Vicinamibacterales; family UBA2999; genus 12-FULL-67-14b. Next base: position 5,936 of record CAZEMI010000129.1, read on the forward strand.
CATGTTCCCCAGAAACGTATCCATAACCGCCTTGAACGGCCCTTTGGGCATGCTTTTACGCCAGTCCGAAATTGCTTCACGACCGGTCGCTGAAACATATTGGCGTAGCTTCCAAAGCGGAATCATATCAGATTTTTCGTATATCCAAGATGACCCGACTAGGCGATATACTAATTATCGTATATTGTAGTAACTGTTGATCTAATTGAGCTTAGAGCAACGGCCAGCGGGTTTCCCGGCTGGCCGTAAATGGGGGTGGCGCGGTGCGCTTGGCGGACTTTGGACCCGGCCCGGCGAGGGTTCGACTCCCTCCACCTCCACGTTTTTGCAGGGTAACACGGTTCAAGGCACACCCATATTGGCACTTGACGAACCCATCCAAAGCTAGTACTCTACAAACCATGGACAGCGCCTTAAACCTCTCCCAACTCGCCAAGTACTTCAGCGACGAAGACGCCGCGAGGGAACTGCTTGAGGAAATGCGCTGGGGTAAAGACGGGGCGGTCTGTCCTCACTGCGGCGGCGCTGACCCCTACAAGCTGACGCCCAAGGCCACGAGCAAGAAGCCGGGACGTAAAGGCCTCTACAAGTGCAAGGCCTGCCGCAAGCAGTTCACCGTGACCGTCAAGACGGTATTTGAGGACTCGCGGATTCCCCTCTCCAAGTGGTTGCTGGCGATTCACCTGCTGTCCTCGTCCAAGAAGGGCATGAGCGCCCATCAACTGCATCGCAACCTGGGTATCTCCTACAAGGCCGCGTGGTTCATGGCGCATCGTCTGCGCTACGCGATGAGCGTCGGCCCTCTTGCGCAATTGATGCAAGGTACCGTCGAAGTGGATGAAACCTACATCGGCGGCAAGCGCAAGGGAACACGCCGTGGCCGCCCCGGCTCTGACTCGCACAAGACGCCGGTAGTCGCGTTGATCGAACGTGGTACGGGCCGTGTGAAGGCGATGACCATGCCTCGTGTCACGTCCGACAATCTGAAAGAAGCCGTCTATGGCAACGTTCACGCGATGCGCGGCTGATGACCGATGACTTCTTCGCCTATCGCAGCGTTGGCGAAGGCATGGCCTCGCATGAAGTGGTAAAGCACCAGAACGAAGAATACGTGCGCGGCGAGGCCTACACGAACACGGTTGAAGGATTCTTCTCCCTGCTGAAACGCGGCATCAATGGCGTGTATCATCACGTCAGCCGGGGCCATTTGGATCGTTACTGCGATGAGTTTGCGTTTCGGTATGAGAACCGCAAGGTGACGGACGGCCAACGGGCCGCGAAACTGGTCATGGGCGCGGAAGGCAAGCGCCTGACCTACAAACAGCCCGCTTCAATTAGCTAGGGAAGCGAGGGAACATTGGAAAAAGCAATGGCCCCCGCTTCAACTCAAATTGCCCTTGGGTTTGTGATCGCTACAATTACCTTGAAAATTAAAAACAATGAAATGCATCTCCAAGGTTGTTGCGTCTGCGCTCCTCGTCACATCGTTGTCGGCTCAGTCAAATGCCGCGTGGCCGCAGTGGCGTGGCCCCGCGCGTGATGGTGTGGCTTCGGCGTTTACCGTTCCCACAACCTGGCCGGCGCAATTGACGAAGAAATGGTCGGCCACGGTTGGCGTGGGTCACGCCTCACCGGTGGTGGCAGGTAATCGCGTCGTCGTGCACACGCGCCAGGGCAATCGCGAGGTTGTGACGGCTTACGATTTCGAGTCCGGCAAACAGCTCTGGCAGGACGGCGTCGAGGCGCCGTACACGATGAACCCGGCGGCGACGGGTCACGGGCCGGGGCCGAAGTCGACACCATCGATCGCGGACGGCCGCGTGTTCACGCTTGGCATCAGCGGCATCTTCTCCGCACACGATCTCGCCACCGGCAAGCTCCTCTGGCGCAAGAACGCGCCGCCGGCGCCGCCCGAGTTTGGCACCGCAACATCGCCGCTCGTGGACGGAACGTCGGTGATTGCGTTCCTTGGGGGCCCTTCGACTCAGCAGAGTCCGCAAGCGGCCTCCGCTTCGCTCAGGACAGGCCAGAATGCGGGCGCGCTCACCGCCATGGATGTGGCCAAGGGGACGGTGATGTGGCAGTGGACGGGCGATGGCCCCGCTTACTCGTCACCGATCATCGCCACGTTCGCAGGCACGCGGCAGATCATCGTTCAATCGCAAAACAAACTGGTTGGCGTCGCGGCCGCGGATGGCCGCCTGCTCTGGGAAGTGCCGATCAAGACGCCGTTCGAACAGAATTCGGTGACGCCGCTGGTGGTTGGCGACCTGGTGCTCTACGCCGGCCTCGAGAACCCGACCATTGCGCTCCGCGTCCAGGCCGGCCTGGGCAAGGGCTGGACGGCGGCGCCGGCGTGGCGCAACGAGGAGGTGTCGATGTATATGAGCTCGCCCGCGGTGAGCGGCACCACGGTGTTCGGGCTGTCGAACAAGAGCCGGGGACAATTCTTCGCGATCGATTCGGTCACCGGCAAAACGCTGTGGACCACCAAAGGTCGCGACGCGGAGAACGCCTCGATCGTTCGCGCCGGCGACTACCTGCTGCTGGCGACGACCAACAGCGAGCTGATTGTCGCGCGCGCGAACGCGGCGCGGTATGAAGAAGTGAAACGCTATACCGTGGCCGACTCGGCGATGTGGGCCCATCCCGCCTTCGCGGGACGGACCATCATCGTCAAGGACGTCAACACGCTTACGGCTTGGAGCTTCTAGGCGCCCTGCCGTGAGCGAGCTAACGGCCTACGGCCGTTGGCGAGTCGAACGGCGCTCACCGATGGCCCAGAGGAACGACGAGGTGCGCATGAAGAGCTGCCCCCCTGAGACGGCCACGGTGCTCAGGCAATACGGGGCGCAATCGTTCAGCAGCCGATTCGAGGAAATGATCTCGAACTTCGGGCCGGCGCGAAACACGGTGGTCAGCCCCTCCTCTTCGGTCGTGACGTAGATCTTCCCGTCCGCGAGAATCGGCGACGCGCTATACGTGCCCGACGGCAACCGCACCGGGCCATACACCACCGCGCCCGTCTTGACCTCGAGCGCATGCACGACGCCGTTGTCGCGCACCACATACAGCAGCTTGCCGTCGCTGACGGGGGTGGGCACGTCGGGTCCCTGCGTGAACGTCCAGACGACGTGCGTCTTCGCCACGTCGCCGCTGCCGCCCGGCCGCATCGCCACCATCGGGGTGACGCGCGTCGGCGCGATGATCAGATCGTTGACGATGGTCGGCGACGCGACGATGCGATAGGCGCCGTTGCGCGAAGGATTCAGCACATCGGCGCGCCAGTACTCCTTGCCGGTGGCCGGATCGTGTCCCGACACGACGTCGCCGCCGGTGATGATCAGCTCAGCGCGGCCGTTGGCCTCGATCCACGCCGGGGTGATGTACGCGTCCGGCGATTCGCGCACCGCCGGGTTGGGCCGTTCGACGCGCCACACGGTTTTGCCGGTCAGCGTGTCGATCTTGAGGATGTAGGACGGGGCGTCCGTTTTCATCCCGTGCAGCACCGGCACGTACAGCGCATCGCCTTTCAGCAGCGGTGAGTTCGCGTAGCCCCAGTTCAGTCCGAACTTGCCGTAATCGGCCTGGATATCGCGCGCCCAGATCTCCTTGCCGGCGAAATCGAAGGCCTTGAGGATGCCGAGGCCCGTCATCACCCACACGTACTTGCCGTCGGTGACCGGCGAGGGCGACGACATGTTCTGCTTGCGCTCCATGTGGTTCGCCGGAGCGATCTGCCGCTTCCAGCTCACCGCCTGCTTGTTGCGATCGATCGCCCAGAGCTCGAGCTCGCCGGTATTCGTACCGGTCGCGACATTCAGGAAGATGGTGTCGCCCCAGATGATCGGCGTCGATCCGCTATAGGCCGGCAGCGGCAGCTTCCACGCGATGTTGCTGGTCTCGATGTTCGCGCACACCGTGGCCACGATGGGCCGGCCTTCGAAATTGCCGCCGCCCGGCCGCCGCGGCCGCTGCGCGGGAGCCATGTCGCCCGACGCCGAGGGACCGCCCTCGCCGATGTCGGCGCCCACCGGAGTGGTGGCGGCGCATTCCGCGCTCCAGGTATCCGGCAGCCGCGTCTCGGTGCTCACGCCATCGTGGGTTGGCCCCCGCCAGTGGGGCCAATGTTGCGCCAACCCAGCCATGCTGCCGCTGACGATGAAAATCGCTACCAGACCAGTCACGCTACGCATGCCACCTCGCTCACTTGAATACACCAAACCCGATCGGGCCGTTTACGCAGGTGGGCGGAAGTACAGCACCATGCCGGCGCCGATGGCGGCGAGCAAAAAGCCAACGTAGAGCATTGGATTGGGCGCCACCTTGGGCGGATGCAACACCAGCGACGCCAGCACGTTGATCAACGGGGCTCCGCCAAACACGAGCGGCATCACGATGAACGGCGTGCCGCCGTTGCGAAACGCGTAGGTAATGCACACGGCGCCCAATGCCCCCAGCGCGCCCGCCAGCGTCGCGGTCGCGGTACCGGTGAGCGTGAAGTTACGCCACTCGCCCTGTTGCGTCAGGGCCGCGGCGGGCACGAGTACCGCCATCAAGAAGTAGGCGACGCCCACGCACAACATCGCTCGCAACGGGTTCCCCAATTCGGTCTGCCCGCGATGCAACGACGCGCCGTACAAGCCCCAAGAAAATGCGGCCCCGAAGGCCAACGTGATCCACGACATGCAACGCTCCTCAGCTGTCAGTGATCGCCTTGAACTCAGAATCTGAATCGCACGCCGAGTTGCACCTGGCGGGCACTGGTAACTGTATTCCGAATTCTTCCGAAGTTACCGAGCGGCGCTTCCCCGTCTGCGGCGCCGGCAAACGCCGTCAGGTTGGGCACACCGAAGTTGGCGCGATTGAAGAGGTTGAACAGTTCGACGCGCAGCTCGATGCCGGTGCCGCTGGTCGGCCGCACCTCCTTGACCAACGCCAGATCGACCGTGCGCAGATCGGGGCCTTCGAGATCACCTCGCCCGACGTTGCCGAACGTGCCCGCCGGCTGTACTGTGAACGCCTGCGGATTGAACCACCGGTCCGGATTGCCGCTGACCGCATTCCCGGCGCTGAAGCCCGGCGCATAGCTCGGACGATCGCGTCCGAGGCCGGGACCGAGCGACGGTTGCCACGCCGATCGCGACCGATTGTTCTGCACGAACACCGTCAACGGGTAGCCGCTGCGATAAGTCGCAATCGCCGAGACGCGCCACCCAGACAGCACCGCGCCGGCGGCACCGGTCAGGTCTTTGCCAAACGGCAGATCCCATGTCGCATTCGCAACCAGGTTATGACGGACGTTGAAGTCCGACGGGCCGCGGTTGTAATCAGGAATGAATTCCGGAAACGCCGAGGTCGTGCCGTTGGTCGCATCCGAGAAGAACGTCGAGGCCTGCGTGGTGTCCTCGGAGTCCGACCACGTGTACGAGCCCTGCACCGACCAGCCGTTCGAGAATCGACGCCGCAGATCGAAGATCAGCGCGGTGTACCAGGAATCGCCGTCCGACGTCTTCGCCTCGATCGTTGTCCACGCGGGATTGCGTCGCGGCGCGCCGACGGGAAAGAACGGTTGTCCATCCGCGCCGATGACCGGCACGGCGGTATTGACGTCGCCGCTGCGCAGCAGGTGCAATCCACGTGAGCCGGCATAACCGAGCGTGACCGCCGTCTGCCCGCCCAGTTCCCTCTGCAGGTTGGCGTTCCAGACGTGAATCGACGGCGTGACAATGTCCCATTGCACGGGGCGAATCGACAGCCCAAACGCACGTTCAAAGGGCGGATTCGGAAAGGTCGGGTTTTGATACACGACCCGTGGCGTCGCCGGCGGATTGGTCACCGTCACGATCAGATTCTGCGAACTGTTGGTCGCGTAATACAGACCGTAGCCGCCGCGTACCGCGGTACGTCCATCGCCGGCGGCGTCCCATGAGAATCCCAGACGGGGTGACACATTGTTGTAGTCCGCGCCTCGATAGAGCGGCCCCACCACCGCAACGCGATTGTCGAGATTCTCCAGCGACGAATCGCGGCCGCCGGTGTCGACCGGCATGGTCATGAACTCATAGCGCAGGCCGGCCGTCAGGGTGACCCGCGAGTGCATCCGGAATTCATCCTGGAGATATCCGCCGGCGATCCAGAACGGCCATTGCCGATCGAATTGGGCGACCGGCGTCAAGCCGATGAAGCTGGTCGGCCGGTTCTCGAGCAGCGTGCGGAGGTTCGCGAACGAGTAGGTGCCGAGGCTGAACGTGGGATTGACCATGTCCTGCCGGTAGTGCTCGGCGAGCCCGCCGATGCGCAGCAGGTGGCGGCCGCGGTTCCAGACCACGTCGCCTTGCAGACTCGTCACTTGCTGCAGGAACCGCACATCGACCGAGCTTTGGGTGCCGAATCGCTGCAGACCGCCGATGTCGATGTTGCCAATGAACCGGCGCCCAGGAACGAATGCCGGCAGATCCGTGTCGGCCTCGACGTCCTGGCCGACGCGCGTGCGGCTGTAGCCGGCGCGATAGGTGCCCAGGACATTCGTGGTGTAAGTCTGTTTGAGCTCCGCGGTGAAGAACTGATTGCGCGACACGAACGCACGCGGGAACTGCGGATAGTCGGTGGGCAGGCTCTGATCCGCGTCATCCAGGGTGTAGCGCGCGAACGCCTGGCTCGACGGGGACAGGTTGTAGTCGATGCGGCCCTGGGCAAAGTTCTGGTCGATGCGCTGATCGAATTGGAAGCTATGCAGCGCCGTGCCGTCGCCGAGGCTGGCGCCGTTCGGCGCCGGATAGGCGTTGACATAGGGCGCGACGGCCGGGTGCACGCCGACGTTGAAGAACTCGCCCGGACGCGCCGGATCCTGCAACACGCCCTGCCGCGCATTGCGATCGGGCACCGCGGAGGTGATGGTGCGGCCAAGATTCTCGCGCAGGCCTTCATACCCGACGAAGTAGAACAACTTGTCGCGCCGGACGGGCCCGCCCGCCGTGACGCCGAACTGGTTGCGCGTGAAGGGGGGCTTGCCGCCCGTATCAAAATAGTTCTTCGCATCGATCGCGTCGTTGCGATGAAATTCGTAGGCCGAGCCGCGCAGGGTGTTGCTGCCCGACTTGGTGATCACGTTGATCTGTCCGCCGCTCATGCGGCCGAACTCCGCGCCATAGGCGTTGGTCTCGACGCGGAACTCCTGCACCGTTTCGGTGCCGAGCGCCGTGCCGGCGGCGCTGCCGGCGGGGCCGTTGGTCATGTCGTTCAGCAGCGTGCCGTCGAGCAGATACACATTGGCGCGCGGGTCCTGGCCATTCACGCTCATCCCGAGACCGTGGGCGACCACCGAACCGCCGTCGCGCAACGGATACGGCGTCACGCCCGGCTGCAGGAATGCGAGGTCCGTATAATTGCGCCCATTGAGCGGGAGCTGCTGGATCGCGCGTTCATCGACCAGATAGCTCAGCTCGCCCGTCCTCGTATTGACGGGCGACGCCGCGCCGACCACAGTGACATCTTCCACCACGCCGCCGACTTCGAGCGTGACGTCGGCGGCAAGCGCCTCGCCGACGGTGAGCACGAGGCCCTGCCGGGTCACCGGCTTGAACCCCATCAGCTCGACCCGCACATCGTAGGTGCCGACGGGCAGGCCGGCCAGCACGAAGTGTCCGTCGACGTCGCTGACCGCGGTGCGCTCGATGCTGCGTTCGCGGTGTGTCACGGTGATCGTCGCTCCGGGGAGGAGCGCGCCGGTGGTGTCGGTGACGCGGCCGGCCATGGTCGCCGATGTTTGCGCGGCCGCGTGAATGGGAAAGAGAAAGCAGATCAGGAAGAGAACGGTCGCCAATCGCACGCTAAAAACACTCCAGTCTCGTATACTACGCGCGGTCGGACGCCTGGCGTGTCGCCATTCGTCACAGTGTTTTCTTGCCCCGTCTCCGGCGGGGTGGCCTCCGGCGTGGCGGTTTACGCATGACGACATCGACAGGTCGCGGTCTTACTCCTCTGCAATGGCTGATCTGCGCCATTGCCGCTCTCGGGTTTGCCTTCGACATCTACGAGATCCTGATGGCGCCACTCGTGGTGGGTCCGGCGATCGGCGAGCTCACCGGTGAGAGACCGGGCACACCCGGCTTCAACTTCTGGGTCGGCATGTTCTTCTGGGTGCCGGCGCTGGTCGGCGGCGCCTTCGGATTGGTCGGCGGCTATCTCACCGATCGTTTCGGACGCCGGAGCGTGCTGGTGTGGAGCATCCTGCTCTACGCGTTCTCCGCGATGGCGGCGGGGTTCGCCACCAACATCTACATGCTGCTGGTCCTGCGCTCGACCACCTACATCGGCGTGTTCGTCGAGTTCGTGGCCGCCGTCGCCTGGATAGCGGAGATCTTCCCCGACGCCAGGCAGCGCGAAAAGGCACTCGGCTACACGCAGGCGTTTTCCTCGATCGGCGGCCTCCTGGTCACCGGCGCGTACTACATCGCGGTGAGCTACGGACCGTCGTTGCCGGAAATCGCCGGCGGGCACGCGCCGTGGCGCTACACGCTGATCTCCGGCGTCATTCCCGCGCTGCCGCTGATCATCATTCGTCCATTCCTGCCGGAATCGCCGGCGTGGCAGCAGAAGAAGGCCGCCGGCACGTTGCGGCGGCCGTCGATCGCGGCGCTGTTCACTCCGGAACTTCGCCGGACGACGATCGTGACGACGCTGATGTTCGCGTTCGCGTACGGCGCGGCCTTCGGTGCGATTCAGCAGATGCCCCGCATCGTGCCCGGCATCGAAGAAGTGCGGGTCCTGCCGCCGCCGCAGATCCAGCAGACCGCCAGCGAGGTGCAGGCATACCAGGAATTCGGCGGCCTGGCGGGGCGCTTCCTGCTCGCGGGCCTCGCGCTGTATATCGTGTCGCGGCGGAAGCTCATTCGCGTGTTCCAGATCCCGGGCCTGATCATCATGCCGTTGGTCTTCTACTACGCGCCGACACACAGCCTCGAGCTGACGAAGTGGGGCATGTTCCTCGCCGGCGTGTTCACGGTCGGCCAATTGAGCTTCTGGGGCAACTACCTGCCGCGCGTCTACCCCACGCACTTGCGCGGCACGGGCGAGGGCTTTGCCGCCAACATCGGCGGCCGCATGCTCGGCACCGGCTTCGCGTTCGTGACCACGACGCTCACCAATTACGTGCCGGGAGCCACGCCGGCATTGCGGCTCGCATTCGCGGCCACGGTTGTCGCGACCTTCGTCTACACCGCCGGCTTCATCTGCAGTTTCTTCCTGCCGGAACCTAAAGGTGAAGATCTCCCCGAGTAGTCTCATCGTCGCCGCCATCGTCGTCAGCGGGCTCGGGGTCCGCGCCGACCAGCCTGCCCTGAGCGAGATTAGCGAGGGTCGACAGACCGGCGCTAATCGAGTCGAAGGGTGGCCCCAGTTTCGTGGACCCGGTTCCACCGGCGTCGCCGACTCCGCGGGCCTTCCGGAAACGTGGAGCACGACGCAGAACGTTCGCTGGAAAACGGTGATTCCCGGACATGGCTGGTCGTCGCCGATCGCGTGGGGCGAGCGTGTTTTTGTCACCGCGGTCATTCCCTCTGGACAAGTCGAAGCACCGAGAGGCGGCTTGTACTTCGGCGGCGAGCGGCCGGCGCCGCAGGTCGAACATCGCTGGATGGTCTACGCGATTGACTTCACCACCGGGAAGATCGCGTGGCAGCACGAAGCGCATCGCGGCGTGCCGCCGGCGGCGCGGCACCTGAAAAACACCTACGCGTCGGAAACGCCCGTCACCGATGGCCAACGCGTCTACGTCTCCTTCGGCAACGTCGGCCTGTTCGCCTACGACTTCACCGGCAAGCTGCGGTGGTCCAATCCCGTCCAACTGAAGCCGATGCGCAACGGCTGGGGCACCGCGGCATCCCCGGTGCTGCACAACGGCCGCCTCTACGTCGTCAACGACAACGACGCCGGCTCGTACTTGACCGCGCTCGATGCGGCAACGGGCAAGACCATCTGGCTGGTCGAGCGGCAGGAAGGGACGAACTGGTCGACGCCGTACATCTGGCAGCATCGCGGCCGCACCGAGATCGTCACCACCGGCACTGGCGCCATCCGCTCCTACGGCCTCGACGGCGAGCTGCTCTGGTCGCTCTCGCCGATGTCGAGCATCGTCATCCCGACGCCGTTTTCGACGTTCGACCTGCTGTACGTGGCGTCGGGCTATGTCGGCGACCAGGTGCGGCCGGTCTACGCGATCAAGCCGGGCGCCTCGGGCAATATCTCGCTGAAGCCTGGAGAGACATCCAACGCGTCGATCGCGTGGTCGTTGCCGCAAGGCGGACCGTACAATCCCTCGCCGATCGTCTACGGTGATCACTACTACACGCTGTTCGATCGCGGGTTCTTGACCAGCCACGACGCGAAGACCGGCAAGGAGATCTACACGAAGGTCCGGCTCGACCCGGCCGCGGGCGCGTTCACCGCGTCACCGTGGGCCTACAACGGCAAGCTGTTCGCGATGAGCGAAGACGGCGTCACCTACGTCATCCAGGCCGGACCCGAATTCAAGGTGCTCGGCCGCAATTCCCTGGATGAGTTCACCATGGCCTCGCCGGCCATTCACCGGGACAGCGTGCTGATTCGCACCGCCACCACGCTGTACCGGATCGCCGGGACGAATCCGCCGTAGCGCGCGCCGCCGCCTGGGCAGGAACAGCTCGGGCTGGCCACTGCCAGGGCCGGCACGGGGGCGAATTATATACCATGAATATTCGATATTAAATATCGAATATTCATGGTATGTTGCGGTGTGCGGATTCGCCGCGCGTCCCACCTCGCCGCCATTGGCCGCCTGCTCCGCGACTATCCGGTGGTCGCCCTGCTCGGGGCGCGCCAGGTCGGCAAATCCACCCTCGCCCGGCAGGTCGTCGCCGGCTGGCGGGGCCCGCGCACCGTGTTCGACCTCGAAGACGATGTCGATCGGCAGAAGCTCCAGGACCCGGGGTTGGCCCTGCGTGACCGCACGGGCCTGGTGGTGCTCGACGAAGTCCAGCACCTGCCCGATCTCTTCCGCGTGCTGCGCGTGCTCGCCGATCGTCCGCGGCGCCCGGCGCGCTTTCTCGTGCTCGGCAGTGCCTCGCCGGAATTGCTTCGGCAGACCTCCGAGTCGCTCGCCGGCCGCATCGCCTTTCACTACGTCGAGGGGTTCGGCCTGGACGAGCTCGCCGGCCAGGCCGCCTTCTCCCTCGACCGGCTCTGGCTTCGCGGCGGCTTTCCGCCCTCGTACCTGGCGCGAGACGAGGCACGGAGTCTCGAGTGGCGGGTCAACTTCACCAGGACCTTCGTCGAGAGGGACATTCCGTCACTGGGCAGCGGCGTGCCGGCCGCCACCCTGCGCCGCTTCTGGATGATGCTGGCGCACTGGCACGGCCAGGTCTGGAACGCCTCGGAGTTCGGCCGGGCCCTGGGGACGAGCGATGCCACCGCTCGTCGCTACCTGGACCTGCTGGCCGCGACCTTCGTCGTCCGGATCCTGCGCCCTTGGTTCGAGAACCTCGCCAAGCGTCAGGTCAGGTCGCCGAAGGTGTACATCGCTGACAGTGGACTGGCGCATGCGCTCCTCGGTCTCGAGACGCTCGAGGATCTGCGTGGGCATCCCAAGGTCGGCGCCACATGGGAAGGGTTCCTCCTCTCGCAGGTCATCCGGCGGCTCGGCGCTCGACCCGACGAATGTTATTTCTGGGGCACGCATCAAGGCGCTGAGCTGGACCTGCTCGTCGTGCGCGGTCGGCGCCGCCTCGGCTTCGAGTTCAAACGGACCGAGGCGCCGGCCTTCACGCCGGCGATGCGGATCGCGCTGACGGACTTGAAGCTCGCGGAGCTCACCGTGGTGCACGCGGGCCAGGAGTCCTGGACCATTGCCGAAGGGGTGCGCGCGGTCGCGGCGCGCCACCTGCTCAAAGAGATCGAGCCGCTGCCATGATGATCCTTTCGGCTGGCAATCAGCGAGTCCCGATCGTCATGCCACGCGCCTACACCAACGGGTTGCGGGTCGTCAGGGCCGAGAACCGGGAGAAGTCCCGGTCGGCGGTCCACAACTCCGACACGCGGTTGTGCAGGCACAGCGCCGCGATGCGCGCATCGTGCACCTGACCGCCGCGCACTTTCGAGGCCTTGAGTAGCGCCGCGAGCACCTCCCAGTAGCCGGGGCCCTCGCTGAGGAGCACGTGGGTGGGTGAGGCGAGCCATGCCTCGACCTGCGCCGTCGCGGCCGCCTGCGGAGTGGGCGGCAGGTAGATGCGCGGATGCGTCACGATGGCCAGAAACTCATGCAGGCACGGCCACGGCATCCCCCAGGGAGCGGCGTCTTCGGCCAGCGATCGCACGGCCGGCGCGGCGGCCCCATGCCACTGAGAATCCTTGCGGTGTGCGTAGACCAGCAGGTTGGTGTCGACGGCAATCACGCGCCGCGGCCCTCGTAGATGAGGTCCCGGACGTCCGACCACCGCCCTTCTTCGACACCGGGCTGGACACCCCTCCCCTTGAAGCCGGCGTCCTTCAGTCGAAACCGCTTGCGCGAGCCGCGTGCGGCCACGACGCTGCGCAAACCTTCCTCCACCAGGACCCGGAGCGTCACGCCCTCCTCCCGGGCCAGCCGCCTGGCGGCCTCGAGGATGGGTTCGGCAATCTCGATGGTTGTCTTCATATGGGTAACCATATCATTGAAGACAGCGATACGTCCAACGTACCCCTTAACGAATCACGGCCTTCGCGCCCCATACGGTGCCTTGACCTGAGCATCCATTGAGAGTTAGGGTCGTCACTTCACACACAGCCGGTCCCCTTTCAGGAGTCATCTCATGAACCACCCCTTCCGAGCCCTCGGCATCGTCGCGCTGCTTGCGATTTCTCTGGCCGCCCCGCGCCGAATACAGGCTGAGCATGAGCCTACGGCCGGCCAGGAACCGGCACCGGTCGCCCAGCGCTCGCGCGCCGACATCAGCAACAACGTCTACGTCGTGCAAATGACCGAATTGCCGGCCGGATCGTATACCGGGGGCATCGCGGGGTTGGCCGCAACCAAGCCTGGCCGCGGTCAGAAACTCAACCCCAACAACCGTGACGTGATCGCCTATGCCGGCTATCTCGACGCGCGGCACGGGCAGGCCTTCAACCAGATCGGCGGCGGCCGGAAACTCTACGACTATCGTTACTCGTTCAACGGATTTGCCGCCGAGCTCACCGAGGACCAGGCGGATGCGCTGCGCGGCGTAGCGGGCGTTCTGAACGTCACGAAGGACGAACTCATGACCGCCGTCACGTCGTCCACGCCTCGATTCCTCGGCCTCGATCTTCCCGGCGGTGCATGGGAGCAGGCCGGCGGCGCCGGCGACGCGGGCGAGGACATCGTCATCGGCGTCATCGACTCGGGCATCTGGCCCGAGAACCCGAGCTTCTCGGACCGCACCGGCACCAACGGCAAAGGGTCGAAGAGCGGCAAGCGCAGTTATCAGCAGATTCCTGGGTGGCACGGCAAGTGCACCCCAGGCGAGCAGTTCTCCGCGTCGAAGTGCAGCCAGAAGTTGATCGGGGCCCAGCGGTTCAACGAAGCCTGGGGCGGCGATGCCGGCCTCAAGGAGCAGCGACCGTGGGAGTTTGCGTCGCCGAGAGACTACAACGGTCACGGATCGCACACGGCGGGTACCGCCGGTGGCAACAACGGCGTGGCGCTGCCCGGGCAGTTATCGGTGTTTGGGCATGCGAGCGGAATTGCGCCGCGCGCCCGCATCGCGGTCTACAAAGGGCTGTGGTCTTTGCAGGATGGCTCTCAGGCCTCGGGGTTCACGTCGGATCTCGTGGCGGCCATCGATCAGGCCGTGATCGACGGCGTGGATGTGATCAACTACTCGATCAGCGGGACCACTACGAACTTCGTGCACCCGGTCGAGGTGGCATTCCTCTTCGCGGCCGACGCCGGCGTGTTCGTGGCGGCGGCGGCGGGCAACAGTGGCCCGACGACCGGAACCGTCATCCACCCATCGCCGTGGGTGGCCACAGTGGCCGCGGGCACGCACGATCGGTTTCCGATTGGCTCGGTCACTCTCGGCAACGGCGCGACTTACACTGGCGCCTCTGTGGCTCCCAACGTGGTCGGGCCGACCGCGTTTATCGACTCGACTGCGGCCGGCTTGCCTGGAGCGGACGCGACGATGGTGGCTCTCTGCTACGCGGCCGCCGATAACGGCGGCACCCCGGTTCTCGACCCCGTGAAAGTGGCCGGCAGGATTGTGCTGTGCGATCGCGGAATAACTGCCCGCGTCAACAAGAGCCTTGCGGTGCAGCAGGCCGGCGGCGTTGGGATGGTACTGGTGAACACATTGGCCAGCTCGCTCAACGCGGACTTCCACTCCGTCCCGTCGGTGCACCTCTCACACGTCGACCGGCCGGCGGTGAAGGCCTACGCCGCCACACCCGGCGCCACGGCGACGATCAATGTGGCCGTCATGGGCACGACGGCGGCGCCGTTCACGGCATCGTTCTCGTCGCGAGGCCCACTCGCCGGCGGCGCAGGCGATCTGCTGAAACCCGACCTCATCGCTCCTGGCCAGGACATCATCGCGGCCGTGGCGCCTCCGGGCAACGGCGGCCTCAACTTCAGCATCTACAGCGGCACGTCGATGGCGACGCCTCACGTGGCAGGTCTCGCGGCGCTGCTCAAGGATATTCATCCCGACTGGTCGCCGATGGCCATCAAGTCGGCATTGATGACGAGCGCGTCGGACGTGCTCGACGGGCCCAATACCAATCCTCTCGTCATCTTCCGGCAGGGCGCCGGGCACGTCCGGCCCACGAGCGCGGGGACTCCGGGCCTGGTGTACGACTCGGACTTCAACGACTGGCTCGCGTTCCTCTGCGGGACGACGACGGCCGTGACGCCTGCAACGTGCGGCGCACTTTCCGGCGCTGGCTACTCGCTCGACCCCAGCGACGTGAACGGCGCGTCGATCGCCATCGGCGCGCTGGCCGGCGTGCAGACGGTCACGCGCAAGGTCACCAATGTCGGCAGCACTTCAGCCCACTACACCGCGTCAGTCACGGGATTGGTCGGCGTGACGGTGGCCGTGTCGCCGCCCTCGTTCACGCTGGCGTCGGGCGCAACGCAGGTATTCACCGTCACGTTCACGAGGACCACGGCCACGCTGAACGTCTATAGCGGCGGCCAGCTTACGTGGTCGGATGGCACCCACAGCGTTCGGTCGCCGATCGTCGTGCGGCCGGTGACCCTGGCGGCGCCGGCGACGGTCGCCGGAACGGGGAGCCCGATCAACTACAACGTTACCTTCGGGTATACAGGGGCGTTCAATGCCTCACCGCGCGGGCTGGTGGCAGCCGCGCTCACCGCGGGATCGGTCGCGGACGACCCGTCGGATTCTTTCACCCCGACGGGTCCTGGCGTGACGTCGTTCCCGATCACGATTCCGGCCGGGACGACGCTGGCGCGATTCTCCCTGTTCGACGCCAATGTGTCGCCCGCCAGCGACCTCGATCTCTACGTCGCCAACCCGGCAGGGACCCTCATCGCCGGAAGCGGCGGAGCGACGTCGGCCGAACAGATCAACCTCGTGAACCCGGCCGCCGGTACCTACACCGTCTACGTGCACGGCTTCGCTGTGAGCGGGACAGCCAGCTTCACGCTGTTCTCGTGGAACGTGGGCAGCGCGTCGGCGGGCAACATGACGGTGACGGCGCCCGCGTCCGCCACGATGGGAACCACGGGGTCGATTGTCCTCTCGTTCAGCGGTCTCGCACCGGGAACGAAGTATTTGGGATCGGTCCTGTACACCGGTAGCCCGGGTATGACGCCGACGATTGTCGAGGTCAACACACCCTAGTCTCCGGTCGTGTCAGGCTGCACATCCCAGCCCGCCCAGCCCGCATGCCGAGCATCGGCAGCGTCGCTGGGCGGGCTTTTGTACCGATACGCGAGACGACCGCATCAGCGGCCGATCACCTTAGGTCTCGACGATCTGCGGCACCAGCGTGCCGTAGACATCGGTCAGGCGCATGTCGCGGCCATTGAACCGGTAGGTCAGCCGCTGGTGATCGAGGCCCAGCAGGTGCAGCATCGTCGCGTGCAGGTCGTGGTACGAGATCGGCTGCTCCTCGGCCTTGTAGCCGAACTGGTCGCTGGCGCCGATCACCTGGCCGCCCTTGATGCCCGCGCCGAACATCAGCACCGTCTGCGCGCCGGGGTTGTGATCGCGGCCGACCCCGCGCTGTGAGATCGGCATGCGGCCGAACTCCGAGTGCATGATCACCAGCGTCGAATCGAGCAACCCGCGCGCCTGCAGATCGGTGAGCAACCCGGCGGTGGGCAGATCCACCTCCGCCGCGTGCTGGGTATGATTCGACTTGATGTCGCCGTGCGCGTCCCACGTATCGGTGTTCTGATCGCCGACGCCCCCTGAAAAGATCTGCACGAATCGCACGCCGCGTTCAACGAGCCGGCGCGCCATCAGGCATTGCCGTCCGTACGGCTCGGTGATCCGGTGGTCGAGTCCGTAGAGTTTCTTGGTCGCCGCCGATTCGCTGTTGAGATCGACGGCCTCGGGCGCGCAGCCTTGCATCCGGTAGGCCAGCTCGTACGACGAGATGCGCGCCGCCAGCTCGGTGTTCCCCGGGAACTTCTGCAGGTCGAGTTCGTTCAGCTTCGCGAGGGCATCGAGGCGAGCGCGCTGATCCTCCAGGCTCATCCCTGCCGGAGGCTTGAGATCGACAATCGGATCGCCGGTCGAGCGGAACAGCGTGCCCTGGTGCGCCGCCGGCATGAACCCGGCGCTCCAGTCGTTGGGTCCGCCCAGCGGACCGCCCCGCGCGTCGGTCATGACCACGTACGCCGGCAGACTCGACGCCACCGATCCCAGGCCATAGGTGACCCACGATCCGACACTCGGAAACCCGAGATTGATCTGTCCGGTCTGCATTTCGTAGGTGCCTTGCACGTGATCGTTCGATCGGCCAAACACCGATCGCAGGAACGCGATCTCGTCGACGTGGCGGCTGAGGTGCGGAAAGATCTCCGACACTTCGATCCCGCTCTGTCCGTGCTTCTTGAACGAGAACGGGCTCGGCATGAGCGGGCCGGGGAACCCTTGCCGCACGATGACGTCGCCGCGGACCCTGCCGTCGATGGGTTGGCCGGCGTACTTGTTGAGCGCGGGCTTGGGATCGAACGTATCCATCTGGCTCCAGCCGCCGCCCATGAACAGCGAGATGACCGCCGTGGCGCGGGCCCGGTGGTGCGAAGGCTTTGGCGCGAAGGGATTTACGCCGGTGGTCGCGCCCGAACAGGCATCAGGCTGCGCGGCCGCCAGGAGGTTGTCGCGACCCAGCAAGTAGGCGAGCGCGAGTCCGCTGATCCCGCCACCAGACTGAAACAGGAACTCGCGGCGATCCCAGAAGTGCTGACGGCATCGGTGCGACATCGGCTCACCTCAGGTAGATAAACTCGTCGAGATTGAGTAAGACGTGCGTGAACGCCGCCAGCGACCGCTCCTTGATCAGCGCCGTGCCGATCCGGGCTTCGGCGGCGGTGGCCGGCCTTGCCAGCGCGATCCGGTACGCGAGCGTGACCTGCGCATCAGGATCGGTGGCGTCGCGAGCCACGCGATCGGCGAAGCGTTGGGCTTGCGACAGCACGAACGGGTTGTTCAGCAGCGTCAGCGCTTGCGTGGGCACGGTGGACACATTCCTCGCACCGGCGGTCACATTCATGTCGGGATGATCGAACGTATCGAACATCGGGTACGGCAGGGACCGCCGGCGATAAACGTAGACGCCACGCCGCCACGCCTCGGGGCCGTCGGGGGTGTTGGCCCATTTCCCGCGATACTGGCCGGTGAGAATGTCGGCCGGGATGAACGGAAAAATCGGTTCCCCGCCAATCGCCAGGTTGATGTTGCCGCCGGCCACCAGCATGCTGTCGCGAACGATCTCGGCTTCGAGACGCTGTGGCCTGAACCGCCACAGATAACGATTCTCCAGGTCGATCGTCGCGTTGGCGTCGTTGGCGAACACCGCGGCCATCTGGTAGGCCTCCGACAGCATCATGATCTTGTTGATCTGCTTGATGCTCCAGCCGCGATTCATGAACTCCACGGCCAGCCAGTCGAGCAGATCCTGGTGCGTCGGCTGCTCGCCCATCTTCCCGAAATTCTCGAGCGTGGCGACGATGCCGCGCCCGAAGTGTTTCTGCCAGAGGCGATTGACGATGACGCGTGCGGTGAGCGGATGCTGCGGGGAGCCGATCCACTGCGCCAATGCGAGCCGGCGTCCCGACGTGTTGCCATCCGGACGCGGAATTACCGTCGGCGGATTGCCGTAGGTGATGACGCCGATGAAGCCGGGTTGCATCAGCGAGCCGCGGCTCTCACTGTCGCCGCGAATCAGGAAGTACGACGGCGGCACCTGGTAGTTCCCGTCCTTGTGGACGTAACTCCCCGGGAATGGCGGCGGGACGCGGCACTTCGGGCAACTGACGATGTTGTCGCCTTCGCCGAGTGGTGAGAAGCGATGATCACCGTCGGTGGCGATCTCGGCCATCGGCAGCGGCGCCGGCTTCTGCTTGTCGAGGGCCGCGATTTGTGCCGCCAGATCCTGCTTCTTCGCGAGCGCCGCGGGCGACAGCACCTTGTCGAGCTGCGCCACGGGCACGTTGACCGCCTCGTAGACCTGAATCGCGAGCAGTTTCTCGCCGGGCGTCCGCTCCGACTCAGGTTTTGCCGCTGCCCGGTAAATATGGTCGGCAAACCTCGTGCGAATCTGCTCCAGCTCCAACCGATCGCGGTGCGGCTTCTCGATCGCGGCGATCGCCGTTCTCAGCGCCAACACCTTCGCGTTGATGTCCTCGTGCTTCGCGAGATACGCCTCGGCCTCGGCCCGCGGCGCCAGCGGCACTTCGCTTTCGACGTAACCGAAGAGCGAGGCCTGGATCGAGTAGTAGTCCTTCGCCGCGATCGGATCGAACTTGTGATTGTGGCAGCGCGCGCAATTGACGGTGAGACCCATCGTGCCCTTGCCGATGGTGCCGATGATCTCGTCGAGGTAATCGAAGCGGCGTTCGGGATTGTCCTTCTCGCGGAACAGCACGCGGGGCCCCATGCGCAGAAAGCCCGTGGCGATCAGGGTCTGCTCGGTCTTCCAGTCCATCTCGTCGCCGGCAATCTGCTCGGTGAGAAAGAGGTGGTAGGGCTTGTCGTCGTTGAACGACGCGATGACGTAGTCGCGATAGCGCCAGGCGTTGGGCCGATGCATGTCGTACTCGAAGCCGGCTGAATCCGCATAGCGCGCCACGTCGAGCCAGTGGCGGCCGTAGCGTTCGCCGTAGTGTGGCGAGGCCAGCAGCCTGTCGATGAGCCGTTCCCAAGCGTAACGGCTGTCGTCCGCCAGGAAAGCGGCCACCTGGTCCGGCGTTGGTGGCAGCCCGAGCAGATCCAGATAGGCGCGCCGCACCAGCGTGAGCCGATCGGCACGAGGGGCGGGGGTCAGCCCGCGATCGACCCGCGCCTTCTCGAGGAAGCGATCGATCGGGTTGGTGAGATCGCGATTGGCCACGCTCGGCACCGCGGGTTTGACCGGCAGCTTGAACGCCCAGTAGTTGCGTTGCTCCGGTGTGAGGTCCATTCGCTCGAGCGCCGACAGCGCCGCAACGGCACTCCCGCCGGCGCTCGAGGAGAGGGGCGTTGCGTCCCAGGTGGCACCTTGATCAATCCACGTCTTGATCGCGGTAATCTGCGCCGGCGCGAGTGCATCGCCACTCATCGGCATCGCCGGCACTTCAGCGCCGGTGATGCGGCGGAACAGCCGGCTCTGCTCGGCGTTACCCGGAACGAGGGCGGCGCCATGCGCGCCGCCCGCCAGTGCGCTTTCGCGCGTTCGCAAATCCAGCTTCGCGAGTTGCATCGTCGCACCGTGGCAAGGCAGGCAACTCGACTCGAGGACCGGGAGAATGTGTGTGGAGAAACTGATCGGCGCAGGCTGGGTCGCCGGCGCTGGTGCCTGTGCGGTCAGCAACGCCGCCATCGTGGCAACCCAGATGAGGGGCACACTCGACAAGAGGACCCGGCGTCGCATTCGCCCTCCTAAGATGAGGCCGATCATCAGACCCGCCTCAGAGACCGTGCTATTTCTTTGCCGCCGCTCCCAGACCGATGAAGCTCCTGAGCTCCGCCATGGTCGCCACACGCCCGTGGAGCGGGGCAATCTGACGAACGTCGAGCTTCAGACGCAGGATATTGTCATGCAGGTTCACTGCAAATGGACTCGGCACCGCCGGCATCGGCGCGTTCGCGGCCGGCGGCGCATAGGCATCGACTTCCACCAGGATTTTCTCAGCCGGCAGATAGACCATCGCGAAGGCATCGTTGTGGCCGTTGCCCGCAATCGAGTGCACTGCGATGGTCCGCTTGCCATCGGTCAGCACGAGCGGCTCGGCGCCGAACGTCTGGAACTGCGCCGCCTTCTGCGACTTGGCCAGCCGGTCGGGGTTCAGCGTCCGCCCCGCCGCCCAGGCCTGCTCGTAGTACGGCTGATTGAGCTCGTGGGTCACGATCGTGGCGCCTTCGTCCACCCACGTGCGCAGGCCGCCCGAATGATCGAAGTGCACGTGCGAGTTGACCAGGAACCGGATCGGCTTGTTCGGAATCGTCTCCTTGACCTTGGCAATCACGGCCAGCGAGCGCGCCTCGCCCTGCGGCCCCTCGACCACGACGATGTGATCGGCTTGATCGATGGCCACGCTGTGATGCGAACCGCCGGTGATATAGAACACGCCGGGCGCGAGCCGCTCGGCCTGCGCGACCACGGCCGGCGGCGAGAAGTTGCGGACGGTGGCGGGCACGGCGATGTCCACGGCCGGGTTTGCGGTGACGGTCGCGACCGTGAGGTCGAGCACCGGATGACCGCCCTGGCTGCGCGCGATGCGCGCCGGAAACTGGATGCCGCCAAAGTCGCGGTACTCGGAGAACTGCGTATCGACGAGCGTGTCGCCGAGGATGGGGTTGTCGATCCACGTGCGCACGCGCTCCACCAGGTTCTGTGCGTTGATGGTGCCTTCGTAGCGATGGCCCGCCGCGGTGAACGTCACCGTTGAACCACCGCCGGCCGGCTGCACTGTGGCGTTGTTGGCGATCGCCGCCTTCACGAACCCCTGCGGCGTGGACCAGATCTCCATCAACCGTTCCTCGACCGCCGCCGGGTTCGGCTGCGCCGCTGGCGGTGTGCCGGCCGGGCTGCCGCCCGGGACGGCCATGTTCCAGGCGAACGTGCCGCTGACCAATTGTTCGGGGCTCTGCGTGGCCGGCGTGGGCCGCGCGCGACCGGGCTCGACGGTCTGGATGCGGGTCATCCTCACACGAGCACCTGCGGTCTCGAAGTTGATGGCGGCGGTATAGGCCGAGACGTCAAACTGCGGCCATGGCAGCGTTGGGCTCGGCGCCTGCCCGAACTGGAACCAGCGGCCCGACCCTGAGAATTCAAGAGACTGCAGCGTGCTCGTACTGAGCGCCGCCGCGGCCCCGTCGAGCGTTCCCGCACGCGGTCCACACGCCGCGATCGCTGCTGCCACCCCGAGTCCCAGACTCACCGTAATGAGACGCTGCATACCGTTCTCCTCCGCCGGTCACTCTATACCGAACCGGCGGCCAAATCTTCGTGCCATTGCTATGCTAGGGTCGAGCCTCAAGCGTCTGCCATGACATTGGATCGTCGCTCCCTGTTGGCCTTTTTCGCGTCGTCTGGTTTGGGCCACACCCTCCTGCCAGGCGTGCTCTGGGCGCAGATCCAGCCGGGCACTCGCAAGCTGACCGGCGTGATGTTCACCGGCCAGCTGTATCGCGAAGGCGATGTGATTGCGCTCGCAAAAGCATGGCAGGATGCCGCCAAACCTGTCGAACACCCGCCGCTCTTTGCCGCCGCAGCGGATTAGCGCGCGGCTATAATCGCCGCACTTCAATGGCATTAGGCGCCGGCGTCAGGCTCGGCCCATATGAGATCATCTCGCCGCTCGGTGCAGGCGGCATGGGCGAGGTGTATCGCGCCAAGGACAGCCGCCTCAATCGCACCGTCGCGATCAAGATCCTGTCCGATGAAGCCGCGGCCGATGCGGATCGGCGCGAGCGCTTCGAGCGCGAAGCGAAGGCCATCTCCGCGCTCGATCATCCGAACATTTGCGCGCTCTATGACGTCGGCGAGCACGAGGGCACGTACTTCCTCGTCATGCCGTGCCTCGAGGGCCAGACACTCGCCGATCGATTGGTGAAAGGCGCGCTACCGCCCGAGCAAGCGATCAAGCACGCCATCGAGATCGCGA
>CAZEMI010000130.1:0-5958 GCA_964513235.1 uncultured Acidobacterium sp.
ACCGCGCTTGCCGTCGGCGTCCTCATAGCGGCGTTCGCGGCATTTCTAACTCATGCGGTCGCTGTGACCGTGCCTCGGTTCGCGCAGCCGCAGGACGTGCCATCGGTCATCGATTCGGCGCCGTCGCCGCAATACGCCGCGGCCGTCCTGGAGCAGAACCTGCCAGGGGTTTCGGTGGCGGTCGGTGCCGGCGGCACGATCGTCTGGGCGGAAGGATTCGGCTGGAGGGACGTTGACACGCAGACGCCGGTCACGCCGAATACCCGATTCAACATCGGCACGGCAGCGTCCGCGGTCACGGCCGCCGCGGTTGCGCCGCTCGGGCTGACCAACACCGGCGCTGACTCGGCGGCGGAGTGGAGTCCGGAGCACATCGGCGAGCCGGAAGAGAACTTCCCGCTCTTCACGATCATCCGCCACGTCATCTTCAGGCCGATCGGCTTAGCCCCCGCGCAGCCATTGCCTGGCGATCGCGCGACGTTCTACGTCCCACGATCTGGTGACAATCCACTGCATGGAAGGCGGCTGATGTACATGCGCGACCTGGCGTGCTGCGCGGGGACGATGGCGTCCTATTCGACGCCGTCTGATCTGGTGCGCGTCGGCCTGGCGAACGGCGGCGGCATCAACGGCGAGCTGGCGGGCGGGATGGTGATGTCGTTGATGACGCTGCGCGACAGCGGCATCGTCGTCGCCGTGCTGTCCAACATCGCGCACGCGAACACGTCTGCGCTCGGCCTGAAGATCGGAGACGCGTTCGCGAAACAGGCGCGATGAGGCATCCCGCCACCCAGTCGACGATCGGGTAACATCGCCGGCCCCGCGGCGCGGCGCGTCGGTCGAAGGCACGATCCAGCAGAACGATCGATACGGGCTGCTTCGGGCAGAGATTCGACGCGAAGCGGGAGAAGCTGGCGGGTCCGGACGCTGAGGAGCGTTCGCGAACGTAATCCTGCTGGCGCGCTCGCCTTGATCTAGGTGCCGGTGCCGGTATCACGCCGGGCGGATCAGCCAGAGTCGAGAATCGCTCACGCTGTCGGAGCGGGTGAGCTGATTTCAAGTGCGACCGTGTTGTCGCTGCGGTCTGCCTGGTGCGCGCTGGCTTCCTCACGCATTCCGAGACGCCGCGCGAGAGCAATCGCGCGTCTGTTCGTGGTGGTCGTTTTGGCGAAGATCCGCCGCAGGCGAAGCTCGCTAAACCCGAACGCAAGAATTGCGCGGCTCGCTTCCGCGGCGTAGCCATGTCCCCATGCGGCAGGTGCGAGCTCACACCCGAATTCGGCCTCGATGGCATCCCGAGCGGATTGTCGAATGCCGCAGCTGCCGATGAGCACGGCGCCGTGGACGATTGCCAGCTGATACCTGATTCGTGGCCTCGCCAGTGACCACTCCACCATCATTTGGACGAAGTCAGCGACATCCGCCCTGGGACGTGTTCGCCACGGAGTGTGCTCCAGGTATCGTGGGTCGGATTGATACGCGTGCACCGCGTCGATGTCGACGAGCGTGAAGTCGCGGAGCAGGAGTCTGGACGTTTGAAGTTCCATAGACACTGAGTGATTGGCATGATGCAACAGGGCTATTTCCCACGTGAATCATCTGCACAGGCTGGATGGCCGAGTGGAGGAGAGGGCAGCTCCACACGGTACCCGAGGCTTGGGACAGCGGTGACTGTAGTTCACGTCGGGGCTCTCCTCGTTGCCGGGGCAGGCCCCATCCAAGCGGGTGACCGCGTACGACGTGGAACGCGAGGTGAACTCATGGATAGTCCAGCCGCGAACATGGCTGAACATCTTTCAGTCCAACTTCAGTCCACGAACGCCCAAATACCATGTAAAACCGGCGAACAGCAGAGACCAGAGAGCAAGACGAATCAATAAGATAGAGAACCTGCCGAAATCTGCAAAACCTCCATCCCCGGTTCAAATCCGGACGGCGCCTCCACCCTTCGCTCGCTGACACGCGAGCCAACCTTCCGCTCACGTCTGCCAACAGAACCTGAGCTGCAAGATTCTCACCAAGGCGTTCGCTACGAGGAACGCGGGCCTGCAGTCAGCAAGACGTCGGCGCAGGCGCGCGCACGCAAGATGATCGGCGTAAGGCGTTCGAATGCCGGTCGGTTGGCTGTGCGGGACGACTTCCGCAACTGGTTGACCGGCCTGCAGCCGCGAAGGCCCCGAGATGGGTCACCAGTTCGGCGGGTGGCGCGAAGAGCGGATACCGCCCTTCGCCCCACTCGCTATTCGAAATGACCCGCGATCACCAAAAGACGCCCTGTCATCCAGGGCCTCCTGGGCACCGAGATTGATGCGCTATGGGATAGGTGTATCGATCGCACACTCGGGAGCGGCCTCGTCCAAGCGGCGGGGTTGCCCACGCTTCACGAGGTAGCTGATGTACAAATCAGCATCAACCGAACCGGTGTTGATGATGGCGTGGACTTCGTCGTTCTCCGTGTAGACCTGCCCGGCTCCGACAGTTCGCTTCTGGCAATCTGCGTCATAGAACTCCACGAGCCCGGACTTGACGGTACCAATGAGCAAGCCCGGATGACTGTGCCACCCGCTGTAACCCCCGGGCGCGAGAACGAGGTGCTGCGAGTAATGATCAGTGTCCCCCTGCACTTGCAACTGTAATTGCCACGGCGCTTTCGAGCCGTTCGGATTCTTGTTGATCTGCATGTGTTGGCTGATGCCATCCACGGCGACCCCCGACGCCAGAAGTTCGTTGACCACAAAGCCCACCGATGGCGTCGCCCACACTCTGGTCGCCAGCACCACCGCCGCGATAGCTAAGATCGACGTCCATCTGCCGAACCTTAGCGAACGGCTCCACTGAATCAGCTGTGTCATCCTGCCCTCCGTTCTGTATCTGGGTTCTGCCCAGGAGGGCACACGCTAGCGATTCTCTGGCTCCAAATCATTCGAGAACCATTAAATAGTTCTGATATCCCGGTTAATTCGACTGACTGACTGCTAGGACCGGCTTCGACCACCGATATACTTCGCTGGTTCCGGCCCCTCGCTCAGTGCCGGCACACGTTCGCCCATTCGACCGCGAGGAGGCGTGTTGACCATTCGGGACGCGTTGGCAACGGATGCACGTCAGCGGCAGTATCGGTTCCGGGACTTCAGTCTGGATCTCGACAGTGGATTCCTCCGCCGTAACGGTCAGGAGATTCCGCTCAGGCCGAAGGCCTTCGAGGTCCTGAGATATCTAGTCATGCACCCCGGCACACTCGTATCCAAGAACGAACTCGTCGACGCCGTGTGGCCGAATGCAGCCGTGACGGACAACTCCCTCTCTCAATGCCTATTCGAAATACGACGTGCGATCGACGACGAGGCACACCCAATGATCCGGACGGTTGCCCGTCGGGGATACGTCTTCGACGCGACGGTTTCGACGGCAATCGCTTCCATGCCCATCCGTGCAGCGAACGTTCCTACAGCGGTACCGTTGATTTCAGAAACGATCCGGCGCGCGAAATGGTTCAAATTGATACTTCTGGTGGCGGCCACGGTCACGGCAATCATTGCCTCAGTCGGGTACGTTGCGTGGTCCGCGCGTGACGTCCCACTCAGATTGGTGTTTACGCCGCTGACGAATGTCACGGATTCGGCGATGGCGCCGGCAGTCTCACGCGATGGCCGGATGGTGGCCTTCATTCGCGGTGACAGCGCGTTCCTGACGCCCGGGCAGATCTGGGTAAAGCTATTACCAAGCGGCGACCCCGTGCAGCTCACCAACCTGCGCGGGAACAAGTACGGTCCGGCCTTTTCGAGCGATGGTGCTCGAATCACCTTCACGATGGCCGGCAGCGTCCCCGGATGGCAAACCTTCACTGTCCCTACTCTCGGCGGCCGACCGCCCGAGTTGATGCTACCTAATGCGGCCGGCGTCACCTGGCTCGACGACGATCGAATTTTGTTCTCTGAAATTAGAACCGGCATGCACATGGGGATCGTCACGAGCCGCGTCAATCGCGCGGACCGTCGCGAGATCTATTTTCCGGTGCACGAGCGGGCCATGGCGCATTACTCGTCCCCCTCACCCGACGGCCGGTCCGTGCTCATTGTGGAGATGAGTGACATTTCAGCGTGGCTGCCGTGCCGGCTTGTGCCGTTTGACGGCAGTGCTCCAAGCCGACAAGTGGGACCGTTGGGCGGGTGCGGAGCCGCGGCATGGTCACCGGACGGACGATGGATGTACTTCTCGGTCGAGATCGATGGTCAACGTCATCTCTGGCGACAACGTTTCCCCGAAGGCGAACTCGAGCAGATAACGTTTGGCCCGAATGAGGAAGACGGCGTCGCCGTGTTCCCTGATGGTTCGCTGGTCACATCGGTGGGCATGTCGGACAGTGCCGTGTGGATTCGCGATGCTCACGGCGAACGGGCCATCACGTCGTCCGGCACCGCATCACCGAACGTCAAACAAGGGATCTCAACGCGGCCAGTGTTTTCGGCGGACGGCCAATACTTGTATTACCTGTTGCGAAACGATTCGCGCGCCTCCTCGACCGACCTCTGGCGTTACCACATGTCGTCTGCGCATCACGAGGCTGTGCTCACAGGGTTCGCGATCGCTGACTACGATGTGGCGAACGACGGATCGGAGGTCGTATTCTCCACTCAACCCGTTGGGATGCCCTCCGGGCTCTGGCTCGCCCGACTTGACCGCCAAGTGCCGCCGCAACGGATCGCGGCAACAGGCGAACAGGCGCCACACTTCGGCGGTCGCGGCGAGATAGTGTTCAAGCTTTCTGATGGCAAAGCGAACTACATCGGCCGCATGAACCGAGACGGCTCGGGTCGCACCAAAGTGGTGCCGTTTTCGATCAGTTCGCTCCAGGCCATCTCACCGGACAGAAAATGGTTGGTGGTGTTCGCGCCGCTGACAATATCGCCGGACCGCAATGCGCCTGATCGAGGCGAAGGGATGGCGTCCTTTGCGGTGCCGCTTGACGGCGGGCCGCCTAAACGGCTGTGTGCCGGATTCTGTATCCCACAGTGGGCGCCTGACGGCCGCCACCTGTACATCATGATCGGAGCGCCCGCGCGTACGGACCCGGCCACTGCCATCGTCATTCCCCTCGAACCGGGTCAGATGCTCCCAACCATTCCCGACGGTGGCATCCGATCCGCTGACGTCGCCGGTATTCGGGGTGCGTATTTGATGGACGGCGGATCCGTCAACGCCGACCTACGCGTCAGAGGCTTCAGCCCTTCGGCCGATGTCGCGACTATCGCATACGTGAAGACCAACGTTCACCACAACCTGTTTCAAGTTCATCTGCGGTGAACTGACCACCGGCGCGACCCGCAGGGCTCCCGATCGGGCCAAGTGCGGGAGCAAGCGCCATCTGATCTGCGGCCGGAGGCGGCCACTCAACCCACACTCGTGTAGCAACGTACCTGCTGCAACATCCTGAACGGCGCTGCCGGTGCTGGTCATTGATCAGGCTCGACAGCGCCGCGGCGTTCCACGCTTTGAGCGTCACGACGTCGTTGGCCTCGATCAGACCCTCTCGCTCCTTTTGAGTTACTGTTCGCTGGCGTTCGTCCGTCGTGATGCTAATCCGGCGGTCTCGATTCGCGATGAACGTGACAGTCAATGCCCATGCCCGCGCGGTGGCGCGAATGGGAACCGGTGGGGAAGACACCGCTCGAATCGCATGATTCGCGTAGGGCGACGAACTGCAGCGGTCACGCCGGTCAGGGTTTTGTTACAGGCTCTTAGAGGTAAGCTGAAGGACGTCGATGTGTACCGGCCGCTGCCTTCGGCTCGCGGGAAGGGGAACAATCTGGGAACAGAACCGCCCAAACACCGGTCAAAACGAGGGAGTAGGGCCGACCAGAGAGCAAGACGAGTCAACAAGTTAGCGAACCCGGCCCAATCTGCAAAACCTCCATCTCCGGTTCAAATCCGGACGGCGCCTCCATTCCCAAGAAATTC
>CAZEMI010000131.1:0-17497 GCA_964513235.1 uncultured Acidobacterium sp.
TGACGAACATGCGGCGCGATCGCACATCCTGAGCGTTCCCGCAACGCGGCCCCTGCGACACCTGGTGGTCGCCGTTGGCGATCGCCCTTTCGATCCCGACGGCTTCTGGCCCGCCGACGTCACGATGTTCACGACGCAGCCCGGCCTTCAGCGCCTCGATCTGCTCGCGACCGATGGTGTGCTCGACGCCGGTTACCTCGATCGCCTGCGGTTGGCGTTTGTTGAGATCGAAGAGGCGCCATCAACGCCGGCCGGCCCCACACCGGTGCTGGTAGTTCCCGCCGAAGGCGGCCATGAGCGAGCGGCGGTCGAACGACCGACGCGAGTCGAATGGGAGTATCGCGATCGCGAGGATGAGCTCGAAGCCGTCGCTCGCCGCGTGAAGGCCGAGAGTCTTTCGGCGGACGTTCCGCCGCTCGACAGGATCGGGCTGGTGGTGGCGAGGCCGTTGCCCTATCTCTACCTGGCGCGCGAGGTGTTTGACGCCGCGGACCTGCCGTTCGAAGCCCTCGACACCTTGCCGCTGGCCGCCGAGCCTTATGCCGCGGCGGTGGACGTGGTGCTCGAATGCGCCGCGGCCAACTTCACCCGGCGCGCGTTGATGGCGCTGTTGCGCCAGCCGCATTTCCGTTTCTCCGGCAGTGGCGGCGAGCTCGATCGCGCGGCCGTGTCGCGGCTCGACCAATGCCTGGCCGCCCAACGCTATCTCGGCGGACTCGATCGACTGGCGGCCTTGACCGGCACGCTCACGGGCATCGAGCGGCAGGCCGCGGACGCCGCGCTGTCGATCGCCAACGAACTGGCGCCGCTGCTGGAACCGAACCCTCTCGCGGACCAAGTCGATTTGCTACGCCAGTTCCTCGATCGACACGATCGGCCGCATCAAGAGCGTCGTCGCCGAGCGCGCGGCGCGGTGACAATCACCCTCGACGGTCTCGCCGCCGCATACCGGCGTCACGATCCGGCTGCCACCGGCACCGTTGTTGAAGTGACCGGCGCCGTCCGGCGGTGGATCGGCGCGCAAACCTTCGCCACGCCTGCGAGCCGCGGCGGCATTCGCATTGTCGACGCCCAGGCAGCGCGCTTCGCTGAATTTGACGATGTGCAGGTGATGGGGTTGGTTGAGGGCGAGTGGCCCGAGCGCCCGCGGCGCAACATCTTCTATCCGCGCGCGTTGATCGCGCAGCTGGAACCGACCCGTCCCGAACGGGTGGTCATCAACCAGGAACTGGATCAGGTTCGATCGGCAGGCGCCGTGTTTCGTGACCTGCTCGGCCTGGCGCGGCGGCGGACACGTCTCTCCACCTTCGCCCTCGAATCCGATGCCGTGGTCGAGCCGTCGTCTTTGATCGAGGACGTTCCGGGTTTCGGGTTGGCCACCGAGGCCGCGGGCGACGACACGGTCCGCGCCTTCCGTTACGAGGCGCTGATCGACAACCCCGCGGCCGACGGATCGGCGTGGGCCGCGGCCCGCGCCCGTAACGCGGAGCGGGATCGCACGCGATTCGAAGGGCAGGCGGGCGCGTGGACGTTGCCGCGCGTCAGCGTCAGCCGGCTCGAGCGCTACATGAAGTGCCCGTTCCAGTTTTACGTGGCCAACGTGCTGCAGGTCGCCGAAGAGCCTGCAGATGAAAACTCGCGCTCGCCGCTCGAGCGCGGCCGCTTCCTGCACGAGCTGTTCGAGACGTTTTTCCACGAATGGCAGGCGCGCGGCCGCGGCCGGATCACCTCTCGCGAGATGGCCGACGCGCGGGCGTTGTTCGAGGAGATTGCCGAGCCGGCCCTGCGATCGTTGTCGCCGGCCGAAGCGGCGCTCGAGCGCGCGCGGCTGCTCGGCTCGGCGGTCGGCTCCGGCATTGCCGATCGCGTGTTTGCGATGGAAGCGGAACGTGGCGTCGAGATCCGCGAGCGATTGATGGAGTACGAGCTCGACGGCGAATTCACGTTTGCCGGCGACGACGGCACGACGCGCGCCGTGCGGCTGCGGGCGAAGATCGATCGCGTGGACGTGCTCGGCGACGGCACGTTCAGGTTGATCGACTACAAGACCAAGTACGTGCCCGATCGGCGAACGGCGCTGCAGTTGCCGATCTACAGCCGCTGCGTGAGCCAGATGTTATCCGCGGAGCACGGCCGCACCATCACCGCAAGTGAAGCGATGTATTTGTCGTTCGAGGGCCCGCAGGCAGTGGTGCCACTCGAAGAGCGGGGGAAGCTGTTCGAAGATTTGACGACATCGGCCAGCCATCGCCTGGTGGCGGCATTGAACGACATTGCGCGCGGGCATTACCCACCTGCGCCCGAGACGAAGAATCTCTGCACCATGTGCAGATTCACCGCTGTGTGCCGCACCGTAGGTGGTCTGGAACCTTCCGAGAACACGGAGACGAAGACGGAGGACACGGAGGGTGAGGGTGTCTGATCAGCCCCGCCTCAACTTCGACTCACCGCAGGCCGTCGAAACACCCGATGCGCGGGCGCGGCGGCTGGCCGTGGATCCGCTGCGCAACGTGGCGCTCGAAGCGTCCGCGGGCACCGGCAAGACGCGGGTGCTCGTCGATCGCTACGTGCGCCTCCTTGAAGCGGGTGTGTCGCCGCGAAACATCCTCGCCATCACCTTTACCCGCAAAGCCGCCGCCGAGATGCGGCAACGCGTCATGGCGACGCTGCGGCAGCGGCACCGCGAAGGCGGCATCTCCCCGGCCCGCTGGCGCGAGATCCGCGACGGGTTCGGCGACATCGGCATCAGCACCATCGATGCGTTCTGCCTCGCGTTGCTGCATGAATTCCCGCTCGAGGCCGGTGTCGATCCCGGCTTCGACCTCGCCGATGAGACCGAAACGCCGCGCTTCATCGAGGCGTCGCTGGATAGCGCCGTGGCGATTGGCCGCGGCGTCTCGCTCGACGACCCGGACGTGGCGTTGCTGTTTACCGAGCTGGGCGAACCGCGCTTGCGGAAAGCGCTGACGGCGCTGCTCGATCGACGGCTGGTGGCGCGCGACGCCCTCAATCGGTTTGTGCGCGGCCGCGACATGAGCGTCGCCGCCGCGTGCGCGAGGCTGCAGCATTCGCTGCGCGGCGCCATCGCCTCGATTGGCCACCGATTGACACCGATTAGGCACGGATTAAGCGGCAGCGAAGGGTCGTCGGTCCGCGCCTTTGTGGCGAGCGGGCCGAACGTTGCGGGCTTTGGCCTGCTCGCGCTCGAGATCGAACAGTTGATGGGAGCCGACGGACTGCCGCCGGCGCGGTTGCGCGGCCTGCTCGATCGACTCTCCGACCTGGTGCTTACACAGAAGGGCGAACCGCGGAAGCGGCTCGTCCATACGAAAGCGCACTTTCGCTCCACGGCCGACTACGAGCGGCACAAGACCATCGTGCTCGGCCTTGGACCGCACGTGCAGGCCGCGGTCGAGGTCTTCCGCAAGGACATCAACCTGGTGCTGGCCCGCGGCGTCCGCCGGTTGTTCGCCATCGCCCAGGACGAATATCGCCGCACGCTCGACAAGCATGGCGTGCTCGATTTTCCAGACCTCCTGGAACGCACGCTCAAGCTGCTGGGCCAGATGGAGGAGTTCTCGCGCAGCCGCTACCGGCTCGAATCGCGATACGAGCACGTGCTGGTCGACGAGTTCCAGGACACCAGCCGCGCCCAATGGCGGCTGGTCCGTGAACTGGTTCGCGCCTGGGCCGCCGGTGAAGGGCTCAACCACGGCCCCATCCCTCCCTCGATCTTCATCGTCGGCGACCGCAAACAGTCGATCTACGGTTTCCGCGATGCCGAGGTCACCGTGCTCGATGCCGCCGCGGAGTTCGTGAACGCCTTGCGGCCCGAAGCGCCGGCGCGTGCGGCCATTACCCGCAGTTACCGCTCGGTGCACGAGCTGCTGATGTTCGTGAACGACGTGTGCGTTGCCATCGACAAGGCCGACCGTCCAGACGCGTTCCGCTATACCGACACGGATGCGTTTCCGGTGATCGAGGAGACGCCGCGAGAAACCGACGCGATCGGTGTGATCACCGCGGATTCCGATCGCGCGCAGGCGGAGGCCGTGGCCGGCGAGATTGCCCGGCTGTTGCAGGAGCGCGCGATGATTCGGGATCGCCATACCGGTGTGCGCCGTCCGATCGGCCCCGGCGACATCGGCGTCCTGTTCCGCACGCGTGAGAGCCATGCGCTGTTCGAAGCGGCCCTCGCGAACCGCGGCGTCCCGTACTATGTCTACAAGGGTCTCGGCTTCTTCGACGCCGAAGAGATCAAGGACGTGCTCGCGCTTGTCAGCTACCTCGCGGATCCGTTTTCAAATCTCAGGGCCGCCGCGTTGCTGCGCTCACGCATCGTCCGCATTTCCGACGAAGGCTTGAAGATCCTGGCGCCCGATCTTGCCGGCGCAATCACCGGCGAGCTGCCCGCCGCGGCCGAATTCCTCGCCGAAGACGATCGCGAGCGCCTGCACCTGGTCCGCGAATCAGCGGGGACGTGGATCGATCTCGCGGATCAATGGCCGGCCGCCGAGTTGATCGATCGTGTGCTCGCGGAGTCGGCCTACGCCGTCGAGATCGCCGGACCGGGCTTCGCGCAGGCGCGCGAGAACTTGAAGAAGATTCGCGGCCTGATTCGCCGCATCCAGAACCGCGGCTACGCGACGTTGAGCCGTCTGTCTGATTATTTCGCCGGCCTGGTGGCCGGCGGCGATGAATCCAACGCGATCATCGATGCGGCCGATGCCGTGAACCTGATGACGGTGCATGCGGCCAAAGGCCTCGAGTTCCCGGTGGTCTTTCTCGTCAACATCGGCAAGGGCAGCGGCGGCACTCGAGACGACGTGCGCGTGGCGCCGGCGCCCTTTACCGATGATGACGACGAGGGCGGCGAGCCGCAGGTGACGATCAGCGACCACGAGAGCGCCGGCGATCGAGACGACGAAAAAGAGGTGGAGGAGACCAAGCGGCTGCTCTACGTGGCGTTGACGCGGGCGCGCGACCGCCTGTATCTCGCGGGTACCGTCACCGCGGGTAAGGTCGCCCTTCAGCGCGGATCGCTCGGCCGGGTGCTGCCCCCAGCTCTGCCGACCCTGATGGCCGCCCCGGACGATACGGGTCGGATGGTGTGGCAGGGCAGCAGCGGCGCGCACGTATTGAGGCGCGTTTCAGCGGTGCGAGCACCGCAAAAGGCCGTATCTGCCTAGCGCGGACCGAATTGCATTGCGTATGCCCTCGGGCATCCCATACAATTTTGTAGGTTCAAGGAGCCTCACTTAGTGGGATTGACGTGTCCGAATTGCGGGAACGCCCGTAACTTTCTCGTGAAAACGCTGCAGATGCACGTCGTGAACTTCGACGACGCGCGTGTCGAGGTCTCCGAGGAGAGCAAGCCTGGCGTGATCGAGGTGCTCTGCGACGAGTGCGAAACGGCGCTGAACTTCGACGAAGCGGAGGAAGCGATCCGCAAGGAAGTGCTGCTCACGCTCGGCGCGCGCTAACTCTCGCTGTCGCCGCCTTCGGCCTCTTCGAAGTAATCACACTCCGGACAGACCCACTCACGCACCGGCGTCTTGACTTCCTGCGTCGTACCGGGCACGCGTGACACGGTTTCGCGCGTCTCGAGTCGCATGAACTCGGCGCACATCGGGCATTCTTTCGCCGCCATCTCCGCATCCTAACACGCGTTGTTCTTGACAAGCTCTGCACCGGCTTCTATCGTGGCTGCAAGGTGATCCGTCCCCGTCGATTCGGCGCGTCGCGTGTGGCGCTCGAAACGCTCGTGCCCCACGAGCGGGCGTATCGGCGGTCGTTTGCCGACGAAGTGGCCATTGACTTTCCTTCGTCTCGCGCGGCGATCGAGTTTTTCCGCCGCGATCATGTCGAGCCCGAAGGGCCGACGCAGGCCACCGACGTCGTGATCACGATTTCCGCCAATCAAGCCGGCGCCGGCGCGATGGTGCCGCTCGACGTCAACGTGCCGCACACCTGCGCGTGCTGTGGCGGCCGCGGCGAGGTGTGGAGCGACCCGTGCGAGCCGTGCGACGGCCGCGGCCAGGAGCTGCACCAGCAGCGGCTGACGGTGGCGGTCCCGGCCGGCGTCGCGCACGGCGATCGCTTCAGCTTCAGCGTGTCGTTGCCGCGCGGGCCGCGCACGAGGGTGAACGTGCGCGTCATTTTTCCTGACCGGCCTGTCTAGCTTGACCGGCCCTCCGGGCCGGTCGGCGGGCGGTCGGAAGTTACCGTGAAGCGCCACGTCGAATTTCTCTCAACTTTGTATCTGGTGTGGGGCGCGATCTTCGTGCTGGTGGCGCTGGCCGGCTTTGCGCTGGCGCTGGGCGCGGCGGCGATTGCCGAATCCACCGGCCCGAACCGCTTTGGATCGGAGATGGCGGCGCGCCTCACCGCGGTCACCATCGCCGTGGTCGCCATCATCGCGCTGGTGTGGGGCGCGCTTCACCTCTTCATCGGACGCACCTTGCGTCGCCATCGGCCGTCGGCCCGGCTGATGTCACTGGCGCTCGCGCTGGGAAACCTGATCCTGTTCCCGTTCGGCACGGCTCTTGGGGCATATGCGTGTTGGGTGCTTCTCAAGGATGAAGGGCGATCGCTCTTCGAAAATTAGGGTTCCAAAGGTTCCAAGGGTTCCAAAGGGGTTTGGTTCTGTTGGGTCACAGGTTCTGATCGTCGCGGCGCGCGACGCACCAATGCCGGCGAATTGCCCGAACGAATTGCGGCAACGCCGAACGTCAAGCCGCCGACGCTCTTGCCTTCGTCGACCACCAGGCGTACGGATTGCTGCTCGAATTCAGTGAAGCCCAGCGGCGGGGCCGCGGCTCCGTGTCTGCCATTGTGGACATCGTATCCGCCTCCTATGAGCGTGTCGACAGCTTCGCAGCAATCGTGTGCGTCAAATCCAATTATTGAAAACGCCGCTCCCCTGACTTAGGGTCGGCGCGAAAGCCTCTCGATAACTTCATTCGCTCAAGTCCAAGGGTATGCCCGATTTCATGCAAAGAGCCGATGATCCTCGCCTTTGTTATGCCATCAATTTACTGAGGGCCTTTGGAGATGGCGCCCGCAAGGTCGGCTAAAGCTCAAGCCGTGGAGTGCGCTTTGGGCCTGATCCGAATCGGTGGACAAGTTAGTTGAGTCGATCGTCGGTCAATTCACACCGTCCAAAGAAAGCCATCAGGGCGATCGGCGGCGGTCGGGTCAAGCACGATGCTGACCGTGGGAGCCGCCTAGCGCCCCCGTCTTGAAAGCTATGCTGCTGCCTCGCGCTCGAACCGGGCCGGACTGATCTTGCCGAGCGTCGAATGACGACGTCGTTGGTTATAAAACACTTCGAGGTAGTCAAACAACGCCATCTTCGCGTCGCTGTAGCTCGGGAAGCGCTCGGCCTCCTCACGCTTGACGGTCGAGAAGAAGGCCTCCATCACCGCGTTGTCGTAGCAGTCGGCCCGACGACTCATGCTGCACGTGATGCCGTGTGACGCCAAGTACTTTTGGTAGTCCTCGCAGGTGTAGGTGCAGCCACGATCCGAGTGATGGAGCAACCCCGGCTCGGGGCATCGCCGCCGTACCGCCATCTCGAGGGCCTTCAGCGTGAGCCGGCCGTCGTTGACCGCACTGATTGCCCAGCCGACGACAAACCGGGAGTACAGATCGAGGATCACCGCGAGATACAGCTTGCCGTGGTCGCCGATCAGGAACTCGCTGGTATCGCCGACCCAGCGCTGATTCGGCGCGGCGGCCGTGAAATCGCGGTCGAGTACGTTCGGCGCGATCGGGTCGTCGTGCTGGCTGTTGGTCGTCTGCTTAAACCGCTTCCGCATCTTGCCCTGGAGCCCTTCCTCCCGCATCAGCCTGGCCACGCGCTTCTCGCTGACGGCTTCGCCATCCTCCGGCAGGTCCTTCCACAGATTGGGGCGTCCGTAGCGATGCCCACTGGCGGCATGGAACGCGCGCAGCTTCGTGCGGAGCACCAGATCGCGCTTCGCGCGCATCGACAGCCCACGCTTCACCCACGCGTAGAAGCCGCTGGGCGTCACCTGCAGGCAGCGACAGAGGATGGTCACGGTGTGCCGGGCCTTCTCCGCGGCGATGAACGCAAATCTCATCGCTGGTGGTTCGCGAAGAAGGCCGCGGCTTTTTTTAATATTTCGCGCTCCTCCTGGAGGATCCGATTCTCTTTGCGGAGCCGCGCCAGCTCCTCGCGCTCGGCCGTCGTCAGCCCGGTGCGGCCCTTCGAGCGATCGGCCTGCGCCTGCCTGACCCATTGGCCCAGCGCCGACGGCACCAGATCGAGCTCGCGGGCGACGGCGGTCACGCCTTTGCCCTCGTCCAAGACTAAACGAACGGCCTGCTGCTTGAATTCATCCGTGAAGCGTCGGCGGGGTCGGCGACTGCGTGTGTCTGCCATTCTGGACATCGTATCCACCTTTCGGAAGATGTCCACCGAACCGGATCAAGCCCAGTCGAGGAACGTGTAAACGCGCGTCTTAAGTTGCTCCGAGTGCTGCCCTTCGACTCGGTCAAGGCGTCGAGCCGCCTTGACCTCGCTCAGGGCAAGCCACGCGGCTATTTCGCGGAAGTCTTTCCATCCAGCCATGCAGCACGCAGGAGCAAGCCCGCTGCCGCGTGCCAAAATTGATGTTTCCCGCCCGATCTTGATTTCGAGGATCTGGCGGCGATCAAAAAATGCCGCGCGAGAGGGCTTACCGTGCCGCAATTTCTGCAAATGCACGAACCCTTGCAACCCAACAGAACCCTGCCTTTGGAACCCTGGAACCCTTGGAACCCCTTGGAACCCTGTCAGAGAGGCGGCATGTCGACAGTTCCCGCGGCGGTCCATGGCCCGCACCGAAGAATCCGTCTCGCCGCCATCCAGCCGCCGCGAATCACCCCATACCGGCCGACGACGGCCTCCCCGTAATGACTGCACGTTGGCGTAAAGCGGCAGCGCACGCCTAGCCGATCGTAGAGCGGCGACAAGGTGGCTTGATACACATGAATGGCGCCCACGGCCGCGCGGGTGGACAGTTGATCGGACGGCGGCCGGCGCAGATCGAGCGCGATCACGATCAGCACGATCGCGATCGCCGCCCACACACGTCTCTTCATCGCGTTGCCGACGGCTTACAGTTTGTCGGCGAACTCGCTCAGGCCGGGGATGATCAAACGCTGGCCGTTGATGCCCTTGACGATGCACATCACGTGGAGCACGAGCTCCGCGAGCATCAGCAGCGGCGTGAACAACAACCCGATGCAGCCGACCACCGGGATGGCGCTCAACACCACGCTGATGGCGATCCACACGAAGAGCTCGGCGACCATCAGCACCAGGCCGTGCTTGGCGTGCCACTGCACTTCCTTGTCGTCCTTCTCGGTCAGCAGCGGCACGAGGGCCAGCAGCCACAGGTACGACAGCACGATCATCACGTTACGGTTGCTCGAGGGCGCACTTCCGGGCGTCGCGTCGGCCATGCTGAGTCTCCTTCGCTTCCACCTTCGCGCCAGGCGCTTCGGCGGACTTTGTTGGGGGACGCCGGAGTTTACCAATTTCATGCGCGTGGTAAGCTGAATTTCTTATGGCACCCGAAGGGGTCCTGGATGCGCTCAAGGCCGTCATGGACCCGGACTTGCACGCCGACATCGTGGCGCTCAAGTTCGTCAAGGACCTGAGCGTCGACGGCGATCGCGTGGTCTTCACCATCGAATCCTCCAACCCGTCGCCGGCCAAGCGCGCGGCGCTCGCCGCCGAGGCGCGCGAGACGGTGGCGAAGCTGCCTGGTGTGGCCAACGTCGACGTGCAATCGCGATTCGTGGTGCGGTCGGTCTCGGCACCTGAGCACGGCAAGCCGCCACTGCCCGGCGTCAAGAATGTGATCGCGGTCGGCGCCGGCAAGGGCGGCGTCGGCAAGACGACGGTCGCGATCAACCTCGCCGTGGCGCTCTCGAAGAGCGGCGCCCGCGTCGGCGTCCTCGACGGCGATATCTACGGACCGAACGTGCCGATCATGCTCGGCCTCCAGGCGCAGCTCGAATCCGACGGCAAGCACATCCGGCCGGCCGAGAAATACGGCCTCCAGGTGGTGTCGATGGGCTTTCTCACGCAGGACGACGCGCCGGTGATCTGGCGCGGGCCGATGCTGCACAGCGCCATCCAGCAGTTCTGCCGGGAAGTGTCGTGGAAGGATCTCGACTATCTGGTGGTCGACATGCCGCCGGGCACCGGCGACGTGGCGCTGTCGTTGAGCCAGACTGTACCGGCCGCCGGCGCGATCGTGGTGACGACGCCGCAGCAGGTGTCGCTCGCCGACAGCCGCCGCGCCGTCCGCATGTATCAGAAGCTGAACATCCCCACGCTCGGGCTCGTCGAGAACATGAGCTTCCACGAGTGCACCAACTGCCATCACGTCGCCCAGATCTTCGGACACGGCGGCGGTGAGCAGATCGCGGCGCAGTTGAACGTGCCGTTCCTCGGCCGCCTGCCGCTCTACGAGCCCATCCGCATCGGCAGCGATCGCGGCATTCCGCTCGTCATCGCCGAGCCGGATTCGGTGGGCTCGCGCGCGTTCATGGAGCTCGCCGAAGCCGTGATGGCGCAGCTGGCGGTGGCGGCGCATCGCAACGCGGTGGCCAACAAGGGAAAGATTCCGCTGATACAGGTCAAATAGCTGCCGGGGAAACGATACTTGCCGGGGATGGCACTGCTTGCCGGGGAGGGCACGGCTTGCCGGGGGCGGCACGGCTTGCCGGGAGCGGCACGGCTTGCCGGGATTCTGATTGAGCGATAGATCGACCGCGTGGCGAATGCTGGCGGTGGTATCGGTCGCCCAGTTTCTCGGCATGACGCTGTGGTTCTCGGCCACGGCCGTCACGCCGCTGCTCATCGTTGATTTCAACATCGCTCCGGAGAATGCGGCGTGGCTCACCATGTCCGTGCAAGCGGGATTTGTCGCCGGCACGCTGCTGAGCGCGCTCACCAATCTGGCCGACCTCCTGAACGCGCGCCGGCTGATGTTCATCGGATCGATCATCGGCGCGCTCGCCAATGCCGCCGTGCTCGTGGCGCCAGGCGCGGCGGCGGTGGTCGGCTTGCGGTTTCTCACCGGCGCCTCGCTGGCCCTCGTCTATCCGCCGGGCATGAAGATCGCCGCCGGCTGGTTTCGCGAAGGGCGCGGCCTGGCGCTTGGCGTTCTGATCGGCGCGCTCACGCTTGGCAAGGCCTTTCCGCATCTACTCACGGCCGTGTTCTCAGATGGGTGGCGGCAACCGATGCTGCTGGTCTCCGCGCTCGCGGCCATTGGCGGCACGCTGGTGCTCGTCACGGTGCGCGACGGCCCGAACGTGGCCGCCACCGCGCCGTTCGATCCGCAGGCGATCAGGAACGTGCTGTCGAGCCGCGGCGCCCGGCTCGCCACCTTCGGGTATCTCGGTCACATGTGGGAGCTCTATGCGATGTGGACCTGGGTGGCGGTGTTTGCCGCGGCCAGCTTCGCCGCATCCGGCATGAGCAACGCGTCCACGGCCGGATCGATCGCCGCGTTCCTCGCCATCGGCAGCGGCGCGGCGGGCTGTGTGCTGGCCGGATACATTGCCGATCGGATCGGCAAGGCGCGGGTCGCGATGTGGGCGATGATCGCGAGCGCCGCCTGCGCGGCGCTGACGGTCGTGGTGTTCGGCGGATCACCGTGGCTGCTCTACGCCTTGATCATGGTGTGGGGCTTCGCCGTGGTGGCCGACTCCGCCCAGTTCTCGGCGCTGGTCAGCGAGCACGCGCCGCGCGATCACGTCGGCACCGCGCTGACGTTGCAGACCGCGGTGGGCTTCCTGTTGACGATGGTGACGATCGAAGCGCTGCCGCGGCTCGCGCAAGCCACCAGCTGGCAATGGGCGTCGCTGTTGCTGGTGCCTGGGCCGTTGCTTGGCGCGTGGGCGATGCTCCGGCTTCAACAGCCCCGGCCCGAATTGCCGACCCCGGCACGAAGTGCCAGCCCCGGCTAAGATCGGGACGATGCAGATCGCTTACCAGAAACGCACGCTTTCCAATGGACTCGATGTGATCGTTCACGAAGACCATCAGCTGCCGATGGTCGCCGTCAGCTTCTGGTATCACGTCGGCTCGAAGAACGAGCGGCCCGGCAGCACCGGCTTCGCGCACCTGTTCGAACACCTGATGTTCGAAGGATCGGAGCATCACGACCACGGCTACTTCCCGCCGCTGCAGCGCGCCGGCGGCTTGGTGAACGGATCGACGAGTACCGATCGCACCAACTACTGGGAAGTGGTGCCGACCGGCGCGCTCGATCTCGCGTTGTGGATGGAATCCGATCGCATGGGCCACCTGTTGCCCGCCCTCACCGACAAGAAATTCGAGAACCAGCGCGAGGTGGTGATCAACGAGCGGCGGCAAAATTACGAGAACCGGCCGTACGGCCTGGCGGCCGTCGCGCTGTCGACGGCGATGTTTCCAGCCGATCATCCGTACCACTGGCCGACCATCGGCTTCACCGCCGATCTCCGCGCCGCGTCACTCGATCAGGTCCGTGATTTCTTTCAGACCTACTACCATCCCGCCAACGCGTCGCTGTCGCTG
Source organism: uncultured Acidobacterium sp. (assembly GCA_964513235.1). Taxonomy (GTDB): domain Bacteria; phylum Acidobacteriota; class Vicinamibacteria; order Vicinamibacterales; family UBA2999; genus 12-FULL-67-14b. The sequence continues at coordinate 12,587 of CAZEMI010000131.1, forward strand.
GCGGGTGATCTCGACACGGCGCAGGCCTTCGAGTTGGCGGAGAAATACTTTGGCGGCCTCGCGCCGGGACCGGCCGTGACGCCGGTCAGCGCGACCGTCACACTGGCGGATAGCGCCACGCTGCTACTCGAAGATCGCGTCGAGTTACCGCGGGTGTATCTCGGCTGGCATTCGCCGGCGATGTTTGCGCAAGACGACGCCGAGCTGGACGTGGCGGCGGACGTGCTCGCGCACGGCAAGACGTCGCGTCTCTACAAGACGCTGGTCTACGAGCGCCGGGTCGCCACCGACGTCTCGGCGTATCAGCATTCACGTGAAATGAGCGGCGTCTTCCAGATGGCCTGCACGGCCGCGGCCGGCGTCAGCCTGGGCGAACTGGAAGCGGCGATCCGCGCGGCGGTGGCGCACGTTGCGGCCGACGGCGTGACCGACGCCGAGCTCGAGCGCGCGCTCGCGCAAACCGAGGCGCAGTTCATCTATCGCCTCCAGACCATCGGCGGCTTCGGCGGCAAGTCGGATCAGCTCAACGCCTACAACACCTTCGTCGGCGACCCCGGCTACTTCGAGCGCGATCGGCAGCGGTATGTGAACGTGACCAGCACAGGCGTGGCCTCGGCCGTGTCGAGCTGGCTGGCCAAGGCGCCGTCAGTATCGCTAAGCGTGGTGCCGCGCGGGCGGCGAGAGCTGGCGTTGCCCGGCGCCGTCGGGGTCCACGTCTCGTGAGCACGGTCGATCGCAGCCGCCTGCCCGTTCCGGGCGTGGATCGTCCGTTCCACTTTCCCCGCATTGTCCGCAGGACGTTGCCCAACGGCCTCGAGCTGCGTGCGGTGACACATCGCTCGGTGCCGGTGGCCGCGGTGGTGTTGCTCGTGCCCGGCGGATCGGCGGTGGATCCCGCGGACGCGCATGGGCTGGTGTCGATCACCGCGGGCCTCCTCGACGAAGGCAGCCGCGGGCAGACGGCGCTCGACGTTGCCGATCGCGTGGCGCGCATCGGCGGGGAACTCGACCTCGACGTCGGCGTCGACGCGGTGGTGGTCGGGATGACCACGCTCGATCGCTTTCTCGACACCGGCCTGCGGCTCGTTCACGAGGTGGTCACCGAACCCAACCTCGCCAACGACGATTTCAACCGCATTCGCAACCTGAGGCTGGAGCGGCTGCGTCAATTGAAGGACCACGCGGGCGCGATGGCCGATCGCGCGTTGGCGCGGGTGTTGTACGGCGCGCATCCGTACGGTCACCTGTCGCTTGGTTCGGAACCGTCGTTGAACGCCATCACCGTCGACGACTCGCGGGCCTTGCACGCGGCGATGTTCACGCCCTCCGGGTCGACGCTGATCATCGTCGGGGACCGATCCGAGGAAGACCTGCTCGATCGCGCCGCCGCGGTGTTCGAGAACTGGCGCGCGCCGAGCTCGCCGATGACCATCGATCGCGCCGTGGCGCTGGCGCCGCCGCCGGCGGCGCCGGAAGTGACGCTGGGCGTGGTGGCGCGGCCCGGCGCGGCGCAGTCGGAGCTTCGCATCGGCCACGCGTGCGCGCCGCGCTCGACGCCGGATTATCCCGTGCTGCTGATCCTCAATACGATTCTCGGCGGCGATTTCGTGAGCCGCCTGAACCTGAACCTGCGCGAGGAGAAGGGGTTCACTTACGGCGTGCGCACCGGCTTCAACCTGCGGCGCGGCATCGGGCCATTCGTCATGCAGACCAGCGTCGGCACCGACGTCACCGCGCCGGCCATCACCGAGGCCTGGCACGAGATCCGCGACATTGCCGCGTCGCGTCCGGCGACGGCGGAGGAGGTGGCGCTCGCGTTTGCGTCGGTGAGCAAGGGCTATCCGCGCGGGTTCGAAACCGCCGGACAAGTGGCACGATCGGTCGCACAACTGGCATTGCACGGCCTCCCGGATTCGTATTTCGAACAGTTCGTGCCGCGACTGTCGCAAGTCACTGCAGAAGACGTGGCGGCGGCTGCACAGCGATATCTCGATCCCGCCAAAATGACGACGCTGATCGTGGGAGATTTAGATAAGATTGGCGACTCACTCCCTGCACTGGGCCTTGGCCAGCCACAGGTGTTGACGATCGACCCTTGACCGGCCTTCGTGACGTCAGCAGGCTTGTCCGACTGTAAGTGCTCTCCCTGGTTTGCGGCACTCTTGAATGAAAGCTGTCCGTTTTCACGCACATGGCGGGGCCGACGTACTCCGGTACGAAGAGGCCGCCGATCCGGTCCCCGGTCCGGGCGAAGCTCTGGTCAGGGTGCGCGCGTGCGCGCTCAACCACCTCGATCTCTGGCAGCGCCGCGGCATGGAGCGGGTGCAGATCCCGTTTCCCCATATTTCGGGGGCGGATGTTGCCGGCGAAGTGATCAGCGCGCCCAACAGCGAGTTCGCGGCGGGCCGCCGCGTGATGCTGCAGCCGGGCATCTCGTGCGGGCGCTGCGCGGCCTGTCTCGATGGGCGTGACAACGAATGTCCGAAGTACGACGTGCTCGGCTACCGCAGCGACGGCGGCTATGCCGAGATGGTCAAGGTGCCCACGCAGAACCTGATCACGATCCCCGACGCGATCGGTTTTGTCGAAGCGGCCGCGTTCCCGCTCGCGTTTCTCACCGCGTGGCACATGCTGATCACGCGCGCCAGGCTGCGCGCCGGCGAAGACGTGCTGGTGCTCGGCGCCGGCAGCGGCGTCGGGCAGGCGGCGATCCAGATTGCGTGGCGTCACGGTGCGCGCGTGTTCGCCACCGCGGGCACCGATGAGAAGCTGGCCAGGGCGCGGCAGCTCGGCGCCTATGACGTGATCAACCACACCACGCAGGATCTCCCTGCGAAGGTCAGGGAATTCACCAACGGCCGGGGCGTGGACGTGGTGGTCGAACATGCCGGCATCGCGACGTGGGAGCGCAGCCTCAGGAGCCTGACCCGTGGCGGCCGGCTCGTGACCTGCGGTGCCACCACCGGCCACGATGCGCAGATCGATCTGCGCGTGCTCTTTTCACGGCAGCTCTCCCTGCTCGGTTCCTACATGGGCGGGAAAGGCGAGCTGTTGCGCGCCGCACAGTTCTTCTTCGCCGGCGAGCTGCGCCCCGTGGTCGACAAGACGTTCCCGCTCGCCGAGGCCGCCGAGGCGCACCGCCGCCTCGAGGCGCGGGAGCAGTTCGGCAAGCTCGTCCTGGTCGTCTGAACCTTTAGGTCTGTGCTCCGTCCAACTGATCCATTGCTCGCCTTCGGCGCGGCTTCGCCGCTTCAGGGTTATGATCCCAGCGAGTTCTTGTCATGGACGTCCCAAGACAGCGAAAGCCTTCGGGCATCGGCGGACGGTTATTCAGCCTGGTCGGCATCATCGGGCTGTTTGCGGCCATCGTGGCGGGCGCCACGGTCTGGCTGCTGCTGACCGATCCGGTGACGGTCGCCGAGTCGATGGACTCCGGTGAAGTGTCGCCGCTCGTGCAGTCCCTCGCTGGTTCGATCTACGACGCTCTCGTACGGCTACTCAGATACTTGTAACCCCAAGGGTTCCAGGGGTTCCAAAGTTCCAGACGTTCCAAAGGCATGGTTCTGCAAATTCTGGCCACCTCGTCATGGTGAGGTCGACCGCATGCCGGCGAAGATTGGCGAGGTTCCGCTGCGCGTGGCTGAGGTCCTGGAGATCGCGTTCCAGATCGCGGATGCCCTCGATGCCGCGCACGCTCATGGATGAACGCACCTTTCAGGCCGCATGGTCCGAGGGACGTGCCATGCCGCTCAAAGAGGCGGTCCAGTACGCCCTCCAGCAAGAATCCGTTTGACGGCCTCATCTCCTACATTCACGCCGTACGTGGAGGGCCAGTAGTGGCGGAGGGTGGACCGGGGTCTCCTGGCTTCTCTGGAAACTTCATGCGGCGGAGGAGGTCTTGAAAGCGGGGGTCCGGGCGGAGGGCGTCGAAGCCCGGGTCTACCTGCAGTTACGCCAAGTTGGCTTCTCGGCCTTGATAGGCCTTCTCGAGCCAGAAGAACGCGTCATTCAGTTCTCCGAGGCCAACACACACGCGCGCGATTTCGATCGACACAACGTAGGGGCGGTGGGTGGAGGGCTCCATGAGCGCTGCCACCACATTCTGGGCCTCCTGTCGCCGGCCGGCTTTGGCATACGCATACCCGAGCCACCCAAGCCATGGCGGATCGTCGTGCTGTAAGACGACCGCCTGCAGCTCGGCTATCGCTTGCTCCGGCACCCCTTTCTCTATGTGCGGCAAGGCGCGCATCGCGCGCGCAAGGATGTAGCTGGCGTCCAGCGCGAGTGTTCTTTCAGCGTGTCAGCTTCTCGACGACCGTGCGGGCGATCTCCTCCTGCACGGCGAACACATCGTCCATCTCGCGGTGGTAGCGCTCGGACCACAGATGGTAGCCGTCATCGGTGTTGATGAGCTGTGCGGTGATGCGGAGCCGATTCCCCGCTTTGCGAACGCTCCCTTCCAGCACGGTCTTCACGTTGAGTATCCGACCGACCGCACGGAGGTCCTGCGGCCCTTTGAATTGAAACGCCGACGAGCGGGCCACGACGCGCACGCCGTCGAGCTTCGCCAGGGCGTCGGTCAGCTCCTCGGCCAGGCCTTCGCAGAAGTAATCCTGATCCTTCTGGGGGCTCACGTCGGCGAATGGCAACACGGCGATGGAGGGCACAGCCTGCTGGCTCGGGACGACGCCCTGTGTGGCGGCGCGTGTGGCGGTCTGCAGCTCGCTCAGGAGCTCGGTGACCGACTGGTACCGGTGCTCCCGAGCCTTCCTCAGCGCACGGCTGACCACGCCCTGGACGCCGGACGCCGGCCCGGGGAGGGGACGCGGGTCAGCTTCCAGAATCGCGCGCGAGATCGACAGCAGGTTGTCGCCGGCGAACGGCGGCCTCCCGGTCAGCATTTCGTAGAGG